>NZ_JAMBDU010000025.1:0-53939 GCF_025143875.1 Microbacterium meiriae | reverse complement strand
TCTGCAGCCCGGGGTCTCGGCGATTGCGCGGGGTCTCGGGTCAGGAGATGTTCACGAGGTGCATCGCGCGGCTCGCGTCGGTGATGCTGCTCGAGAGCGAGGGGTACGCGGCGAAGACCCGGGAGACCTGGTCGACGGTGAGGCGACGCTCGACCGCGATCGCGATGGGGTAGATGAGCTCGGAGGCCTTCGGTGCCACGATCACGCCGCCGATCACGGTGCCGGAGCCCTTGCGCGCGATGAGCTTGACGAAGCCGTCCTTGATGCCCATCATCTTCGCGCGCGGGTTGGCGGCGAGCGGGAGCTTGTAGACCATGCCGTCCGCGAGGCCGTCCTCCACGTCCTTGACGCCGTAGCCGACGGTCGCGATCTCCGGCGCGGTGAAGATGTTGGAGGTGATCTTGATGAGCTCGAGCGGGATGACGATGTCGCCCAGCGCGTGGAACACCGCCGTGCGACCCTGCATCGAGGCCACCGAGGCCAGGGGGAAGAAGTTCGTGCAGTCCCCGACCGCGTACACGTTCGGCACCGAGGTGCGCGCGACGCGGTTCACGCGGACGTGTCCGGAGTCGTCGAGCTCGACACCGGCCTCCTCCAGACCGATGCCGGCCGTGTTCGGGATCGAGCCGACCGCCATGAGGCAGTGGCTGCCCTCGACAGTGCGACCGTCGGACAGGGTCACCGTGACACCGTCTCCGGTGACCTCGACCTTCTCGGCGCGCGACTTGGACAGCACCTGCATGCCGCCGCGCTTGAACACCTTCTCGAGCACGCGCGCCGCATCCTGGTCCTCGCCGGGGAGGACCTGCTCGCGGCTGGAGACGAGCGTGACCTTCGCCCCGAGGTTCATGTAGGCGGAGGCGAACTCGGCACCGGTCACGCCGGAGCCGACGACGATGAGGTGCTCGGGCAGCGCCTTCATGTCGTAGAGCTGGGTCCACGTGAGGATGCGCTTGCCGTCGGGCTTGGCGGAGTCGAGTTCGCGCGGCGAGGCGCCGACCGCGACGACGATGGTGTCGGCCTCGACGCGGTCGAAGTCCGTGCCCCGCTCGCCCGTGGAGACGACGATGGCGTTCGGACCCTCCAGACGGCCGTGACCGGAGAGGATGCGCACGCCTGCGTCGAGGAGGGTGGTGCGCATGTCCTCGGACTGCTGACCGGCCAGCGCCACGAGGCGCTTGTTCACCGCCGCGAGGTTGATGGCGATCTCCGGCTTGAGGGGCTTGCCGTTCTCGCCCTTGGCGTAGAAGTTCACGCCGAGGTCGCTGGCCTCGGAGATGGCGACCGCGGCGTCCGCCGTCGCGATGAGGCTCTTCGAGGGCACCACGTCGGTGAGCACGGCGGATCCGCCGACACCGACGCGCTCGACGAGGGTGACCTCCGCTCCGAGCTGGGCGGCCGCCAGGGCCGCCTCGTAACCGCCGGGTCCGCCGCCGAGGACGGCGACGCGCTGAGTGCGCTCGAAAGTGGTGGAAGACATGCTCTCCATTCTTCCGCAATCCTGGCACCGGAGCCTGCCACTTCCTAGAGTGGATCCATGCCTGAAACCCACAGCAACCCCCTCGACGACCCCGCTGCGAACCCGTTCGAGGTCGCAGCCGAAGCCGCCGCCGACATCGCGCGGCTGACCGGCGTCGAGAAGCACGACATCGCCCTCACGCTCGGCAGCGGCTGGGGCAAGGCCGCCGACCTCATCGGCGAGACCGTGGCGACGATCCCCGCCACCGAGGTCACCGGGTTCTCGAAGCCCGCTCTGGAGGGCCACGTCGGCACGCTGCGCAGCATCCGGACGCCCGGCGGGAAGAACATCCTCGTCATCGGTGCCCGCACGCACTACTACGAGGACCACGGCGTCCGCCGGGTCGTGCACAGCGTCCGCACCGCCGCAGCCACCGGCGCGAAGATCATGGTGCTCACCAACGGCGCCGGCGGCATCAAGGAGACCTGGAAGCCCGGCCAGCCCGTGCTGATCAGCGACCACATCAACCTCACCGCCGACTCCCCGCTGGAGGGCGCGACGTTCATCGACCTCACCGACCTCTACGCGAAGCGCCTGCGCGACATCGCCCGTACGGTCGACCCCACCCTCGACGAGGGCGTCTACACGCAGTTCCGCGGCCCGCACTACGAGACCCCGGCCGAGGTGCAGATGGCCAAGCACATCGGCGGCCACATCGTCGGCATGTCGACCGCGCTCGAGGCGATCGCGGCGCGCGAGGCCGGCATGGAGATCCTCGGGTTCTCGCTCATCACGAACCTCGCGGCCGGGATCCAGCAGACCCCGCTCAGCCACGCCGAGGTCATCGAGGCCGGACGCGAGGCGGAGCCGGTGATCTCCGACCTGCTGGCCCGGGTGGTCGAGGCCCTGTGAGCGAGGAGCGGCTCGCCCAGGCCCGCGCCTGGCTGCGCCAGGACCCCGACCCGCAGACCCGCGACGAGCTGGCCGGCATCATCACTCGCGCCGCCTCCGGGGATGAGGCCGCCACGGCGGAGCTCGACGACCGCTTCGGCAGCCGTCTCGCGTTCGGCACGGCCGGACTGCGCGGCGCCCTGGGGGCAGGAAGCAACCGGATGAACCGGGTGCTCGTCTCCCAGGCCGCGGCGGGCTTCGCGGCGTATCTGCGCGAGCGGGCCGCGGGCGCGACCCCGACCGTGGTGATCGGCTACGACGGCCGCCGCAACTCCCGGGTGTTCGCCCAGGACTCCGCGGAGCTGTTCGCCGGTGCCGGCCTGCGCGCGATCCTGCTCCCCCGCCTGCTCCCCACCCCCGTGCTGGCCTTCGCGGTGCGGCACCTCGGCGCCGACGCCGGCGTGATGGTGACCGCGAGCCACAACCCGCCGGACGACAACGGCTACAAGGTGTACCTCGGCGGCGCGGATCACGGCTCGCAGATCGTGGCTCCCGCCGACGCCGAGATCGCTGCGCACATCCAGCGCGTCGCAGACGGCGGAGACGTGCGGACCCTGCCGCGGTCCACCGCCTACGAGACCGCGGGCGAGGATCTCGTCCAGGCCTACGTCGCCGCCACCGCGGCCGTCGCCCCCGCACCCGCGGCAGGCCGCCGCCTGCGCTGGGTCTACACCGCGATGCACGGCGTCGGCTGGGAGACGTTCGCGCGCATCCTCGACGCTGCCGGCTACCCGCGGCCGATCGTGGTCGACGAGCAGCTCCACCCGGACGCGACGTTCCGCACGGTGTCCTTCCCCAACCCGGAGGAGCCGGGCGCCATGGACCTGGCGTTCGCCACGGCCCGGAGGGCGAAGGCGGACTTCATCCTCGCCAACGATCCGGACGCCGACCGGCTCGCCGTGGCCGTCCCCGACGACACCGCCGCGGACGGCTGGCGACGTCTGACCGGCAACGAGGTCGGACTGCTGCTCGGCGCCCGCGCCGCGCGTGCCGCGGCCGGAACTCCCGGAGCCTCGCTCGCGTGCTCGCTCGTCTCCTCCCCCGGGCTCGGCGCCATCGCCGCCCACCACGGGTTGGACTTCCACGAGACGCTCACCGGGTTCAAGTGGATCTCGCGGGCTCCCGGCATCGTCTTCGGCTTCGAGGAGGCCCTGGGCTACCTCGTCAACCCCGAGACCGTGCGCGACAAGGACGGCATCTCCGCCGCGGTCGCCGTGCTCGGGCTGGCCGCCGAGGCGCAGGAGCGCGGGCTGACCCTCGCCGACCTCGTCCGCGAGGTGGGCGACACGTACGGTCACTTCGCGAGCTCCCAGGTGTCGGTGCGGGTGGCTGACCTGTCGCTCATCGGCACGGTGATGCTGTCGCTGCGCTCGCTTCCGCCCACGCAGATCGGCGGACGCTCGATCGCGTCGACCGAGGACCTGCTGCAGAGCGCACCGGGGCAGCCCTCCGGGGACGTGCTGCGGTACCGGCTCTCCGACGGATCCCGGGTCATCGTGCGCCCGAGCGGAACAGAGCCGAAGCTCAAGGTCTACATCGACGCCGCAGCCGACTCCGCGGAGGGTGCGGCGGCCGCCGTCGCCGAGCTGGAGGCCGGTGTCCGGGTCCTCCTGGACGAGCGCTCCTGACCATGCCCGTCCGCCACGTCGTCGTCAGCGCCCACAACGGGGTGCACGCACGACCGGTCGCGGAGCTCGTGCGCCTCGCGCAGGCGCACGAGCTCCCGGTCACGCTGCGCACCGCCGGCGGCACGGCCGTGGATCTGCGCAGCGTCCTCGCGGTGATGGACCTCGCCCTCGCCCCCGGGGACGCCGTGACCCTGGAGACGGCGCCGGGTCCGTCGTCCGAGCGCGTCCTCGCGCAGCTCGCCCTGGTGCTCGCGCCCGACGCCTGAGTCTCAGCCGTCGATCACGGCGACGAGCTCGTCGAGGAAGCCCTCGAAGGTCACCCCGCGGCGGACGATCCGCTGCACGCTCTCCCGCTCGCTGAACACCTCGACGAGCTGCTCGAACACGGTCTGGAAAGCCGCCCTGTCGCTCTCGCTGAAGGCGGCGAGCGCGACGACCTGCACGCGTCCGTCCCCCCATGCCGCCGACCCGTCCGCGACGCCGAGCGCGATCGCCGTCCGGGTCGCGGTCATCTGCAGCGCGTGCGGCACGGCGAGCGCGTCGGTGAACGCGGTGGAGGACATGCGCTCGCGCACGATCGTGTTCTCCACGTAGTCGTCGCCGATCAGACCGGCCCGGATCAGCGGCGCGCCGAGCCGCCGGATGATGGCCTCCTCGCCCTCGTCAGGGAGCGGGTGCACGAAGGCATCGGGGTGGAAGTAGCGCGCGAGCTCCTCCCGGAGTCGGGCGAGCCGTCGACCGCGGCGCAGCCGCCCTGCGGCCTGCTGGATGCGGTCGACGTCGGCGTCCGTGAGGAACGGCTGGATGCGCACGAACCGGTCGCCGGAAGCCCCGGGTTCGATCGTGCTCAGCACGAGGTCGGTGTCGAACGACGCCCAGTCCGGGTCGACGTTGGTGACGACGCTGGTGACCTCGATCGCGGAACCCAGCGAGCGGTCCACGCTCGAACGCAGGAGTTCGTGGAGTTCGTAGTAGCCGGGGCAGACGATGGTCGCGGTGAGGATGGACTCCGCCTTGCGGCTCCGCTCCAGCCGTCCCCCGACGTGCATGGCGATGTAGGCGATCTCGTCGTCGTGGATGGGCGTGCCGAGCCGGTCGTGCAGACCGCTCGCGATCGACACCGCCACCTCGAAGATCATCGGATAGGTCGTCTTCAGCGAGCGGGTCAGCGGGTTCCGGGTGAGGGCGCTCTCCTCGGCGCGGCGCAGGAGGTTCTGCACGTGCAGCGCGAGGCGGAGCACGAACGTCTCGTCGACGAGGTCGACGCGGTAGTCCTCCGCGGCCCGCGCGATCTCCGCTCTGACCGCCGCCTCCACGTCCGGGGCGACGCCGCTGCGGGCGAGCTCCTGCGCCGCCTCGCCACCCGGCGCGACGATCCGCGTCAGGACCAGGGAGGCGAGGTGACCGCTGTCGCCCTCGCCCAGGACCACGGCGAAGTGCTCGGCGGCGAGGCCGGCGAGCACCGCTCCCACCCGCGGGATCTCCGGTCGAGCTCCCACGGGGGGTGCCTCGAGAGCACGGCCGGCGGCCACCCGCTCGGCGGCGATCGCGATGTGCAGGAGCACGTCGGCGATCGCGAGTTCGTTGACGTAGTAGCCGAGTTCGCCGAGCTCGCGCACGAGGGCCGACTTGAAGGGTCCGACCGCCTGCGCATCGACCGCGGTCCCGGAGAGGGCCCGCCGGAAGATCTCCGGGTGGAACGACGCGTCGTCCATCTCGTCGTGGGCGAGGCGGCTGAGCAGGCGGCGCTGGGCGGCCTCGTCTCCGTGGAGCCGCACCCGCTCACGGGCCCGGTCGAGCGTCAGGTCGGCCCCGTCGAGGAGACCGCGGACGCGGACCAGGTCCGCCTCCAGCGTCGCCTCGCTCACGTGCAGCGCATCCGCGGTGTCGAAGACGTCGATCCCCTCCGGCTCGTCCAGGAGCAGCCGGACGAGGGCGTGCAGCCGTTCGCGCGGGGCGGAGTCGCCGCCCTGCCGGACGCGCAGCGCGCCGCGGGCGCCGGGGCCCGCCCGATAGCCCGCGGGGCCGGACTCGACGACCGCGGCGCCCGGCGTGCGGGCGTTCAGTGCCGCGACGTAGGAGCGGATGCTCCGCGGGGTCACACCCAGGAGATCGGCCAGCGTGCCTGCGGTCGCCCAGCCCTCCTCGCGCAGCAGCGCGGCGAGGAGCTGGTCCTGACGCTGGCGCGACATGGTCCCTCCGAGTTCCCGTGCTGACGGCACTGTCCGACTGCTCTCCATGATGACAGCCTCCGGCGACACGGGCGCGGCGAGGAGCATTCCGCAGGGGCGGAAGAGAACGTGTTGGTGCCGCCGTGGTCACGTTTCCCAGACTGTTCTCAGGAAGGGTGACATCGATGAGGATTCTCGTGGTCTGCGGCGCCGGCGCGTCGAGCACGTTCGTCGCTCAGCGCCTGCGCACTGCCGCAGCGGCAGCAGGCCTGGACTGGGATGCGGGTGCCGGGGTCGAGAGCACCGTCCCCCTCGGCGGACACGACCTCGTCCTCGTGGGCCCGCATCTGCGTGAGCGCCTCGACGCCATCCGCGACCTGACCCGCGCGCCCGTCGCCGTCCTGCCGGACGACGTGTTCGCGGACCGCGACGGCGTCCGCACCCTTCTTCTCGCCCAGTCGACCCTCGCCGCCGCCGGCGGGGCCCCGAAAGGAACACCATGACCGCCACCCGCACCGTCCGCATCGGCTCCTCGCACGGACTGCACGCCCGGCCCGCAAAGATCTTCGCGCAGGCCGCGAAGGACTCCGGGCTCGCGGTCACGATCGCCAAGGACTCCGGCACGCCGGTCAACGCCGCGAGCATCCTCGGGGTGATCGCGCTGGCCATCGAGCACGGCGACTACGTGACGCTCACGGCCGACGGCGACGGCGCCGAGGGCGTACTGGACACGCTCACCGAGCTGCTGACGACCGACCACGACCAGGACGCGGCCGGATGAGCGCGTTGCGAGGCGTGGGCATCGGTCTCGGCGTCGCGCAGGGACCGGTCGTCCGCATGACCGAGGCGCTGCCCGCGCCCGAGAACGTCCCGAGCACCGCCGGGGCCGATGCCGAGCGCGCGCGGGTCCGCGAGGCCGTCGCCGTCGTCGCGCAGGAGCTGACGCAGCGTGGCGAGGCCGCCGGCGGCGCCGCGCAGGAGGTGCTGGAGGCGCAGGCGATGATCGCCGAGGACCCGACGCTGCAGGACGAGGTCGACGCGAGGATCGATGCCGGGGCCACCGCGGAATGGGCCGTTCACGACGCCTTCGCGGGCTTCCGGGCCACGCTCGAGGCCGTCGGCGGCTACCTCGGCGAGCGCGCCGCCGACCTCGACGACATCGCGCAGCGGGTGCTGGCCCGGCTGCGCGGGGTGGACGCCCCCGGCGTGCCCGATCCCGGGCACCCGTTCGTCCTCGTGGCACGCGACCTCGCGCCCGCTGACACGGCGCTGCTGAACCTCGACCAGGTGCTCGCCCTCGTCACCACCGACGGCGGCCCCACCTCCCACACGGCGATCCTCGCCAGGGAGAAGGGCATCGTGGCTGTGGTCGGCGTCGGCGACGGGCACGCGCTGACGACCGGGGAGACCGTGATCGTCGATGCCGCCGCAGGCGTCATCACCCGCGAACCGACCGCCGAGGAGCGCAGCCGCGCCGCCGAGCGCGCCGCGGCCAGACTGGTCGCGGACGACGCGCCGCTCACGCCCGGTGCGCTCGCCGACGGCACACCGGTCGCCCTCCTCGCGAACCTGGGGAAGCCCGCCGACGCCGCCGACGCGGTCGCACGCGGGGCCGAGGGCGTCGGGCTGTTCCGGACCGAGTTCCTGTTCCTCTCCGCGTCGCAGGCGCCGACCGTGGCCCAGCAGCGGGAGTCCTATCGCGAGCTCCTGGGGGCATTCCCCGGCAAGAAGGTCGTCGTGCGGATGCTCGACGCAGGGGCCGACAAGCCCCTGGCCTTCCTCAACGACGCGCACGAGGAGAATCCGGCCCTGGGGTTGCGCGGTCTGCGGGCTCTCCGCGCGAGCGAGGACATCCTCCGCGAGCAGTTGACCGCGCTGGCCGAGGCCGACGCCGCGACCGACGCCGATCTCTGGGTCATGGCGCCCATGGTGGCCACCGTCGAGGAGACCGTGTATTTCACAGGCCTCGCCCGCGAGTACGGCCTGAAGACGGCCGGCGTCATGGTCGAGGTGCCGTCCAGCGCCCTGCTCGCCGACCGCGTCCTCGCCCACGCCGACTTCGCGTCCATCGGCACCAACGACCTCACGCAGTACACGATGGCCGCGGACCGGCTGCTCGGCTCGGTCGCCTCGTTCCAGGACCCCTGGCACCCCGCGGTGCTGCGGCTGGTGCGCGAGGTCGGCACGGCCGGTGCCCGCCTCGGCAAGCCGGTCGGCATCTGCGGCGAGGCCGCGGCCGACCCGCTGCTCGCGGTCGTCCTTGTGGGGCTCGGTGCGACGAGCCTCTCCATGGCGCCGTCCGCCCTCGCGGACGTCCGCCAGGCGCTCGCCGCCCGCACTCGCGACGACGCCCTCCGCCTCGCGGAAGCCGCGCTCGCCGCGGACGACGCCCCCTCCGCCCGCACCGCTGCGGCGACCCTCGCCGCGGCACTCCCCCCTCATCAGAAAGAGACCACATCATGACGACGACGTCACCCGCCGCCACCGCCCCCGGTGGCCTCCGCGTGGGCGTGCAGCGTTTCGGCACGTTCCTCTCCGGCATGATCATGCCGAACATCGCGGCCTTCATCGCCTGGGGCTTCATCACGATGCTCTTCATCCCGAAGGGCTTCTTCGGCGCCGAGAGCCCGTTCGGCTGGCACTGGGCCGGCGTCGCCGAGATCATCGGCGGCGGCGGCGACTCCGCCGTCCTCGGCTGGCAAGGCGCGATGACCGCGGTCGCCGAAGGCGCAGACGGCAACATCCTGGCCTACGTGGGCCTGGTCGGCCCGATGGTCACCTACCTGCTGCCCCTCCTGATCGCGAACACGGCCGGCCGCATGGTCTACGGCGAGCGCGGCGGCGTGGTCGCCACGATCGCGACCGTCGGTGTGATCGTCGGCACGAACATCCCGATGTTCCTGGGCGCGATGATCATGGGCCCGATCGCCGCTTGGATCATGAAGCAGGTCGACAGGCTGTGGGACGGCAAGATCCGCCCTGGCTTCGAGATGCTCGTCAACAACTTCTCCGCCGGCATCCTGGGCATGCTCCTCGCCATCGTCGGGTTCTTCGCCTTCGGTCCGGTCATGCTGGGCATCAGCGCCGCGCTGGGCGCCGCCGTCGACTGGCTCGTGTCGCTCAACCTGCTGCCGCTCGTGTCGATCATCGTCGAGCCGGCCAAGGTGCTGTTCCTCAACAACGCCATCAACCACGGCGTGTTCACCCCGCTGGGGATCGAGCAGGCTGCGGAGACGGGCAAGTCGATCCTCTTCCTCATCGAGGCGAACCCCGGCCCCGGCCTCGGCCTGCTGCTCGCCTTCACCTTCTTCGGGGTCGGCGCCGCGAAGGCCTCGGCTCCCGGTGCCGCCATCATCCAGTTCTTCGGCGGCATCCACGAGATCTACTTCCCGTACGCTCTCAGCAAGCCGACCACGATCCTCGCGCTCATCGCGGGTGGAGCGGCCGGCGTCACCACGAACATGGTCCTCGGTGGCGGACTGGCCTTCCCGGCCGCCCCGGGCAGCATCATCGCCGTGACCGCCGCGGCCATCGGCCCCGGCGTCGCCAACCTCCTCGTGGTGTACCTGTCGGTCATCATCGCCGCGACGGTGACCTTCCTCATCACCGGCGTCATCCTGCGGGCCTCGCGCAAGCGCGACCTCGCCGCCGAGGGCGACACGTTCGGTGCGGCCATCGCGCAGACCGAGGCGAACAAGGGCAAGTCGTCCGCGGCGATGGACGCCCTGCGCACCTCGACCGCGACGGCGGCACCGGAGTCCACGCCCGCTCCCGCCACCACTGCGGTCGCGGCGGCCCCGATCGAGACCATCGTGTTCGCGTGCGACGCCGGTATGGGCTCGTCCGCCATGGGCGCCAGCGTGCTGCGGAACAAGCTGAAGAAGGCCGGCATCGAGGGCATCACCGTCACGAACGCCGCCATCGCCAACCTCGACGGCGCCGCCGACGTGGTCATCACGCAGCAGCAGCTCACCGACCGGGCCACGGCGAAGTCGCCGGACTCCCTGCACGTCTCGGTGGACAACTTCATGAACTCGCCGAAGTACGACGAGGTCGTCGAGATGGTCAAGGAACAGCGAAAGGACGAAGAATGAGCGTTCTCACAGCCGAGCAGGTCCGCATCCACCCGGGAGGCGCGTCGCGGGACGACGCGCTCCAGGAGGCGACGGACATCCTCGTCGCCGCCGGTGCGGTGACCCCGGCGTACGTCGATGCGATGCGTCAGCGCGAGGAGACCGTGTCGACGTACATGGGCAACGGCCTGGCCATCCCGCACGGCACGAACGAGGCGAAGGACACGATCCTGGCGTCCGCGCTCTCCGTCGTCCGCTACGACGGCGGCGTCGACTGGGACGGCGAGCAGGCGAGGTTCGTGATCGGCATCGCCGGCGTCGGCGATGAGCACCTGGACATCCTGTCCCGCATCGCGATCCTCTTCTCGGAGGAGGACGACGTCGCCCGGCTGGAAGCGGCGGCGACGCCGGACGAGCTGTTCGCTCTCCTCTCGGAGGTGAACGAGGGATGAAGGCAGTCCACTTCGGGGCGGGCAACATCGGGCGCGGTTTCGTCGGCCTGCTCCTGCACGAGGGCGGGTACGAGGTCGTGTTCAGCGACGTCGCCGACGCACTCGTGGAGGCGATCGACCGGGCGGACTCGTACACCGTGCACGAAGCCGGACCCGGAGGGACCGACCACGTCGTCTCCGGGTTCCGTGCGGTGAACAGCCGCACGGACCCCGCCGTGGTCGCGGAGGAGGTGGCGACGGCCGACGTCGTCACGACCGCCGTCGGCCCCACCGTGCTGCGGTTCGTCGCCCCGTCGATCGTCGCCGGGCTCGCGCTGCGCTCCCCCGAGGCCGCGCCGCTGCAGGTGATGGCCTGCGAGAACGCCATCGG
Source organism: Microbacterium meiriae (assembly GCF_025143875.1). Classification (NCBI taxonomy): domain Bacteria; kingdom Bacillati; phylum Actinomycetota; class Actinomycetes; order Micrococcales; family Microbacteriaceae; genus Microbacterium; species Microbacterium meiriae. Next base: position 42,835 of record NZ_JAMBDU010000025.1, on the reverse strand, counting down.
CGCCACCGATCAGCTGCGGCAGGAGATCGTCGCGGCGGCGGGGCCGGATGCCGACGTCCTCCTCGCGCGTGCGGTGTTCGCGAACACCGCCGTCGACCGCATCGTCCCGGCGCAGCCGGACGGTGGGGGCATCGACGTCACCGTCGAGCCGTACTTCGAGTGGGCGATCGAGGCCCGGCCGTTCGGCGACACCCCGCCGCGCATCCCCGGCGCCCATTTCGTCGACGACCTCGCGCCGTACATCGAGCGCAAGCTCTTCACGGTGAACACCGGTCATGCCGCCACCGCGTACTTCGGTGCACGGGCGGGCATCGAGCGGATCTCGGACGCCCTCGCGGACGACGCGATCGCCGCGCAGGTGTCGGCCGCCCTCGAGGAGACCTCGGCGGTGCTGGTCGTCGAGCACGGGCTCGACCCCGCAGACCTCGCGCAGTACCGTGCGACCATCCTGGAGCGGTTCCGGAACCCGGAGCTCGTGGACACCGTGCAGCGCGTCGGCCGTCAGCCCCTGCGGAAGATCTCCCGGCACGAGCGGTTCATCGGCCCCGCGGCGATGGCAGCCGAGCACGGACTGCCGACGGATGCCCTGGTGGCCGCCGTCGCCGCCGCGCTGGAGTTCGACGACGCCGCCGACGAGCAGTCGGTCGAGCTGCAGACCCTTCTGCGCACGGAGAACGCGGCGGGCTTCACCGTCCGCACCACCGGCCTCGATCCGGAGCACCCGCTCTTCCCCGCCGTCCGCGACGCCGTGGCCCTCCGTCAAGCGGCGCTCGCCGGTTGAGGGACGCGGCGTCGGGGCCGGGGTAGCGTTGCTGCTGTGCAGAAGAAGCCCCGGCGCCGCGTCCTGAAGCGAGTCCTGTGGAGCGTGGCGATCGTCATCCTCCTCGCCATCGGCGGAGTCCTCGTCTGGAGCCAGGTCGGCGTCATGGACGCGGAGCCCGCACCGCTGACCGCCGTCCGCGAGAACCCGGCGATCACGGTGACCGATGCCGATGAGGGGATCGTCCTGGAGCCCGCGGACGGCTCCTCCGACCGGGGGCTCGTCTTCATCCCCGGCGCGAAGGTCGACCCCTGGGCCTACGCGTCGATCCTCCAGGGGCTCGCGGCGGAGGGCACCACGGTCGTGATCACGCGGCCTTGGCTCAATCTGGCGTTCTTCGATCCCCGCGGACTCGACTCGTTCACGAGCGCCGCGCCCGACGTCGGCGTCTGGGCCGTGGGCGGCCACTCCCTCGGCGGGGTGCGCGCCTGTCAACTCGCGACGGACGCCGATGCCCTCGTCCTCTTCGCCTCTTACTGCGCGACCGACCTCGCAGGCACCGACCTCCCGGTGCTGAGCGTCTCCGGCAGCGAGGATGGTCTCTCCACACCCGAGAAGATCGCGGACGCCCGCTCCGAGCTCCCCGCGGACGCCGAGTTCGTCGAGATCGACGGCGCCTCCCACGCCTCCTTCGGCGACTACGGACCCCAGTCCGGCGACGGTACCCCGACGATCGACGACGACGAGATGGACGCCGAGGTCACCGAGGTCGTCGGCGGGTTCCTGGAGCAGGTCGCGCCCTAGGCCGCCCGCGGATCCCCGAGGATCGGGTCGAGCAGCGGGTGCAGATGCCGGGTGGTCAGCACTCCGGCGGCCGAGCGTGCGCCCGCCGAGAGCGCCGACGCCAGGTCCGCGCCTCCCAGCCGCGCGTCGAGGACGCCCGCGAAGAACGCGTCGCCGGCGCCGTTGGTGTCGACGACGGTGGTCGGCACGGCGGGCACCCGGAACTCGGCACCGTCCGCCCCCACCGCGACCGCTCCCTCGGCGCCGAGCGTGCACACCGCGAACGCCGCTCCCTCCGCGACGACGGCGCGGAGGAACTCCACCGGCGCGTCCAGCCGGTCCGCGTTGCAGAAGACCGCCGTGGCTGCCGCGAGGAACGGCCGGTGGTACTCCCCGACGCCGTCGTAGTCGTGCACGTCGACCCACAGCGGCGTGCCGCTGGCCACTGCGAGCGGGAGCAGCCGTCGCGGCTCGGCGGCCAGGTCGAGGACGACGGCGTCGGCTCCAGCCATCTCCGCCGCGTGCGCCCCGTCCGCCTCCCCCGTCGTCTCCGCCGGGGTCGAGAGGTACAGCGACACCCGCTCACCGCGCGGCGTCATCAGGTTGAGGTGCCGCTCGGTGATCCCGTCCGTCCAGTGCGCGACCACTCCGGCCGCCTGCAGCGCCTCGCGGACGCGCAGCCCGTCCTCGTCCTCTCCGGCGATGCCATGCAGCACGACCGGCCGCCCCAGCGTCGTCAGGCTCAGCGCCTTGCCGGCGCTCGTGCCGCCGACCGTCTCCCAGCTCGCCTGCGCGAACTGCATGTGGGGCACGGGCTCGGGGAGCCGGTCGAGCAGGACCATCCGGTTCCACGAGGCGGGACCGGCGAGGAAGACGGAGGCGGGCATGCCCCCATCCTCGCGTCCCGCCTCCCGTTCCGGCCGTGCCGACGGGTCGTGTCGGCCGCGACGGGTCGTGTCGGCCGCCGGGTCAGGCGCCGAAGCCCTCGGCGATCATCTCGACGAGCTCCTCGCGCTCCTCGACGGGGAGGAACGCCGCAGCGGCGGCGTTGAACTGGAAGGCCTCGAGGTCGTCGAGGTCGTACTCGAACGTCTGCACGAGCAGCGCCAGCTCCCGCGTGAGGGAGGTCGCGCTCATGGTGCGGTTGTCCACGTTCACCGTCACCGCGAACCCGAGCTGGTACAGCAGGTCGAACGGATGATCGGCGAGGGTCTGCCCCCACGCCGCGACGGCTCCGGTCTGCAGGTTCGACGACGGGGAGAGCTCCAACGGGATCTCCCGATCGCGCACCCAGCGGGCGAGGTCGCCGAAGCGCACCTGCACCTCGTCGCCCTCCTGCGTGACGACCTCGAGGTCCTCCGCGATGCGCACGCCGTGTCCGAGTCGGAGCGCACGCCCGTCCAGGAGGGCGGAGCGGATCGAGGCGAGCCCGGCTGCCTCCCCCGCATGCACGGTCACCGGGAAGAAGTTCTCGGCGAGGTAGTCGAAGGCCGCGCGGTGGTCCGACGGAGGGAAGCCGTCCTCGGGGCCGGCGATGTCGAAGCCCACGGCACCCCGTCCGCGGAAGTCCACCGCGAGCTCGGCGATCTCCCGCGCCCGGTCGGTGTGCCGCATCGCGGTGAGGAGCTGGCCGACGCGGATGCTGCGGCCGTCGCGGTCGACAGCGTCCTCACCCTCCTCGATGCCCTGCTGCACCGCCTCGACGGCGTCCTCCAGCGAGAGACCGCGCGCCTGGTGCTGCTCCGGCGCCCAGCGCATCTCACCGTAGATGACTCCGTCCGCCGCGAGGTCCTGGACGAACTCTCGCGCGACGCGCGTCAGCCCCTCACGGGTCTGCATGACCGCGGTGGTGAGCTCGAACGTCTTCAGGTACTCCACCAGCGATCCCGCGTCGCTCTTCTTCGCGAACCACGAACCGAGCGCGGCAGGGTCGGATGCCGGGACCTCGAGACCGATCGCGTCGGCGAGCTCGATGATCGTGGCCGGGCGCACCGCGCCGTCCAGGTGGTCGTGCAGCGACACCTTCGGCAGACTCCGCAGGGAGACGCCCTGGATGGCGACGTCGCCGCTCGCATCGATCGACATGGGGATCCTCTCGGTCGCGGGGTGTTCGTCCAGGCTAGCGCCCGGGCCTCACGCCGTGATGCGCTCGCGGACGATCGGTCCCACGGTCGGAGCCTCGTCGCCGAGCTCCCAGGCGCCCTCGAGAGCCTCGATCGCCCGGGGGAAGCGCGCCTCGTCGGCTGCCGAGAGCGTGAACAGCGGCTGCCCCGCCGACACCCGGTCCCCCGGCTTCGCATGCAGATCGATCCCCGCCTCGAAGATCACCGGGTCCTCCGCGCGCGCACGCCCGGCGCCCAGACGCCAGGCGGCGATGCCGAAGGGAAGCGCGTCCATGCGGGTCACGACGCCGTCCGCGGGCGCCGTGACGACGTGCGTCTCCCGCGCGACCGGGAGGGCCGCGTCGGGGTCGCCGTCCTGCGCACGGATCATCGCCTTCCACGTGTCCATGGCGCGGCCGTCGTCGAGCGCTGCCTCCACGTCGGCGTCAGGCTGACCGGCGAGGGCGAGCATCTCCCTCGCGAGCGCGACGGTCAGCTCCCGGACGTCGGCGGGTCCCCCGCCGGCGAGGATCTCGACCGACTCGCGGACCTCGTTGGCGTTGCCGATCGCGCGGCCCAGGGGAACGTTCATATCGGTCAGAAGTGCCGTGGTCGCGACACCGGAGTCCGTGCCGAGCGCCACCATCGTGCGCGCGAGCTCCCGAGCCCTGTCGATGTCCTGCATGAAGGCGCCGGAACCGAACTTCACGTCCAGGACGAGAGCGTCGGTCCCCTCGGCGATCTTCTTCGACATGATGCTGGAGGCGATCAGCGGGATGGCCTCCACGGTGCCGGTGACGTCGCGGAGCGCGTAGAGCTTCTTGTCGGCGGGCGCGAGACCCGACCCCGCGGCGCAGATCACGGCCCCGACGTCGCCCTGCATCTGCGCGAACATCTCCTCGTTGCTGAGCGCAGCGCGCCAGCCGGGGATGGACTCCAGCTTGTCGAGCGTGCCGCCGGTGTGGCCGAGGCCGCGGCCGCTGAGCTGCGGCACCGCCACGCCGAACGAGGCGACGAGGGGCGCGAGCGGCAGGGTGATCTTGTCGCCCACGCCACCCGTGGAGTGCTTGTCCACGGTCTTCTTGCCGAGAGTCGCGAAGCTCATCCGCTCCCCGGAAGCGATCATCGCGTCGGTGAGCACGCGGATCTCATCGCGCTCCATGCCGCGCTGGAAGATCGCCATCGCGAAGGAGGCCATCTGCGCGTCGGACACGTAGCCGCGCGTGTAGGCGTCCACCATCCAGCGCAGGGCCGGCTCCGGGACCACGCCTCCGTCGCGCTTGGCCCGGATCACGTCGATCGCGTCGAACTGCTCGATGGCTCCCTGAGCCTGTCCCGCGGTCATCGTGCGTCCTCCAGGTCGCGCGGCCCGAACGCGTCGGGCAGCACCTCGTCGATCGTGCGGATGCCGGAGACGGTCTCCAGCAGCATGCCGGGTACCGCATGCTCGAACAGCAGCTGGCGGCACCGGCCGCACGGCATGATCGTCTCGCCGTCGTTGTTGACGCACACGAAGGCGACGAGCTGCCCGCCGCCGGACATGAACAGATCGCCCACGAGCGCGCACTCGGCGCACAGCGTGACGCCGTAGGAGGCGTTCTCGACGTTGCAGCCGGCGACGATCCGCCCGTCGCTGACGAGAGCCGCCGCTCCCACGCGGTAGCGCGAGTACGGCGCGTACGCCTTGGTCATGGCATCCGCGGCGACCTGCCGCAGCTCATCCCAGTCGATGTCCGTCATGGTTGGTGGTTCCTTCTTCCCTGCGGGTTCTACGACTTGATGTACGGCTTGCCGCTGGCGGCAGGGCCCCGGATCTGACCGGCGAATCCGGCGACCGCGAGCAGCGTGACGACGTACGGCAGCATGAGCATGAACTCGCCGGGGATCGGCGTCTTCAGGATCGAGAGCAGGTTCTGCAGGTTCGTCGCGAATCCGAAGAGCAGGGCGGCGAGCGTCGCGCGGATCGGGTCCCAGCGGCCGAAGATCACGGCGGCCAGGGCGATGAAGCCGAGACCTGCCGTCATCTCCTTGCCGAACTGCGGGACCGACACGAGCGTGAAGTACGCACCACCGATGCCGGCGATCGCGCCCGCGAGCAGCACGTTCCAGAAGCGGGTCGGGTTGACCCGGATGCCGACCGTGTCGGCCGCCTGCGGGTGCTCGCCCACCGCGCGGAGGCGCAGGCCCCACTTGGTGCGGTACAGGCCCCACGCGACGACGGCCACGGTGATGAACATGAGGTACACGATGAAGGTCTGGTTGAACAGCACCGGACCGATGATCGGGATGTCGCTCAGCACCGGGATCTCGATGCGGGAGAAGCGGACCGGGGTGTTCAGCTCGGCCTCGTTCGGGGCGAGGAGCGCTCCGTAGAGGAATCCGGTGAGCCCGGTGACGAGGACGTTGAGCACGACACCGACGATGACCTGCTCGACGAGGTACTTGATGGCGAACGCCGCCAGCACGCTCGCGACGAGCACGCCGCCGATCATGGCGCCGATCAGGCCGACGAAAGCGTTGCCGGTGATGCTGGACAGCAGCGCCGCCGAGAAGGCGCCGAGGAGCAGCTGCCCCTCGATGGCCACGTTGACGACACCGGCCCGTTCGCCGATGACGCCGCCGAGCGCGCCGAACACGAGCGGCACCGACAGCGACACGGCGCCGAACAGCAGGCTCGTGACGGGGACGAGGCCCCCGGCTGCGGCCCAGACCAGGAACGCGAAGACCGCGAGCACGCCGTAGACCACCATGAGCCAGATCGACGGGGCGCGGTACGTCCACGCCCGGAGGAACGCTGCGACCGTGAGGACGACGAGCACGGCGAAGACGACCCAGAAGGTCGGCGCGGTGGGCAGCTCCACGTCGGGGAGCTCGAAGGCCGACGTGCGGTCGCCGAGGCGGAAGGTGCTGGTGCCGCTGCGCGGCACGGCGAGGAAGAGCACGGCCAGCAGCGCGGTGACGATCGCGAGGCTGATCGGTGCCTTGAGGTGACGCTCCCGGACGGTGGCGAGCTGCACCGTGCCGTCGGCGGCTTCGGTCTGCACGAGCGACATCATGCCGTCACCGCCTTCTTCGCGGCCTTGGCTCTCGCCTTCGCCGCCTTCTCTGCGTCGGACTTGGGGAGGAAGAACACCGTGCGCAGCAGCGGCGGCGCGGCGATGAACAGCACGACGAGCGACTGCACGACGAGCACGATGTCGACGGGGATGTCCTGCGCCTGCATCGAGAACGAGCCCGCCTTGAGGGCACCGAACAGGATCCCGGCCGCGAAGGTCCCCCACGCGCGGCTGCGTCCGAGGAGGGCGACCGTGATGGCGTCGAAGCCGATGCCGGCGTCGATGGTCTCGGTGACGCCGGTGGTGACGGCGCCCTGGAGCTGGTTCATGCCGGCGAGGCCGGCGAGGGCACCCGCGAAGAGCATCGCGTAGACGTAGACGCGCTTGACGCTGATGCCCGCGGCGCGAGCGGCGTGCGGGTTCTCCCCCACCGCGCGCATGCGCATGCCCAGCGAGGAGCGCTCGATGAGCCACCACACGAACACCGTCGCGATGACCACGATGACGAAGCCGAGGTCCAGAAGCGGGAACTGCGGGCCGAGCAGGGTCGGGAACTGCGCGCTCTCGGGCGTCGCAGAACCCAGCGCCTGATTGGTCCCCGGCTTCTGCAGGAGCCCCGGCGTGCGGATCATCCACAGCAGCAGGTAGTACGCGATGTAGTTGAGCATGATCGTGAGGATCACCTCGTGCGCGCCCGTGCGTGCCTTGATGAGACCGGCGATGCCGCCCCAGAGCGCACCGCCGGCGATACCGGCCAGCAGGGTGACGGGCAGGTGGAACCAGATCGGCAGGTCGAGGTTGAACGTCAGCAGGGCCGCGACCGCGACGCCGACGAGCATCTGACCGCGGGCACCGATGTTGAACAGGCCGACGCGGAAGGCGAGCGCGACGCCCAGACCGGCGGCGATCAGCGGAGCCGCGAAGCCCAGCGTGTTCGTCAGCGGTCGGATCTGCGCGGCGAAGTCGGCGCCGCGGGCGTTGAAGATCGCTCCGCGGAACAGCGCCTCGTAGCCGTTGTAGACCGCGTTCCATGCCGCGACGAACGTGTCGCTCGGCTTGGCGAAGAAGTATCCGGAGGCCTGCTGCACGTCTTCGTTTGTGAAAGCGATGAGGATGCCGCCGACGATGAGCGCGAGGACGATCGCCAGGATCGTCGTGACCGCACTCCCGCGGAGGATCTCCTTGAGGACGGCGTTGCCGCGCGGGGGCGGGGGCACCTCGTCCGCCAGGCCCGTGCTGGGCGGGAGCTGCTCGGGGGGCAGCCCCTTCGTGACGTCTCCTGCACCCGGTGTCGCGCCGCTCACGCGGTCACCTCCGCATCGGCCGCTCCGGCCATCATGAGTCCGAGTGTCTCCCGGGGCGTGTCACCGGGGACGATGCCGACGATGGTGCCGCGGTACATGACCGCGATCCGGTCGGCGAGGGCGGCGACCTCGTCGAGCTCGGTCGAGACGACGATCACGGGGATGCCCGCGTCCCGCGTCTCGATGATGCGCTTGTGGATGAACTCGATCGAGCCCACGTCGACCCCGCGCGTCGGCTGGGCCGCGACGAAGAGCCGCAGTTCCCGGCTCATCTCGCGCGCGATCACGACCTTCTGCTGGTTGCCTCCGGAGAGGGTTCCCGCGGGGGTGTCCGGGCCCTGCGTGCGGATGTCGTATTCCGCGATGCGCTTCTTGGCGAAGTCCTCCAGGGCGCCGCGACGCAGCGTCCCGGCCCGGCTGAAGGCGGGATCGTCGGAGCGGTCGAGGATGAGGTTCTCGGCGACCGAGAATCCGGCGACGAGGCCGTCCTCGGTACGGTCCTCCGGCACGAACCCGACACCGGCGTCGAGGATGCCGCGGACGCTCTTGCCCACGAGCTCGGTACCGTCGAGGATGATGTTCCCCTCGACGCGTGCGGCGAGGCCGACGATGGCCTCGACGAGCTCGGTCTGGCCGTTGCCCTGCACACCGGCGATGGCGAGGACCTCACCGGGGCGGACCGTGAAGTCGACGTCGTCCACGACGATGGCTCCGGTCGAGGTGAGCACCCGGAGGTTGCGGACCTCCAGGCCGCCTTCGCCGAGGCGGGGCGCCTCCTTATGCACGGTCAGCTCGACCGCGCGGCCGACCATGAGCGAGGCCAGCTCGGCGTTGGTGGCGGTCGGCGAGGCCTCCCCCACCACTCGTCCGAGCCGGACGATCGTGATGCGGTCGGCGACCTCGCGCACCTCGCGCAGCTTGTGCGTGATGAACACGATCGCGGTGCCCTCGTCCCGGAGCTGGCGCATGATGGCCATGAGCTCGTCGGTCTCCTGCGGCGTCAGCACCGCGGTGGGCTCGTCGAAGACGAGGACCTTGGCGTCGCGGGACAGCGCCTTGATGATCTCGACGCGCTGCTGCACACCGACGGGCAGGTCGCCGACGACGGCGTCCGGATCGATGTCGAACCCGAACCGCGCCGCGACCGCGCGCACGTGCTCGCGCGCCTTCGCGATGTCGAGCGTGCCGAGGCCCTTGGTCTGCTCGTGACCGAGCATGACGTTCTCGGCCACCGTGAACACCGGCACGAGCATGAAGTGCTGGTGCACCATGCCGATGCCCGCGGCCATCGCGTCTCCGGGGCCGCGGAAGTGCTGCACGACGTCGTCGAGGAGGATCTCGCCCTCGTCGGCCTGATACAGGCCGTAGAGCACGTTCATCAGCGTCGACTTGCCTGCACCGTTCTCGCCGAGGAGAGCGTGGATCTGACCGGGTTCGACCACGAGATCGATGTGGTCGTTCGCCACGAGGCTGCCGAATCGCTTGGTGATGCCGCGAAGTTCGAGCTTCATATCTGCACCTTATCCAGAAGAGTCACCGAGGAGAATCGTCGCCGCCCACAGTGCGGGGCGAGTGGCAGCCTGCGCCACTCGCCCCGTGCTGGGTACGGCTCCGACTCAGCGGGTGGGAGAGTTCTCGGACTCCACCGTGATGTCGCCGGAGATGATCTGCTCCTGGAGAGCGGACAGCTCGTCCGTGAGGCCCTCGGGCAGGTCCGCCTCGAAGTCGCCGAAGCCGGAGAGCTTCACGCCCTCGTTCTCGAGCGTGCCGATGTAGGGCTCCGGATCGAACTCGCCGGCGGCGGCCGCGAGCGTCGCGTCGCGGACGGCCACGTCGATGGCCTTCATGATGGAGACGAGCGTGATGTCGGCGACGCTGGGGTCGGCGACGGCGAGGTCGCTGTCGACACCGAGCATCAGCGTGTCCTTGCCGCTGTCGTTGATCGCCGCTGCGGCGCTCTGGTAGACCGGGCCGCCGACGGGGAGGATGACGTCGACACCCTGGTCGAGCACGCCCTGGGCGGTCTGCTTGGCCGTGTCGTTGGCGTCGAAGCCGCCCGTGAAGGAGCCCTTCTGGGTGGCGGCGTCCCAACCGAAGACCTGGACGTCGGCCGACTTGTCCTCGTTGTACTTCTCGACACCGAGCTGGTAGCCGTCCATGAAGACGGCGACCGACGGGATCTGCATGCCGCCGAAGGTGCCGACCTTGTTCACGCCGGCCTCTGCGGACCAGGCGGCCGCGGCGTAGCCGCCGAGGTAGGCAGCCTGAGCGGTGTCGAAGACGAGGGGCTTGATGTTCGGCGCGTCGGTGGTGCCGTCGAAGTCGTTGTCAGCCCAGTCGTCGATGATCGCGTAGTCGATCTCGGGGTTCGCGAGCGCGGACTCGACCGTGGCTGCGGACAGCTTGAAGCCGACCGAGACGATGAGCGAGCAGCCCTCGGAGACGGCGGTCTCGAGGTTCGGCGCGTAGTCGTTGTCGTTGGCGGACTCGAACTCCAGCGGCTTGATGCCGAGCTCGTCGGCGGCGCTGTCCATGCCCTCCTTGGCCGACTGGTTGAACGACTTGTCGTTCCAGCCGCCGGCGTCGGAGATGAGGCACGGCTTGAAGTCGGAGTCGACGGGGGCGGATCCGCCCTCGGACTCGTCGGTCGGCGCCTGACCGCAGCCGGCAAGAGCGAAGACGACACCGGCGGCGACCGTCGCGCCGAGCAGCTTCTTGGTGGTGGAGATGGTCACGGATGCCTCCCTCAACGAACCCGCGGCCATCGCGGATCGATCAAAGTTACCTAGTGTTTCGACGTTCGTGCACGTCGGCCCCGGGCGGCCGGGCCAATGGTTACAAAGCTGAAATCAACCCTGCCGATGAGCACGGAGCGCTGCTCATCAGAGCACGTCGCCCTGGCCGTTGAGTTTGAGCGACTCCACCACGCCCTTCACCCGCTGCGCGTTCTCGACCGTCGTGACCAGGAGCGCGTCGGGGGTGTCGACCACGACGATGTCCTGCACCCCCACCAGGCTGATCACGCGGGTGGTCTGGCTGACGAGGATGCCGCTGGCCGCGTCGGTCAGCACCCGGGCGCGGGGCCCGAGGACGGCGAGGTCGTTCTTGCGGCCGTTCGTGATGAGCTTCGTCAGCGACGCGAAGTCCCCCACGTCGTCCCAGTCGAAGTGCCCGGGGACCACGGCGAGACGCCCGCGCCGCGCCGCCGGCTCCGCGACGGCGTAGTCGATCGCGATCTTCTTCAGCCGTGGCCAGATGCGGTCGACGGCGGGCCCGCGGAGCTCCCGGTCGTCCCAGGCCTCGGCGAGTTCGAGAAGACCGGCGTGCAGGTCGGGCTCGTTGGCCGCGAGCTCGTCCAGCAGGACGCTCGCCTTCGCGATGAACATGCCCGCGTTCCACAGGTAGGTGCGCTCGGCGAGGTAGGCCCTGGCCGTCTCCAGATCCGGCTTCTCGACGAAGCTCTCGACGAGGGCCGCCTCCCTGGCGCGCTCCACGACCAGCTCCGGCCCCTTCTTGATGTAGCCGAAGCCGACCGCCGGCTCGGTCGGCGCGATGCCGATCGTGCAGATGTAGCCCTCCCTGGCGACCTCGACGGCGTCGCGGACGGCGAACTCGAAGACCCGCGTGCCCCGGATGACGTGGTCCGCGCTGAACGAGCCGATGATCACGTCCGGGTTGCGCCGATGCAGCACGGCCGCGGCCAGCCCGATCGCCGCCGCGGACTCGCGGGGCTCGGATTCCAGGAAGACGTTGAGGTCGGCGATGCCGGGCAGCTCCGCCTCCACCGCAGCTCGGTGGGCGCGGCCGGTGACCACCGCGATCCGGTCCGGTCCGGCGAGCGGCTCCAGCCGGTCCCACGTATCGCGCAGCAGCGAATGGCCGGAGCCGGTGAGGTCGTGCAGGAACTTCGGGGCGTCCGCGCGGGACAGCGGCCACAGCCGACTGCCGATGCCACCGGCGGGGATGACCGCATAGAAGTCTTCGATCGGCTCGCTCATGCAGGCCAGCGTAGCGGCGGGTTCGACTTAGGCTCCCCTTCGTCGCCCGCGGCGTCCGCACGGGAATAGGATGGACTCCGATCGGGCGTGCCTGACCCTCCTCCAGGCCAGATGTGGACGAAGCAGCGCACGCGACCGAAACACATCGATCCAGGGAGGACGACCGTGTCCACAAGCGCTCGCTTGACACCGTCGATTTCGGAAACCACGTCCAAGACCCCCCGCGGCACCCTCTACCGGGGTCGCGAAGGCATGTGGTCGTGGGTGCTTCACCGCATCACCGGAGTCGCCATCTTCTTCTTCCTGTTGGTGCACGTGCTCGACACGGCGCTGATCAGGGTCTCGCCGGAGGCGTACGACGCGGTCATCGGCACATACAAGAACCCGGTCATGGCGATCGGCGAGGTCGTGCTCGTGGCGGGCATCGTGTTCCACGCCATGAACGGCCTGCGCATCATCGCCGTCGACTTCTGGTCGAAGGGCGCCAAGTACCAGCGCCAGCTGTTCTGGGGCGTGCTGCTCGTGTGGGGCATCATCATGGCCGGCTTCGTGCCGCGTCACCTGATGCTCGCGTTCGCCGGCTTCGGAGGAGGACACTGATGAGCGCGCAGACCGTCGCCGCTCCCGCCCGCCGTCAGCGCGGCATCAACCTCGAGAAGTGGGGCTGGGTCTTCATGCGCGTCTCGGGCGTCGTGCTCGTCGTGCTGATCTTCGGCCACCTCTTCGTCAACCTCATGGTCGGCGAGGGCATCCACGCCCTCGACTTCGCCTTCATCGCCGGCAAGTTCGCCACGCCGTTCTGGCAGTGGTGGGACGTGCTGATGCTCTGGCTCGCCCTCATCCACGGCGCCAACGGCATGCGCACGATCGTGAACGACTACGTGACCAACCCCACCGCGCGCAAGGCGCTCGTCTGGGCCCTCGGCCTGGCCGCGGGCCTGCTCATCCTCCTCGGCACCCTGGTCGTCTTCACGTTCGACCCGTGCCTGGGTGTGACCGAGTCGAGCACGCTGTGGGAGACCTGCCAGGCGCAGGGCTAGAAGAAGAGGCAAACGAGAAGTGACTACCCAGACGCAGGATTCCGTCGTCCGTGACGGCGTGCACTACCACCAGTTCGACATCGTCATCGTGGGCGCCGGCGGCGCCGGCATGCGGGCGGCCATCGAGGCCGGCCCCGGCGCGAAGACGGCCGTGATCTCCAAGCTGTACCCCACGCGCTCGCACACCGGTGCCGCGCAGGGCGGCATGGCGGCGGCCCTCGCGAACGTCGAGGAGGACTCCTGGGAGTGGCACACCTTCGACACCGTGAAGGGCGGCGACTACCTCGTCGACCAGGACGCGGCGGAGATCCTCGCGAAGGAGGCCATCGACGCGGTCATCGACCTCGAGAACATGGGCCTCCCCTTCAACCGCACCCCTGAGGGCAAGATCGACCAGCGCCGCTTCGGCGGCCACACGGCCGAGCACGGCAAGACCCCGGTCCGACGCGCGTGCTACGCCGCCGACCGCACCGGCCACATGATCCTGCAGACGCTGTTCCAGAACTGCGTCAAGCTCGGCATCAACTTCTTCAACGAGTTCTACGTGCTCGACCTCATCACCGTGAAGGACGCGGCGGGGGCGACGCAGGTCGCCGGCGTCGTCGCGTACGACCTCGCCACGGGCGAGCTGCACGTCTTCCAGTCCAAGGCCGTGATCTTCGCGACCGGCGGCTTCGGCAAGATCTTCAAGACGACCTCCAACGCGCACACGCTCACCGGCGACGGCGTGGGCATCGTCTGGCGCAAGGGCCTCCCCCTCGAGGACCTCGAGTTCTTCCAGTTCCACCCGACCGGTCTCGCCGGCCTCGGCATCCTCCTCACCGAGGGCGCCCGCGGTGAGGGCGCGATCCTCCGCAACGCCTCCGGTGAGCGGTTCATGGAGCGCTACGCCCCCACCATCAAGGACCTGGCGCCCCGAGACATCGTCGCGCGCTGCATGGTCCAGGAGGTCGCCGAGGGCCGCGGCGCCGGTCCCCACAAGGACTACGTGCTGCTGGACTGCACGCACCTGGGCGCCGAGGTGCTCGAGACCAAGCTCCCGGACATCACCGAGTTCGCCCGCACGTACCTGGGCGTCGACCCGGTCGTCGAGCCGGTGCCCGTCATGCCGACCGCGCACTACGCCATGGGCGGCATCCCCACGAACAACAACGGCGAGGTGCTCGCGGACAACGACACCGTCGTCCCCGGCCTCTACGCCGCCGGTGAGTGCGCCTGCGTCTCGGTGCATGGCGCCAACCGTCTCGGCACGAACTCGCTGCTCGACATCAACGTGTTCGGCAAGCGGTCGGGTCGCAACGCGGTGGAGTACGTCAAGACGGCGGACTTCGTCCCGCTTCCGGAGAACCCCGCGGCGTTCGTCTCCGACATGCTCGAGGGCCTGCGCAACAACCAGGGCACCGAGCGGATCGCCGTACTGCGCAAGACGCTGCAGGACGAGATGGACAAGGGCGCGCAGGTGTTCCGCACGCACGAATCCCTCCAGCACGTCCTCGGCGTGATCGCCGAGCTCCGTGAGCGCTACAAGAACGTGCACGTCGACGACAAGGGCCACCGGTTCAACACCGACCTGCTCGAGGCGGTCGAGCTGGGCTTCCTGCTCGACATCGCCGAGGTCGTCGTCTACGCCGCACAGAACCGCGAGGAGAGCCGCGGCGGCCACATGCGCGACGACTTCCCGAAGCGCGACGACGAGAACTACATGAAGCACACCATGGCGTACCTCACGGGCGACCCGCACTCCTCCGACCCGAGCGACCACATCAAGCTCGACTGGAAGCCCGTCGTCTTCACCAAGAACGACAAGGGCGAGTTCAACTACCCGCCGATGGAGAGGAAGTACTGAGCATGTCCAACGCCCTCGCCGAGGCCCCGGCAGACACGACGGAAGAGACCGGGATCCAGTCCTTCATCGTCACCTTCAACATCCGTCGGTTCGACCCGGAGATCGACGCCGAGCCGCACTGGGTCGACTACGACGTGGAGCTCTACTCCACCGACCGCGTCCTCGACGCCCTGCACAAGATCAAGTGGGAGGTCGACGGCTCGCTCACCTTCCGGCGCTCCTGCGCCCACGGCATCTGCGGCTCCGACGCCATGCGCATCAACGGCCGCAACCGCCTGGCGTGCAAGACGCTGATCAAGGACCTCGACATCTCGAAGCCGATCTACGTCGAGGCCATCAAGGGCCTGCCGCTGGAGAAGGACCTCGTCGTCGACATGGAGCCGTTCTTCGCGTCGTACCGCGAGGTGCAGCCGTTCCTCGTCGCGAACTCCGTGCCGGAGAAGGGCAAGGAGCGCACGCAGTCCATCGCCGACCGCGAGATCTTCGACGACACCACCAAGTGCATCCTCTGCGCCGCGTGCACCTCGTCATGCCCGGTGTTCTGGACCGACGGACAGTACTTCGGCCCGGCGGCCATCGTCAACGCGCATCGCTTCATCTTCGACTCGCGTGACGACAACGCTGCGGTCCGCCTCGACATCCTCAACGACAAGGAAGGCGTCTGGCGCTGCCGCACGACCTTCAACTGCTCCGAGGCGTGCCCCCGCGGCATCGAGGTCACCAAGGCCATCGCCGAGGTCAAGCAGGCGGTCCTCCGCGGCCGTCCCTGACGCGCCGACACAGGCATTCACGCGAGAACAGGCGGTCCCGGACGGGGCCGCCTGTTCTCGCGTCTGTGCCTGTTCTCGCGGAAGGGCGTGATCGGTCTTGGGTAGGGTGGGGGCGTGTCCGAGCCCGGTTCGGCGACCGATGGTCGCCTCGATGCCGCGGTCGAGCGCGCGACCGCGCTGACGCGGCGGACCCTCGGTCTTTTCCCGGTGCGGGTGTGGCGTCACTTCCTGCAACACAACGGCTTCCTGCTCGCCGCCGGGGTGAGCTACCAGGCGCTGTTCGCCATCTTCGCCGCGGTCTACCTCGCGTTCGCCATCACAGGGCTCTGGCTCGGCGGCAGCGAGGAGGCCGTGAACGGGCTCATCGACATCATCAACAACTACATCCCGAACCTCATCCTCGACGAGGGCGGCGTCTTCACGCCCGCACAGGTGCAGGAGATCGCGTCGAACACCACCGGGTTCCTCGGAATCACCGGCCTCATCGCGCTCGGCACGGTCATCTGGACGGCGATCGGCTGGGTGACCTTCTCCCGGCGAGCCGTGCGGGACATCTTCGGCCTCGAGCCCGACCGCCGCAGCTACCTCCTCCTCAAAGCGCGCGACCTCCTCGCCGCCCTCATCTTCGGTGTCTCGCTGATCCTCGGCTCCGCCCTCAGCTCGGCCAGCGCCGCCGTGCTGAGCTGGGTGCTCTCGCTCCTCGGCTGGGACGCGGGATCGGACGGCCTCAACCTCGGCATCCGGATCGGCACGGTGCTCGTGTCGTTCGTCCTGCTGACGGGGGCGCTGGCGGCGATGGTGCGCTTCCTCACCGGCACCTCGCTGCACTGGAGCACCATCTGGCCGGGCGCCCTCCTCGGCGGCGCGGCCATGACGGTGCTGCAGTTCGGGGTCGGGTTCCTCCTGAGCTACACGCCGTCCAATCCCCTGCTGGCGACCTTCGCGATCTTCGTCGGGCTGCTGCTGTGGTTCCGGGTGAACGGGGTGGTCATGCTCGTCGCCGCCTCCTGGATCGCCGTCGCTGCCCAGGACCGCGACCTCCCGCTCCTGCTGCCGACGGAGGCCGAGCGGCGGGTGGCGGAGCACGCCACCCTGCTCGCGGCGGCACGGATCCGATTGCGCGACGCCCGAGCCGCGCAAGACGAGGCCCCGTGGTATCGGAGCTGGGCGGCCGGGCACGCCGTCCGCGAGGCGGAGGACGAGGTCGCGCGACTGGAGGCCTCTGCTCCCCCGCCCGCACCCCCGACCTCCCCTCTCGCGCAGCGCCTGCTCTCCGAGCTCGATCACCGTCAGAACCGCGATGTCGGCGGTGCTCGTTAGGCTGGAGGAATGCCTCACCTGCGTATCGCCTCGGTCAATGTCAACGGGATCCGGGCGGCCGCCCGCAACGGGATGAGCACGTGGCTGGACGCCGCCGACATCGACATCCTCACCCTTCAGGAGGTGCGCGGGCAGGACGAGCACATCGAGGCCGCCCTCCCCGGCTGGACCTTCGTCCACGACGAGGCCACGGCCAAGGGGCGAGCGGGCGTCGCGATCGCCAGCCGCCTCCCCGCGCTCGCCTCCCGGGCGGACTTCGGCCCGGAGGACTTCGACTCCAAGGGGCGCTGGATCGAGGCCGACTTCCTGATCGGCGACCGTCCGCTCACCGTCGTCAGCGCCTACGTGCACTCCGGCGAGGCCGACACCCCGAAGCAGGATGAGAAGTGGAAGTTCCTCGACGCGTTCGAAGCGCGACTCGCGAGCCTGAACACCGACGGCGCCCTCGCCCTCGTCACCGGCGACCTCAACGTGGGGCACCGCGAGCTCGACATCAAGAACTGGCGCGGCAACCGCACCAAGGCCGGCTTCCTGCCGCGTGAGCGCGCCTACTTCGATCGCTTCCTCGGTGAGGCCGGGACCCCGGTCACCGGCGTCGACGGCTCGGTCGGCACCGGCCTGGGCTGGGTGGACGTCGGCCGCCGCTTCCACGGCGAGGTGGACGGGCCGTACACGTGGTGGTCCATGCGCGGGAAGGCCTTCGACAACGACTCGGGATGGCGCATCGACTACCACCTGGCCACGCCCGCTCTCGCCGAGCGCGTCCAGGCGTACCACGTGGCGCGTGCGGCCGCGTACGACCAGCGCTGGAGCGACCACGCGCCGGTCGTCGTCGACTACACCTACTGACCCGGGTCGGGCTGCTCGGAGGGCGACGGCTCCGACTCCCGATACCATCCGCGGTACTCCAGGACGGTGCCGAGCAGCGGGTTCACGGCACGCATATCGATCGTGCGCCGGCGGTGCTCCGCGTCCCAGCCGTCGATCAGGTCCACGCGCACGCCGAGCGGACCGGGCAGCGCGAACCGCCGACCGCACAGCCGCAGCGCGACTCGGATGGTGCGCATCCGCAGGAAGCCCTCCGCCGTCACACTGCACTCCTCGATGAGCTCCACGCGGCCTCGGGCACCGAGGAGATTCCGGACCAGTCCCGGCCGCACGCTCACCGTGAGCCGGTCGACGATCCGCGCGGTCCGTCCGGGGAAACGGAACTCGCGGATGGAGTCGAGCGTCGCGCGGCCGGTCTCTGTGCGCCCCGAGGCCGTGCGGAGCACGAACGGGACATCTCGTCCCGATGTCGGCACCAGAAGACCCGGCCCGACGATCGGACGCACGAGACCGGCTGCGCGACCGAAGCGGCTCCCCGCGACGGCGAACACCCCCTCCGCGTGCCCCGCCGCGACGGGAGCGCGATACTGCGCGAGGATCTCCGGGTGCAGACGCTCGGCGTCCGCGCCCAACGCGTCGAGGAACACCTGTCCCCGCGTCGGAGGCGCACCGCTCGTCATGACGTCAGCGTAAGGGATCGGCGGGCGCAGGGGTCCGCCGCGCGGACGCATAGGATTGACGGGTGAACAAGCCTCGTCTCTACTCCGGAATGCAGCCCTCCGCCGACTCCCTCCAGATCGGCAACTACATCGGCGCACTCCTGCAGTGGCGGGAGCTCCAGACCTCGTACGACGCGTTCTTCTCCGTCGTCGACCTGCACGCCCTCACGGTCGCCCAGAACCCGGCCGAGCTCCGCGAGAAGACCCGCCGTACCGCCGCGCAGTACATCGCGGCGGGCATCGAGCCCTCGCAGTCGACGCTGTACGTGCAGTCGCACGTGCGTGCGCACGCCGAGCTCGCCTGGATCCTCAGCACGATCACCGGCTTCGGCGAGGCCGGACGGATGACCCAGTTCAAGGACAAGTCGGCCCGCTACGGCGCCGATGCGACCAGCGTCGGCCTCTTCACCTACCCGGTGCTCATGGCCGCCGACATCCTGCTCTACCAGACGGACGTCGTGCCGGTCGGCGACGACCAGAAGCAGCACGTCGAGCTCACCCGCGACCTCGCGGAGCGCTTCAACTCGCGGTTCGGCGAGACCTTCACGGTGCCGGTCCCGGTCATCCAGAAGGAGACGGCGCGCATCTACGACCTGCAGAATCCGACGGCCAAGATGTCGAAGTCGGCCGAGAGCGATGCCGGCGTGCTGTGGATGCTTGACGACCCGGCGAAGTCGGCGAAGAAGATCATGCGCGCGGTGACCGACAACGAGGGCACCGTGCGGTTCGATCGCGAGGCCAAGCCGGGCGTCTCGAACCTCCTGACCATCTACGCCGCGCTGAGCGGACGCCAGATCCCCGCGATCGAGGACGAGTACGCGGGTCGCGGGTACGGCGACTTCAAGAAGGGCCTCGCCGAGGTCGTCGTGGAGGAGTTCGCTCCGGTGCGCGACCGTGCGCTCGAACTCCTCGACGACCCGGCCGAGCTCGACCGGATCCTCGCCGAGAACGCCGCCCGCGCCGATGCCGTGGCCGATCGGACGCTGTCCGACGTGTACGACCGCGTCGGACTGCTGCGCCGGGTCTGAGCCGCGCGCCACCCTAGGATGACATCGTGACCGATCCGCAGCTGCCCCCTCCGTCCGGCGCCGTTCCGCCCGCCCCTCCGGCGGCCTCGGTCCCGCAGGACTCGGTCTCCGGTGCGATCCCGCCGCCCGCGTACGCGTCCGTACCGCCGAGGGCTCCGGCACCGTACCCGCCGACCGGCGGATACGGCCAGCCGGCACCCCCGGCTGCGCCTCCGGGGGCGTATCAGGTGCCCGTGGGCGGCTATGCGGCACCGTCCGGCACGTACACGGCGCCCGACGCCGCGCCGAAGCCCTCGGGGTTCCTCGGCCTGCTCGCCCTCGGTCTCTCGATCCTCGCGGCCGTCGTCATGCCGATCATCGGCGGCGTCAGCGCGTTCGAGGTGGGCCGCCGCATCCCGCAGGGCATCAGCGGCTCCTCGGGAGATCTCGGGTTCCTGTCCCCCGCGCGTGATCAGGTGCTGTGGACGGAGCTGTCGTTCTGGGCCGGCACGGTGTTCGGCATCGCCGCGATCGTGCTCGGCATCATCGCGATCCGCCGGAAGCAGGGACGTGGAGCGGGCATCGCCGCGCTGATCGTCGCCGTCCTCGGCGCAGTCATCTTCTTCGTCGCCGTGTTCACGGCCTTCGCCGTCGGCGGCGCCGCGGGATACGCCACCTTCACCACCTGACCCCGCGGGGCGCCGGTCAGCGCGGTGCGTGATGCTTCTGCTGCGCGGCGAGCAGGCCTTCCCCGACGAGGAGCTCGACGGCGTCCGCGGCGTCACCCACGAGCAGGGGAAGGTTCGCACGCTCGTCCTTGCCGAACGGGGAGAGCACCCAGTCGGCAGGATCCTGGCGCCCCGCCGGTCGGCCGATGCCGACCCGCACCCGCGGGAAGTCCGGGCTCGTGAGGGCCCGCGCGATGTCACGCACGCCGTTGTGCCCGCCGTGCCCTCCTCCGGTCTTGAGCTTGACCGTGTCGAACGGGATGTCGAGCTCGTCGTGCACGACGACCACGTGGTCGAGAGGGACGGAGTAGAACCGGGCGAGCGCTGCGACAGGGGTTCCCGAGACGTTCATGAACGTGTTCGGCTTGGCGAGCACGAGCTTGTCGGCACCGGGCCGAAGCCAGGTCTCGACGACGCGCGCGCCCCCCTTGTGCTCCCGGAAGCTCTCTCCGCGGCGGGCCGCGAGCTCATCGACGACCATCTGGCCGATGTTGTGGCGGGTCGCCTCATAGCGGGGTCCCGGATTGCCGAGACCGACCACGAGCCAGGTGGCTGCCATTCCTCGTCCTCTCTCGCCGGAGCCGTCACCCCGGTCAGGATACGACGGAGGGGACGCGATCCGATCGCGTCCCCTCCGTGATGAAGCAGGCGGAGATCACTCCGCGGCGGCCTCCTCGGACGCCTCGGCGGCACCCTCGGCGGACTCGCCCTCGGTCTCCTCGTCCTCGACCGGAGCGGCCGGGACGGAGATCGCGACCACGAGGACCTCGGCGTCGGTGAGGAGCGTCGAGCCCTTCGGGAGGGTGACGTCGGCGGCGGTGATGTGCGCGCCCTCCTCGAGACCCTCGACCGAGACCTCGATGTTCTCGGGGATGTGGGTGGCCTCCGCCTCGACCTGGATGGTCGTGGCATCGAGGTTGACGATGGTGCCGGGGGCCGACTCACCGGTGACGACGACGGGGACGTCGATGGCGACCTTCTCGCCCTTCTTCACGACCAGGAGGTCGATGTGCTCGATGATCTGGTGCACCGGGTCCTTCTGCACGTCCTTGACGAGCGCGAGCTGCGAGGTGCCCTCGATGTCGAGGTCGAGCAGCGCGTTGGCGCGACGGATGATCAGGGAGACCTGGTGGCCGGGCAACGCGACGTGCACGGGCTCGGTGCCGTGGCCGTAGATGACCGCGGGGATCTTGCCGGCGGCGCGCAGACGACGGGCGAAGCCCTTGCCGAAGCTGCTGCGCAGCTCGGCGTGGACCGTGGTGTCTTCAGACATGAGGTTCTCCTTCGGGGCACGCAGCGAAGGCGCCGCGCGGTGGTCTTGGAATTGTGGACTCGAACGCGGACGCGTGAGGAAAGCCACCGGGCTTGCTTCGCCGCGTCGATCACGGACGCCCGCGCACGCGCAGAAGCGTCCCTCGCCGAGGTACGCCTCCATGGTACCGGATGACCCGATAGGCTGAGGACACCGGTCCCCACTGCAGAAATTCGGAGTACCCCCATGCTCGACGGCGCCTTCCTCTCCCACGTCCTCCTCTGGCTGATCGGCGCCATGTCGGTGTGCGCGGCCGTCGCCACGGGTGCGGCTCTCTTCTCCCTCGGCCGCTCGGGCTACCGCAAGGACTGAGGCTCCCCCGGCGTTCCCGTCTCCGCGGCGAGCGCCTTCCGGATCGCCGCCACCTCCTGCACCAGCGGGAGCGCGGCATCGACCCGGACGCCGGGCTCGTCGCCCGTCAGCGGTTCCCACGCGTCGAGCTGGGAATCGAGCAGCGAGGCCGGCATGAAGTGGTCAGGCCGTCCACCCAGTCGCCGGGCGAGCGTCTCCCGTGCCACGCCGAGCTCGACGAAGAAGGCGTCCGGCGCCTCCGCCCTGATGGCATCCCGGTAGCGCCGCCGCAGCGCGGAACAGGCGACGACGATGTGCGTCTCGGCGGCGAGCGTCCGTCCGACCACCCGCAGCCAGGGCATCCGGTCCTCGTCATCGAGGGCGATCCCCGCTGCCATCTTCTCGACGTTGGTCAGCGGATGCAGATCGTCACCGTCCATGAAGCGCGCCTCGAGGCTCTCCGCCAGCGCCGCACCGACCGTCGATTTCCCGGATCCGCTCGGCCCCATCACGACGATGCGCACGCTCATGCCTGCTGCATCCCGATTCAGTAGAACTCGACCGTGTCGACCACTGCGCGCAGCTCCCGACCGTCGAGCAGGCGGGTGGCGTTCTCGGCGAACCGCCGCGCGATGCGCTCCTCCTCCTTCGAGCTGAGCGCCGCGGTGTGCGGGCTGACGAGCACGCGCGGGTGCGCCCACAGCGGGGACTCGGCGGGCAGCGGCTCCTGCTCGAAGACATCCAGCCCGGCGAAGCCGACGCGGCCGTCGTCGAGGGCGGAGAGCAGCGCCGCCTCATCGACCACGCTCCCGCGCCCGACGTTGGTGAGGATGACCCCGGGCTTCACTGCCCGCAGAAGCTCCTCGCCGATGAGGTGTCTGGTCTGCTCCGTGCCCGGAAGCGTGACGACGATCGCGTCGACCTCCCCCACCGCGTCCACGAGGTCGTCCAGCGCGATGAGGCGATCGACGCCCTCGACCGGACGACCGGAGCGAGTGGTCCCCCACACGCGGGCGCCGAGAGCGTGGAAACGGCGGGCGCACTCCGCGCCGATGCCGCCGAGTCCCACCACGAGCACGGTCATCTCGTCGACCTGGCGCATCTCCCACCGCTCGGGCCAGATCCGCTGATCCTGATCGGTCCGCAGGCGCGGAAGGTCCTTCGCCCCGGCGAGCACCGCGAAGAGGGCGAACTCGGCGAGCGTGCCGCCGTGGACGCCGGCGCTGGTGGTGAAGACGATGCGGTCGAGGTCGGCGCGGTCGAGTTCCGCGGCCTTGACCGTGCTGCCGCCGCCCGCCGCCGTGGTCATGACCCACCGCAGCCGCGGGTTCGCAGAGACCGTCCGCGCCAGTGCGTCGGGGTCGACGTCGGGGATGCCGAAGAGCACGTCAGCGGAGTCGACGAGGGCTTCGAACGCGCGCTGCTGCTCCGGCGTGCGGGTGAAGTCGGGGTCGCCCGACCAGTCGGCCGGACCGCGCATGGGAGGCACCAGTGCGGCGTCGTGGATGACCTCGAGCCGCGGCTCGAGCTCCTCGATGAGCCCGCACAGCTCCTCCGTCAACGGCACCGCGACGACGGCGCGGACCTTCTTCTCGGACTCCGTCACGACCGACTCCCTCCAGCTCCTGTGCTCCCTTCAGCGTAGAGGTCCGGAGCCTCCGGGCCGCCCGACGTCGCGGACGATGACGGTGATGCGTCATCGGGTGCGCCTCCATCCGGCGCACAGCGATACGCTGAAGACAACCCTTCTTCACGATCGAGGAGCCTTCCGTGCCCGAAGCATCAGCGAACATCGGAGTCGTCGGACTCGCCGTCATGGGGTCGAACCTCGCCCGCAACCTCGCGAGCCGCGAGGGCAACACCGTGGCGATCTTCAACCGCAGCTACGAGAAGACCCAGACCCTCCTCGACGAGCATCCCGAGGCGGGCTTCATCCCCGCGAAGACGTACCAGGAGTTCGCCGACTCGCTGCAGAAGCCGCGCACCGCGATCATCATGGTCAAGGCCGGAGCGCCGACCGACGCCGTGATCGACTCCCTCGTGGAGGTCTTCGAGCCGGGCGACATCATCGTCGACGGCGGCAACGCCTACTTCCCCGACACCATCCGCCGCGAGAAGGCGGTCCGCGAGACCGGCATCAACTTCGTCGGCGCGGGTATCTCCGGCGGCGAGGAGGGCGCCCTCACCGGCCCCTCGATCATGCCGGGCGGCTCGGACGAGTCCTGGATCACGCTCGGGCCGATCCTGAAGTCCATCGCCGCAGTCGCCGAGGGCGAGCCCTGCGTGACGCACGTCGGCCACGACGGCGCCGGCCACTTCGTCAAGATGGTGCACAACGGCATCGAGTACGCGGACATGCAGCTCATCGCCGAGGCCTACGACCTCATCCGTCGCGGCACCGGCAAGACTCCCGCAGAGATCGCCGAGATCTTCGCCGAGTGGAACCGCGGAGAGTTGGAGTCGTACCTCATCGAGATCACGGCCGAGGTGCTGCGCCAGGTCGACGCGGCGACCGGTAAGCCGCTGGTCGACGTCATCCTGGACCAGGCCGGCGCGAAGGGCACCGGCGCCTGGACGGTGCAGACCGCACTCTCGCTCGGCGTCCCGGTCTCGGGCATCGCCGAGGCGACATTCGCCCGCTCGCTCTCCTCGCACCCCGAGCAGCGCGCGGTCGCCGCGGCGCTTCCCGGTCCGGACGAGGAGTTCACGGTCCCTGCCGACGAGGTCGACGCTTTCGTCGAGGACGTCCGCCTGGCGCTCTATGCCTCCAAGATCGTCGCCTACTCGCAGGGCTTCGACGAGATCCGTGCCGGTGCCGCCGAGTACGGCTGGAACATCGACCTCGGTGCGATCTCGAAGATCTGGCGCGGCGGCTGCATCATCCGCGCGCAGTTCCTGAACCGGATCGCCGATGCCTACGCGGAGACCCCCGACCTGCCCGTGCTGATGACGGCTCCGTACTTCGCCGAGGCGCTCACCCGTGGCCAGGCGGCATGGCGTCGCGTGGTGGTCACGGCGGCGCAGTCCGGCATCCCGGCTCCGGCGTTCTCGTCGTCGCTGTCCTACTACGACGGCATCCGCGCCGACCGCCTGCCGGCTGCTCTCGTGCAGGGTCAGCGCGACTTCTTCGGCGCGCACACGTACAAGCGCATCGACAAGGAGGGCACCTTCCACACGCTGTGGTCGGGCGACCGCTCCGAGATCGAGGCCGAAGACACGCACTGACCTCGGGTCTGCGAAGGGCCGGGCACCGTACGGTGCCCGGCCCTTCGTGCGTCACACGAGGATGTTGTGGTTGCGGCGGAACACGTTCTGCGGGTCCCACTGCGCCTTCACCGCCCGCAGACGCGCGTAGCCGTCGCCGTCGTACATCCCGGACACCGCGTCCGGTCGCTCCCGGTCGACGAAGTTGCTGTACTCGGCGAGGCGGCCCGCGACGATCCGCTGCGCGTCGGCGGCGGCCTTCGCCCGCCCCTCCTCGTCGAGCATCCCCGGGACATCGAAGGCACCGGCCATGACGAACCAGGTCGCGGTGCGCGCCGGGAAGGCCGTCTCCTCCTGCGGAACGTCGCCGAACGCCCCGCCGAGGGACCGGAGGAAGACGACCGAGGCGGGGTACTCCCGCCGATAGGCCACCAGCCGATCGATCGTCTCGTCGTCGAGGTCGGCGACGAGACCGTTCCCGCCGAGGAACCCGGGAGGGGCGGGAGCCTCGCCGCCCTCGGGCTGCGGCATCTCCATCAGGATGTCCCGATAGGCGGGTTCGGTGATCTCCGTCGTGACACCGTCGAGGGCGGTGATCGGCGCGAGCTCCACGCGCAGCGCCTCCGGGTCGGGCCCGGCCCACACGGCGGTCAGCCGGGCACCGGCCGGAGCGCTCGGGTCCATGGGCGGCACGTCCATGTACGTGACGGTCAGCTCGCGCGGGGCGTCGCGGAGGAGTTCGCGCGCGGCCCGGAGCACGGCCGTCGCGTCGCCCTCGACGACGGACTCGGCCAGCGCGATCCCCGGCAGGCGATGCGCTTCGAAGTCGAAACGGGTGACGATGCCGAAGTTGCCGCCACCGCCGCGCAGCGCCCAGAACAGGCCGGGATGCTGCGTGGCCGAGACCTCCACCACGTCTCCGCTCGCGCTGACGACCTGGGCGCCGACGAGCTGATCGACGGCGAGACCCCAGGCGCGCACCATCCAGCCGATGCCGCCGCCGAGGGTGAGACCGCCGACGCCGACGCTGGCCGTGTCGCCGGAGCTCAGGGCGAGGCCGTGGCCGGCGAGAGTCTTCGCGACGTCGCCCCACACGGCACCGCCGCCGATGCGCACGGCGGTGCCGTCGACCTCGATCGAGGAGAGCGCCCCGAGTTCGAGGCGCAGACCGGGAGCGGGGGCGTGGGACCAGGGCCCGTGGCCGCCGGAGACGACGGTCAGGGGGACCGCCTCCTGCGCGGCGGCGCGGACGAGCGCGGCGACCTCGGAGACGGTGGAGGGACGGTGGACGGTGGGCTGTGCGGATTCGACGTGGTCGACCATGAGCACACGGTAGACCCGGGGTCGGACATCGCGGAAGAGGGGCGGCTCGCCGTCCGCCCCTCCCCCGCGCCGCCGACTACCGGGTGATGTCCCTCACCGTCCCCTGCGTCAGACGCAGCCGTTTCGTCGCCCGCCGCGCCACCGCGGAGTCGTGCGTGACCACGACCATGGTGATGCCCTCCGCGCACAGCCGTTCGAGGAGGTCGAGGATCTCGTCGCGCATGCTCTCGTCGAGGTTGCCCGTCGGCTCGTCCGCGAGCAGCACTCGGGGGCGTTTGACGATCGCCCGCGCGATCGCGACACGCTGCTGCTGCCCGCCGGACAACTCTGCGGGACGATGGTCACCGCGGTCCGCCAGGCCGACGTGGGCGAGAGCGGCGGCGACCCGCGTGCGTCGTTCCGCCCGGTCGATGCCGAGCGGCTCCAGGGCCATGTCGACGTTCTCCACCGCCGTCAGCGTCGGGATCAGGTTGAACCCCTGGAAGACGAATCCGATCTCCTGCGCGCGGATCCGTCCCAGCTCCGACGGCGACGCCGACGACAGTTCACGGCCGTCCAGCTGCAACGTCCCAGCAGTCGGGGTGTCGAGCGCCCCCAGCAGCTGCAGCAGCGTCGACTTGCCCCCTCCGGTCGGCCCCTGGATCGTGACGAAGGCGCCGGGCATGATCTCCAGGTCGACGCCGGTGAGCGCGGTCACCGTCCGTCCCCTCCGCGTATAGGTGCGCGTGACACCCGTCGCCCGGTACAGCGGGGTCGCCGCCGACGAGGCCGGAACGCGGGCCTCGGAATCCGTCATCGTGGTCATCTCGGTCTCCTTCTCTCCTGTGTGGTTCGCGACGCCGCTCATGCGACGGACCGCAGGGCCTCTGCCGGGCTCAGTCGCGCCGCCCGCCAGCCTCCGAAGGCGCCGGCGACGAGCCCGCCCAGCACCGCGAGGCCCACCGCGGCGACGAGCACCCAGGGGGTCAGCGGTGCCTGCAGCACGATGTCGGTGGCGGTCTCCACGCTCGGGGCCATGCCGCCGGGGCCACCGAAGCCGCCTCCTCCCTCCGGGCCTCCGCCGACGGCCGCGGAGCCGGCGGCTACGGTCGGCTGCGCGACGGTGATGATCAGGATCCCGGCGAGGCCGAGCACGAGACCTGCCGCTCCTCCGAGGAGTCCCTGCACCATCGACTCCCCGGCGACCTGACGCACGACGCGGCCGTTCGACCACCCCATCGCCTTCAGGGTGCCGAACTCGCGGGTGCGACGGCCGACGCCGGAGAGGGTGAGGAGCACCGAGAGCAGCACGGCGACGGCGAGGGCGATGATCGACAGCCAGGTGCCGAGATTCGTGACGAGCGCCGTCGCGTTCGAGAGCGAGCCGGACACGGTCGCAGCGAGCTCGGACTGCGAGGAGACGGTGGCGTCGGGAAGCTCCTCCGCCAGGGCCGTCTGCACCTCGTCGAGGGACGCCGCCGAATCCGCCTGCACGTACACCGTGGAGATCACGTCCTCCACGCCGGCCAGCTCCTGCGCGGTGTCGAGCGGGAGGTAGACGTCCGCCGCGGTGTCTGCGGCATCCGACGCCGAGGTGAGGAGGCCGACGACCTCGACGTCGGAGCCCGCGATGTCCAGGGTGTCGCCGACGGCGATGTCCTCGCTCGCGGCGTACGTGCTGTCCACCAGAGCGACGAGCGCTCCGCTGTCGTCGGCGTCCAGCCCACGCCCCTCGCCGATCTCGGCGGAGGCCAGCGGGCCGACCTCCGTCGCGGACGGGTCGATGCCGAGGACGGTGAACGAGTCGATGCCGAACGCACCGCCCCCGCCACCGCCGCCACCCTGCGGAGGCGCCTGGCCCTCCATGGGCGCCTCGCCGCCCTCAGCGCCGTCCTGCCCGCCGAAGCCGCCGCTCGGCAGCTCACCGGAGAAGGTCGAGTTCGTCAGGCTCAGCGCACCGGTCGCGGCGGCGACGCCGTCGGTACCGGCCACCGTGTCCAGCACCGCGGCATCGAGCGTCGTCCGGCCGAAGTCCGTGCGCAGGGTCGACTGCTCCAGGGTCGTGGTCTCGCCGTCGCTCTCCCCCGCGTCCTCGTCGAACTCGAACCGCGGTCCCGTCCCGTCGCCCGGTTCCGCGGCGGCGCCGGTGACGGTGAGATCCGTCCCCACTCCGTAGACCGCTGCCAGCGACTGGGTCTGGGCGTCGCGCACACCGGTCGTCAGGGCGTTCACCACGATCACCAGTCCGATCGCGATCGCGAGACCGATGGCCACGATCGCCGTCTGCTTCTTGCGGCCCGCGAGTTCGCGCCGCAGATATCGTCCGTACATGTCTCTCCTCCCGCCGCGACGATCGCGGCGCGGAACCGACGCTAGGGACGACCGTTATGCGGATCCGAGGGACGGATGATGAGGGTTCTATGAGGCGGACATCTCCCAGAGAACCCATAGCCCGTTCCATAGAAATCACATAGGAAGTTCCGCAGAATAGAGGCATGACCAGCGACCTGCCCGAACTGCGCCGCCCCGACGGCTCCCCTCTGCGCATCCTCGCCGTGGACGACGAGCAGATGCTCACCGATCTGCTCGCCATGGCCCTGCGCATGGAGGGCTGGGAGGTGCGCACCGCGTCCTCCGGCCTCGAGGCGCTCCAGGTCGCGAAGGAGTTCGAGCCGGACGCCCTCGTGCTCGACATCATGATGCCCGACCTCGACGGGATGGCCGTGCTCAAGCGGCTCCGCGAAGCGGGCAACCTCGTCCCCGTCCTCTTCCTGACGGCGAAGGACGCCGTGGGCGACCGCGTCGCCGGGCTCACCGCCGGGGGCGACGACTATGTGACCAAGCCGTTCAGCCTGGAGGAGGTGATCGCCCGGCTCCGCGCGATCATCCGGCGCACCGGACACGCCAGCGCCGACGACGGGCAGTCGATCCTCCGGGTCGCCGATCTCACGCTCAACGAGGACAGCCACGAGGTCGTCCGGGACGGCGTGGAGATCGAGCTGACCGCGACCGAGTTCGAGCTGCTGCGGTACCTCATGCGCAACGAGCGCCGGGTGCTGTCCAAGGCGCAGATCCTGGACCGCGTCTGGAGCTACGACTTCGGCGGCAAGTCCTCGGTCGTGGAGCTCTACATCTCCTACCTCCGGAAGAAGATCGACGCCGGCCGCACGCCCCTCCTGCACACCGTGCGCGGCGTCGGCTACATGATCAAGGCCCCGCAGTGAGCGGAGCGACGGTGGCGCGACGGCCCATGAGCCTGCAGACGCGGCTGATGACCGCGGTGATCGGGTTCGTGTCGCTGATCCTCGTCATCGTCGCCGTCATCA
This sequence comes from Microbacterium meiriae, assembly GCF_025143875.1. Lineage (NCBI taxonomy): Bacteria > Bacillati > Actinomycetota > Actinomycetes > Micrococcales > Microbacteriaceae > Microbacterium > Microbacterium meiriae. Next base: position 13,139 of record NZ_JAMBDU010000025.1, on the reverse strand, counting down.
CCAGCGCCACCCTCGGCAGCACGCTGGAGGACCAGCTCGACAACAAGGTGAAGAGCTACGCCGCGACGATCAGGGATCGGATCGTGGAGGGGATCGCGCCGTCCGAGGCTACCGTCGACAACATCCTGTATCGCCTGGACCCCATGCCCGGGCTGCTGCTGTCGCTCGGCAGCCCCATCGCGGGACCGAGCGGCGTCGCCTTCGAGGACAGCCGCGGGGCGCTGAACAGCGCGCCGCAGCCGCTCACCCCCGATCAGCTGCAGCAGCTCTACGGCACGGTCGCGCTCGGCACCCCTGCCACGGTCTCCTTCGACGGCCTCGGCTCGTATCGGGTCGTCGCGACCACCGCGAGCAACGGCGTCGTCGTCGTCACGGGCCTCCCTCGCGACGATGTCCAGAATCAGCTCACGCAGCTCCTCACCGTGATCCTGCTCGCCACGGCGGGCGGCCTGATCCTCCTCGCCCTCACCACGGCGGTCACGATCCGCGTGGGGCTGCGGCCGCTGCGCGCGGTCGCGGCGACCGCGACGAGGGTCGCCAATCAGCAGCTCGACCGTGGCGAGGTCAGCATCACCGAGCGCGTGCCGGCGAGCGAGGCCGATCCGCGGACGGAGACCGGGCTCGTCGGCGCCGCGCTCAACAAGCTGCTCGACCACGTGGACACGTCCCTCTCGGCGCGACAGAAGAACGAGGAGCAGATGCGCCGGTTCGTCGCCGACGCGAGCCATGAGCTGCGTACGCCTCTGGCCTCGATCCGCGGCTACTCGGAGCTCTCGCTGCGGGCACTGCGTCAGGCGCCGGAGGCGACGAAGGAAGACGCGGTCATCGAGGGCACGACCTCCTCCTTGGAGCGCATCCAGGCGCAGTCGCTGCGGATGACGCGACTCGTGGAGGACCTCCTGCTCCTCGCCCGCCTCGACGAGGGCCGTGAGCTCGTGTACGGCACGGTCGACCTCGCCCAGCTCGCCCTCGAGGGCCTCTCGGATGCGCGGCCGACGGCGGCCGACCATCACTGGAACATCGAGGTGCCGGACGAGCCGGTGACCGTCGTCGGTGATGCAGGGCGCCTGCATCAGGTCGTCGCGAACCTGCTCGCCAACGCCCGGACGCACACCCCCGCGGGGACCACGGTGACGTTGAGCGTGGCTCGGGAGGGCGACGAGGCCGTGCTGCGCGTGCACGACGACGGCCCGGGGATCGATCCCGCCCTCCGCGACGAGCTCTTCGCCCGGTTCGCCCGCGGGGACAGCTCCCGCGCCCGGCAGACCGGCGGCACCGGACTCGGTCTCGCGATCGTCAAGGCCATCGTGGAGGGTCATCACGGCCGCATCTCGGTCGACAGCCAGCCCGGCGACACGACCTTCACCGTCCGTATCCCGATGACTCCCCCCGGCGAGACCCCGCCCGACTGACCCGGGGTTCCGACTTCTGTCGCCCCCACCTGCACGACCCGACCCCGTCCGCACGACCGATCCGTCCATCCCCTCGTGCAGGCGCCCCCCGGTCGTGCAGGCGTCGTCCGCGGTCGAGACGAGCCGTGCTCGCCCGCACGAACCGACCCCGTCGGCACGACCGATCCGTCCATCCCGTCGTGCACCCGTCCCCCGGTCGTGCACCCGTCCCCGGTCGTGCAGGCGTCCCCCGGTCGCGCACCGGTCCGCCGACGGGTCGTGACGGAGTTCTGTCGTGGCCGGGCCGCCTGCACGATCCGGGGCGGGATGCACGACGAGACCGGGGATTCCGTCGTGCGGGTGTCACGGGGTCGTGCAGGCGTCGCAAATCCCCGGCAAAAGGGAAGGGAAGACGATCCGGGTCAGTAGCCGGCGAAGGCGTCCGTGGTGAGGGAACGGGCCTTCTGCAGCGCGGGCGCGAGGTCGGCGATGAGCCGCGGCGGGCCGGAGATGAACGCGTGCCGCGCCGAGAGGTCGTCCACCGCGCTCTCCAGGGTCTCCGCGTCCAGGCGTGCCCCCTGCCCCCACGTCCAGTGCGGAGGAATGTCGGCCGGCTCGTCGCGGGTGAACACGACCGTGCGCACACCTGTCGCGGCCAGCTCGTCCCGGAAGGCGAGCTCCTCCGCCGAGGACGCCACATAGACGAGAACGATGTCACGCCGCTGCCCTGTCGCCTGGAGCTGCCGAAGCTGCGAGACGAACGGTGTCACACCGATGCCGGCCGCCACCATGAGCACCGGTTGCTCACCGCGCGGGAGGATGAAATCGCCCCAGGTGCCCGTCACCGCGAAGGTCGCGCCGGGCTCGGCCGCCGCGAGAGCGCGCTTGTAGCTCGACGGATGCTGCTGGTCGCCGTTCTTGTAGGCGATGCGGAGTGTCGGGAGGTCGGCGGGGGCGGACACGATGCTGAACTCGCGGCGCGTCCCCCGCGCGTCAGGGCGCCGATGCGGGACATCGAGCTCGAGGTACTGCCCGGGCAGGAACCGCACGCGGCCCTTCGCCCGGAACGTGAGCTCCTGCGCGGTCGGCGTCACGAAGTCGCGGCGCTCGAGGATGAGGCGCACCGAACCGCGGAGGGCGAACGCGAAGGCCACGAGGTTGCCGATGAGCAGGGCGCGCTCCTGCCCGAGCGTGAAGAGGCCCCCCACCGAGATCGGCCACCCCGCGAGGAGCCCGACCACGACGGCGACGACGAGCTGCTGACGACGCCGCGGCGGCAGCGTCAACGGCTCCGACAGCATGAACGCGCCGAGGAAGAGGAACGGCGACTGGAGCACTGCGAACGACAGTGCCGTCGTGAGATCGAAGGAGACGTCGAACTGCCCGGCCTGCACCGCCTGCCGCACGATCGACGTGGCCACGGCGACGACGAGGAACAGGAGGACGACGCCGACCTTCTCCGTGCGCCACAGCACGGCCAGCCCGAGGAGGACGACAGGGATCACGAGAACCGGTGTGCCGACCCACCACGACGACGAGGTGCCGAGCCAGCTGAACGCGCCGAACGCTCCGAGGATCGACACCACCGCGGCGCCGAACGCGGCCGGATTGAAGATGTGTCGTCCCCGCCAGGCGATGAGGTACTTGGACGCGCTCGCCACCGCGCCGGCGATCGCGAGGCCGAGCAGGGCCGGCGGCTCGATACCAGGACGCAGCACGAACAAGAGGATGAGGGCGGTGACGAGGGACGACTCGACGCGCCACGGAAGGCGAAGCAGGCGCTGGGCGACCGCGTCCACGGCGGCGATCGCCACCGCCAGCACCGCGAAGGAGGCCAGCAGCTCGACCGGGGTCGGAGAGACGATCACCCCGAGCAGGGAGAGCACGAGGGCGATGAGCGCGAGTGCCGTCAGCGCGAACAGCACGAGGCGGTACATCGACAGCGCGCCGAGGACGGCGAGGACGCGCTGGCGGGCGGCGGCGAAGGCAGTGGTCATGGTGTCCTGTCTCCCACGGTTCCGGCGGCTCGCGCACGAGCTGCGGTGAAGAGCTCGGCCTGGCAGCCCGGCGAGCGCTGCACACGGCCGTCGGTGGTCATGCGCACCCATTCGACGCCCCAGCGGGTGGCCAGCTCCGGGCCGCCGTCGAAGAACAGCGCGGTGGCCACGGCATCTGCCCTCATCGCCTCCGGGGCCAGTGCCCACGTCGCCGCCCAGGTGCGGACGGGCTGTCCTGTCCGCGCATCGAGCACGTGGTGGAGGCCCTCGCCCCAGGCCCTTCGGTTGACGGCCGATGCGCACAACGCTCCGTCAGCGACCTCGACGACGCCGATCGCCTTCCGCGCATCGAACGGGTGCTCGAGCGCGATGCGCACGCCGGCACCCCGCACGCGGATGTCCCCACCGGCATCCACGACAACATCACCGGGGATGTCGGCCAGCACCGCCATCACGCGGTCGACGAGACGTCCCTTGCCGAGGGCGCCCACGTCGAGGAGGGCGGGATCGTGCGCCTCGACCGTGTCCGCCGACCAGGTCAGCAGGGATGTCCAGGACGCGGGAGCGGGGCGGGGCTCCCCGGCCCGCAGCGAATACGCGGCGTCATAGCCCAGGGCCTCCAGGCTGTCGGCGACCAGGGGGTTCACGGCACCGGCCGTGGCGGCATCGAGATCGCGATAGGCGTCGAGCATCGGCCCCGCGTCCGGCGAGGACAGCGAGCCGCCCGACCGTCCGAGCCGGGCCACATCGGAGTCGTCGCGGAACCGGGACCAGGCGCGATCGAACCGCTCGATCTCCACTGTCACGGCCGCGCGGACGTCATCCGTGAGCGGGGCGCCGGTCTCGATCTCCCACCCGGTGCCGATCGCCTCGAATCGCCACTCCCCCATGAGGACGCCTCGCGCCTAGGCGGCGGCCTGCTCCTTGATGGAGGCCACGGCGTCGTTGAAGCCGCCGCTCGTGAGCGACGACCCGGCGACGCGGCTGACGTTCAGCTCGTCGATCGGCTTCCCCACGACCTCGTCGGCGATCCCGTCGATGAACTCGCCCTGGTACCGCTCGGTCTCCGGGGCCTTCGGGTCGCCCGACACCTCGACCTCCGTCACGACGCCGTCGGCGAGCGTGAGCGTGACGGTGATCTCCTCCACCGTCTCCGGGGTCTGGTACGAGCCGTCGGCGGTGTACGTGCCGTCGGTGTAGGTGCCGGAGGCGTCACCCCCGCTCGACGAGGACGAGGAGCTCGACCCCGCGGTCTCGTCGGTGCCGGTCGAGGTGTCTGCGGCGTCGCCGGTCGACGAGCATCCGGCGAGGACGAACAGCCCCGCGATCCCGAGAAGGGCGGAGCCCGTGCGGACAGAGGTCGGAACGGTCGTGCGGATCATGGGGTCCTCCGTGGTCGTCGTCGGTCGACTCTTCCGTCGATGACTCGACCGTAAGCACCGGGGCTATGCACGGGCTGTGCCGTCCCGATGCGTTACGCGTCCCCGCCGAACATGCTTGTGACGGAGCCGTCCTCGAAGACCTCGTGGATCGCGCGGGCCAGCAGCGGCGCGATCGGCAGCACGGTCAGCGTCTCCCAGCGGCGCGATTCCGAGAGCGGGATGGTGTCCGTGACGACGACCTCGTCGATGGCCGCGTCCTGCAGCCGCTCGGACGCCGGGTCGCTGAAGATCGCGTGGGTCGCGGCGACGATCACGCGGTGCGCGCCGTTCGCCTTGAGCGCCTGCGCCGCCTTGACGATCGTGCCGCCGGTGTCGATCATGTCGTCGACGAGGAGGCAGGTGCGCCCCTCGACGGTGCCGACGATCTCGTGCACCGAGACCTGGTTGGCGACCTTCGGGTCGCGGCGCTTGTGGATGATCGCGAGCGGCGCCCCGAGGCTGTCCGACCAGGTGTCGGCCACGCGGACGCGTCCCATGTCCGGGGACACCACCGTGAGGATCTCGCGGTCCTCCGGGGTGAGTGTGCGCTCGAAGTGGTCGAGGAGCACCGGCTTGGCGAAGAGGTGGTCGACGGGGCCGTCGAAGAAGCCCTGGATCTGGGCGGCGTGCAGGTCGACGCTCATGACGCGGTCGGCGCCGGCCGTCTTGAGCAGATCGGCGACGAGGCGGGCGCTGATGGGCTCGCGGCCGCGGCCCTTCTTGTCCTGACGCGAATACGGATAGTAGGGGGCGACGACGGTGATCCGCTTGGCCGAGGCGCGCTTGGCGGCGTCGATCATGATGAGCGTCTCCATGAGCCACTCGTTGACCGGCTCGCCGAACGTCTGCACGAGGAAGAGGTCGCAGCCGCGGATCGAGACCTCGAAGCGGGCGTAGATCTCGCCGGAGGCGAAGGTGCGGTGCTCGACCGGAGCGATCTCGGTGCCGAGCGAGGCGGCGACGGCCGCGGTCAGCTCGGGATGCGATCGACCACCCGCGATGACCAGACGCTTCTTCGTCTTGGCGACGAGGCCGGGGGCCACGCCGTTGTCGCGATCCAGGTCGACCGTCTTCTTCTTCCGGGCCATGCTCCGCCTATTCCGCCGAATTCTCCCGGGCCGCGGCATCCGCCGCGCCCGTCCCTGCTCTGTTCTTCTCGACCCACCCCTCGATGTTGCGCTGGGGGGCCACGCTCATGGCCAGAGCACCGGCCGGGACGTCCTTGCGGACGACGGCGCCGGCGCCGGTCTTCGCACCAGGACCAAGCCTAACGGGCGCGACCAGCACCGTGTGCGAGCCCGTGTGCACCTCGTCGCCGATCTCCGTGCGGTGCTTGTTGACGTCGTCGTAGTTGGCGGTGATGGTGCTCGCCCCGAGGTTCACCCCGCGGCCGATGGTCGCATCACCGACGTACGACAGGTGCGGGACCTTGCTGCCCTCGCCGATCTCGGCGTTCTTCGTCTCGACGTAGGCGCCGATCTTGCCCTTCGGGCCGAGCACGGTACCGGCGCGGAGGTACGAGAACGGGCCGACGGTCGCCTCGGCACCGATCACGGCCAGGGTCGCGTCGGTGCGGCGGACGACCGCGTCCTCCCCCACCTCGCAGTCGACGAGCGTGGTGTCCGGGCCGATCGTCGCTCCCGCGGCGATCGTCGTCGCGCGCAGGATCTGCGTGTTCGGGAGCACGGTGACGTCCGGGGCGAGCGTGGCGTCGTCGTCGATCCAGGTCGTGGCCGGGTCGACGATCGTGACGCCCTCGAGCTGCCAGCGGCGCACGATGCGGGCGTTCAGGCGCCGGCCGACCTCGGCGAGCTGGGCGCGGTCGTTGACCCCGAACGTGACCTCGACGTCCGAGACGATCGAGGCGGCGACCCGGTCGCCGTCCCGGCGCACGAGGCCGGGCACATCCGTGAGGTACATCTCGCCCTGCGCGTTGTCGACACCGAGGCGGGGCAGGTAGCTGCGCAGCGTGGCGGCACGGAAGACGTACATTCCTGCGTTGATCTCGCTGACGGCGGCCTCCTCCTCCGTCGCGTCCTTCTGCTCGACGATGCGGTCGACCGTGCCGTCGGCGTCTCGGATGACCCGCCCGTAGCCGGTGGGGTCGTCGACGAGGGCGGTCATGAGGGTCGCGGGCGCTCCGGAGGCGCGGTGCTCGTCGAGGAACGTCGACAGCGTCTCGGCATCGGCCAGCGGGCAGTCGCCGGAGAGCACGAGCACGTCGCCGTCGAAGTCGGCGGGAAGGGCATCCACCGCCACCTGGACCGCGCGCCCCGTGCCGGGAACCTCGTCCTGATCGACGAAGACCGCATCCGGGTAGTCCTCATGCAGCGCGGAGACGACCTGATCGCGCTCGTGCCGCACGACCACCTCGATGTGCGCCGGGTGCAGGCGGGTCGCGGTCGTCAGCACGTGTCCGACGAGCGGACGCCCGCCGATCCGGTGCAGCACCTTCGGCAGGCGCGACTTCATGCGCGTGCCTTGGCCTGCGGCGAGGACGACGACGGCGAGGTTGTTCTCAGTCATGCTCCGCCGCCAGGACTCGAACCTAGACCTCACAGCTCCAAAGGCTGTCGTGCTGCCATTACACCACGGCGGACCGCGGCACCCCCGGGGCACCGCCCGATAAGTCTGCCACGTCCCGGTGTCCGTTCCTGTGTGTGCGACCCGCGTCGCACCGGCCCGTCATCCGCCCGAAACACCGCTCTGCGATGCTGGGGCGATGACCATCGTGATCGAGCGCGTCACCGTCGCCACCCCCGAGATCGCGGCCTTCATCGCCGCTCACCATGCGGAGATGGACGGCACCGCTCCGCCGGAGAGCCAGCATGCACTCCCGCTCGACCGGCTCCTCACTCCGCGCGTCCGGTTTTTCACGGGGATCGTCGACGGACGGATCGCCGCGACCGGTGCGCTGGCCGTGGTGGCCGACGGACACGAGGAGCTGAAGTCGATGCGCACCGACCCGGCGTTCCGCGGGCGCGGGTTCGGGCGCACGATGCTCGGCCACCTCCTCGACGACGCGGCCGCGCGAGGCATCGGTCGCCTCTCGCTGGAGACCGGCAAGGACCCCTTCTTCGCTCCGGCCCTGGCCATGTACACCGCCGCCGGATTCCGGGAGGGTCCGCCGTTCGGCTCGTACCTCCCCGACCCGCACAGCGCGTTCCTCACGATGCTGCTCCCCGCGTCATCCGCGGCCACGACTCCGCCGCACGCGATAATGAACGGATGAGCGAGGCGGATGAGGTCGATCGGATCGTCGGTGCGTGGAACACACAGCGCCCCGACCTCGACTTCTCCCCGCTCGAGGTGCTGTCCCGCATGGATCGCCTCTCGCGGCACCTCGACCGTGCACGCCGCGAGGTGTTCCGTCGGAGCGACCTGGAGCCGTGGGAGTGGGATGTGCTGTCCGCGCTGCGCCGGGCGGGTTCCCCGTTCCAGCTCTCGCCCAAGCAGCTGCTGCAGCAGACTCTCGTGTCGAGCGGCACCATGACCAACCGCATCGACCGTCTCGTCGGCCGTCGCTTCGTGCGCCGCGAGGCCGACCCGGCGGATGGCCGCAGCGTGCTCGTGACCCTGACTGACGACGGCCGGGTCCGCGTGGACGCCGCGATCACCCGGCTCGTGGACGCCGAGGCCGACCTGCTGCGCGCCCTCTCCCGCGCCGACCGTGACCGGCTGGCCGCCCTGCTGCGGAAACTGAGCCTCAGCTTCGACACCTGACCCGATCCTGGAGTGGTTCGGTTCGGTTCGGTCCGGTTCGGCCGACCCGTCCGGTCTGTTCCGCCTGCACGATCCGTGCACGGCTGCCCGGGAGAAGTGGTCACCTGGTCGTGCATCCGGACCCAGGTCGTGCAGGCGTCGCAGGACCGATCCGACACGGGTCGTGCATCCGGACCCGGATCGTGCAGACGTCGCAGGACACGACCCGGCACGGATCGTGCGAACGGGTAGGTCAGGGACCGAGGAGGAGGCGCCGGTTCTTGGCCGGGACGGTGTCCGGGAGCGTGGCGACGACCTCGGCGATCGACACTGCCTTCAGCGAAGCCCGCCAGGCGTCGTGGGCGCGGCGCATCACGACGGCGAGTCCGCACGGCGCGGTGCAGTCCTCCGGGCGGGCGGCGCCCCTCCCCTGCTGACGGAGTTCGCGGCAGATGTAGGGGTCGGCGGCGCCGTCCACCGCGGAGACGAGATCGAGGATGCTGATGCTCTCGGGCTCCCTGGCCAGACGGAAACCACCGCGGGGTCCCGTGCTGCCTGTGAGGATTCCGGCGCGGACGAGCTTGGCGAGCTGCTTCGACAGATACGGCCCCGGCACCCCGAAATGCTCGGCGAGCTGCGCTCCGGACACCGTCGACCCCGCGGGGAGCTGAGCGATCACCGCGACGGTGTGCAGCACCCACTCGGAGGTCTCGGGGAGTTTCACTTGCCCATCGTATCGGGACCGCCCTATTGTGGACACACAATATCCATGATTGAAGGAGCGGGCATGCGCATCGCGGTCGCAGGAGGAACGGGACGGATCGGGCGACTGGTCGTCGAAGAGGCCCGGCGTCGGAGGCACGATCCGCTGTCACTCAGCCGCAGCGAGGGCGTCGATCTGACCACGGGCGAAGGCCTCGCCGCTTTGCTACGCGGGGTGGATGCGGTCGTCGATGCGACGAATCCCCCGGTATCCGACGTCGCCGAGGCCGAGCGGGTGTTCACCACGCTCAGCCGCACGCTGCTCACCGCCGAGGACGAAGCCGGGGTCGGCCACCACGTGGCCCTCTCGATCGCGGCGCTCGATCGCGTGCGCGGCAATCCGCATTATGCGGGTAAGCGCGCCCAGGAGCGTGAGGTCACGCGCGGCGCGGTGCCGTTCACCATCGTGCGGGCGACGCAGTTCCACGACTTCCCCGCGATGATCGCCGAGTGGAGCATCGAGGACGGCGAAGGCATCGTGCCCCCTCTGCTGCTGCAGCCCATCGCGCCCGCAGACGTGGCCGTCGCGCTCGTGGATGCGGCGGAGTCGCCGGCCCTCGGCGGCTCGTTCGACATCGCCGGACCCCGCACGGAGGACGCCGTCGACATGGCGCGCCGCACCCTCGCCGCGTGGGGGCGTGAGCTTCCGCTGCGCGCCGCGTGGAAGGGTGCCGCGCTCGGCGTCGAGTTCGCGGGTGAGGTGCTGCTTCCCGGCGACGACGCGCGGACGGCGCCGACGACCTTCGACGACTGGCTGTCCACCGAAACCCGCTGACACCCCGACCGGTTCCGGGGCTCCGTCTCCGGTCCCCTCGCTCCGGATGCACGACCAGGGTCCGATCGTGGGACGAAAACCCCGGAACGGTCGTGCAGGCGCGACCGGATCGTGCAACCGAGGCGGACAGCGACCCTGTCTCCGGTCGGGTCCCCACCACTCCGGATGCACGACCGAGGTCCGGACGTGGGACGAAAACCCCGGAACGGTCGTGCAGGCGCAACGGGATCGTGCAACCGAGGCGGGATGAGTGGCGGCCGCGGCCCACGGACTCTGCCCGGCCGGTCGCCTAGGCTGGAAGCACCCGGTCGCGGCCCCGCGACCCCTGCTCCGAAGGCCGAGACATGGGCATGCCCTCCCCGCTTCCCGTGCGCGACGGGGTCGGCGCGACCCGGCTGCACGTGCCGATGACGGGTGCATGGCCCACCGTCGCCGCCTACATGGTCGAGCGGTTCTTCCACCTGGATCCGGAGCGGCTGCTCGTGCGCTTCGACCGCGGGGAGATCGTCGCGCGCGACGGCCGGCCGCTCTCCCGGGACACGCCTCTCGGCGCCGAGGAGTTCGTCTGGTACTACCGGGAGCCTCCGACCGAGAAGGAGATCCCGTTCGCCGAGGAGATCCTGCACCAGGACGAGCACCTGGTGGTCGTGGACAAGCCGCACTTCCTCCCCACCACGCCGGGCGGCAAGTACCTGCAGAACTCCGCCCTCGTCCGGCTGCGCAACCGTCTCGGCAACCCGGAGCTCACGCCCATCCACCGCCTGGACCGGGCCACGGCGGGCCTGCTGATGTTCTCCGCCCGCCCTGCCACCCGCGGCGCCTACCAACTGCTCTTCGAGGACCGCCGCGTGGAGAAGGTCTACGAGGCCGTCTCCGCGCGCCCGGCGGACTGGGATCCGTCGCGATTCCCGCTCGTCTACCGCAACCGCATCGAGAAGCTCCGCGGTCAGGTGTGCGTGCAGGTGGATGAGGACGGCGAGCCGAACTCCGAGACGCTCATCGAGGTCATCGCCACCGACGACCGCGTCGTGCACACGCTTCTCCGTCCGCACAGCGGGAAGATGCACCAGCTCCGCGTGCACCTCGCCGCGCTCGGCCTCGGCATCCTCCACGACGGCTTCTACCCCGTGCTGCAGCCGGAGCGTCCGGACGACTTCACCCGCCCGCTCCAGCTCCTCGCACGCGAGCTCCGGTTCACCGATCCGCTGAGCGGGCAGGAGCGCACGTTCACCACGCGCCGGAGCCTGCAGGAGGCCCCGGCACGCTGATCGGCCTCAGCGGCGCATGACCTTCCGCGCGAGCCGGGTGCCGAGCGTCTGAGCCACGTGCACGAACACGACGATGAGGAGCACAGCCGCCCACATCACGACAGGCTCGAACTGGCGTCGGCCGTACGTCAACGCAAAGTTTCCCAGCCCGCCTGCGCCGATGTAACCCGCCATCGCCGTCATATCGATAAGCGCCACGATCACGAATGTGTATCCCAGGATTAGCGGCCCAAGCGCCTCGGGGATCACCACCGTGAGGAGGGTTCGCCACGGTCCGGCTCCCATCGCGCGCGCGGCTTCGATGACTCCCGGCGAGACACCGACCAGATGCTGCTCGACGATCCGGCCGATGGCGAACATCGACGCCACCACCAGGGCGACGATGGCAGCGTTCGTGCCGATGCCGCTGCCCACGATGAATCGGGAGAACGGGATCAGGACCGTGATGAGGATCACGAAGGGGATCGGGCGGAAGAAGTTGATGAAGAGGTTCAGCACGGCGGAGATCGCTCTGTTCTGCAGCATGCCGCCCGGCCGTGTCAGGTACAGCCCCACTCCGATCAGGCCTCCCAACAGACCGCCCAGCACCAGCGTCAGCGACACCATGTAAAGCGTCTCGACGGCAGCCGTCCAGAACTCAGGACCCAACTCGATCAGACGATCCATCAGCGCACCTCCTCGCGGTCGATGTCCGTCACTTCGATGCGCTCCGAGATCCGTGCAAGCGTCGCGTCGATGCGAGCGTCGTCCCCGCGGATCGCGAGAGTCAAGTGGCCGAAGGCCCTACCGCGGATGTCGTTGATACCTCCGAAGACGAGCTCGAACTCCAGCCCGGCCTCCGCCAGCTCAAGGAGAACCTGCGCCTGGGACGGACCACCGTCACGGAAGGAGAACGTTACGAGTCGTCCCTGGTGCCGTTCACGCAGGACGGCGCGTTCGGACGGGGAGGGAACGCCCTTGACGACCGTACCGACGAATCGCTGCGACGCGGCATGCTGCGGGTTGGAGAAGACCTCGAACACGTCTCCCTGCTCGATCACTCGCCCGCGGTCCATGACGGCGACCCTGGTCGCGAGCGTCTGGATGACGTCCATCTCGTGGGTGATGACGACGATCGTGACGCCCTGCTCCTCATTGACGCGCTTGAGCAGGGAGAGGACCTCATGTGTCGTCTCCGGGTCCAGCGCACTGGTCGCTTCGTCGGCGAGGAGGATCGCCGGCCTGGTCGCGAGCGCCCGCGCGATCCCGACGCGCTGCTTCTGCCCTCCCGACAGGTGCTCGGGGTACGAGCGTGCCTTGTCGCTCAGCCCCACGAAAGACAGCATCTCGGTCACGCGCGCGTCGATGTCGGCCTTCGACCATCCCGCGAGCTTCAGCGGATACGCGATGTTGGCCCGCACGCTCTTCGATGAGAAGAGGTTGAACTGCTGGAAGATCATCCCGATTCCGCTTCGCACGCGCCGGAGCTCACGTTCGCTGAGTGCGGTGATCTCGACCTCGTCGACGGTGATGCGGCCCGCGGAGGCCGGCTCCAACGCGTTGATGAGCCGCACCAGGGTGGACTTCCCCGCACCCGAATAGCCGATGATTCCGAAGACATCTCCCTGCTCGATCTGCAGAGACACATCGTCGACGGCGGTGATCTGCGTGCCGGATGCGGACGGCGAGGGGTAGCTCTTCGACACGTGCTCGAGGGAGACGATCGGCATAGGTTCTCCGGTCTTGAGGGAGGAAAGGGCGGGGTCGGCCTGAAGACGACGAATCGGGGGGGGGGGGGGGGGGGCGGGGGCGGCGGGGGGGGGGCGGGGGGCGGGCGGGGGGCG
>NZ_JAMBDU010000024.1:0-54931 GCF_025143875.1 Microbacterium meiriae | reverse complement strand
CCCGCCCGCCATTCCGGCGGACGGGCTTCGTCGTGAAGATGGGGTCAGTCGAACCAGATGCCCAGCTCTCGGGCCGCCGACTCGGGGCTGTCCGAGCCGTGCACGAGGTTCTGCTGCACCTTGAGGCCCCAGTCGCGACCGAAGTCGCCGCGGATGGTGCCGGGGGCGGCGGTCGTGGGGTCGGTCGTGCCGGCGAGGGAGCGGAACCCTTCGATGACACGGTTGCCCGCGAGGCGGATCGCCACGGAGGGACCGGACATCATGAACTCGAGAAGGGGCTCGTAGAACGGCTTGCCCTCGTGCTCCGCATAGTGAGCGGCGAGGAGGTCGCGGTCGGGCTCGACGAGGCGGATGTCGACGAGCGCGTAGCCCTTCGCCTCGATGCGGGCGAGGATCGTGCCGGTGAGGCCGCGGGCGACACCGTCCGGCTTGACGAGGACGAGGGTTTCTTCGGTGGCCATGTCATTCACTCTCTGTGTCTGCGTTCTGCGCGGTCGGAGCCCCGCTCGGGCGTCGTGCGTCCAGGCGGGCCCCCATGATGGTCGCATACGCCCACATCCCGCCGAAAATCAGGACGACGAGGAGCACGGCGGGGACCGCGATGGCCGAGAGGGCCACGACGATCTGGACGATCCAGCCGGCGGCGATCGCCCACGGCTTCGTGATCATGCCGGCGATGACGACGCAGGCCACCGCGACGACGGCACCACCCACGATCCCCCACCACTGCTCGATGCCCGCCGGAAGAGCCTTCAAGCCGAAGATGGTGAGCCCGACGAGGAAGACGACGATCGCCTCGAAGCCGAGCACCACCGGGGCGAGCTTCTGCACGAGGGTGCGCGGCGCGCGCGGTCGACGCGGTGCGGCGGAGGCACTCACGCGCGCCACCCCGACTTCCAGTCCTCCTCCTCGGAGAGCGCGATCGCCTCGCCCGCGAGCACGACGGAGCCGGCGATGACCACGGCCCGACGATCCGACGAGGCCGCCCACTCCCGCGCCGCGTCCGCGGCATCCGCGAGCGACGGGTGCACGGTGGCGCGCTGTCCGGCCTGTTCGACGAGGTCGGCGATGAGGTCGGCATCGCTGGCGCGGTCGGACTCCGGCGCGGTCGCGAACACGTGGGCGGCGGCGGGCGCGAGACGCGCGACGATGCCTGCGGCGTCCTTGTCCGCGAGGACGCCGAGCACGAGTCCCCACTCGTCGAAGTCGAAGCTGTCCTCCAGCGCCTGGGCGAGCGCTGCGGCGCCGTGCGGATTGTGCGCGGCGTCGACGATGACGGTGGGGGCGATGCCGAGGAGCTGCAGACGGCCGGGAGACGTGCTGCCCTGCAGGCCGTCCGAGATCACTCCGCCCGCGATGGCCTGGCCGGCCCCGCCGATCAGCGACTCGACGGCGGCGACGGCGAGGGCCGCGTTGTGACCCTGGTGCGCGCCGTACAGCGGCAGGTACTCCTCCTCGTACTGCCCGGCGAGGCCGCGGATGGTGAGGAGCTGACCGCCGACGGCGAGCTTCTGCTCGGAGAGCCCGAAGTCCTCGCCCTCGAAGGCGATGGTGGCGTGACGCTCCGCGGCCACGCGACGCAGGACCTCGGCGGCTTCAGCCGGCTGCTGGGCGGAGACGACGGCAGCGCCTTCCTTGATGATGCCGGCCTTGACCTGGGCGATCTCCGCGATCGTGCTTCCCAGGCGGTCCGCGTGGTCGATGTCGATCGGAGCGAACACCGCCACGTCGCCGTCCGCGGTGTTCGTGGAGTCCCACTCCCCTCCCATGCCGACCTCGAGCACGAGCACGTCGACGGGGGCATCGGCGACGGCGACGAAGGCGAGGACCGTGAGCAGCTCGAAGAACGTCAGCGGGGCCTCCCCCGCCGCCTCGAGCTCGGCGTCGACGATCCCCACGAACGGCTCGATCTCGTCCCAGGCGTCGGCCACGGCCTCGTCGGCGATCGGCTCACCATCGATCATGATGCGCTCGGTGAAGCGCTCCAGGTGCGGGCTCGTGAACAGGCCAGTGCGCAGGTCATGGGCACGCAGCAGGCTCTCGATCATGCGCGCGGTCGACGTCTTGCCGTTGGTGCCGGTGATGTGGATAACGCGGTAGGTGCGCTGCGGGTCGTCGAGGTACTCGAGGATGCGGGCCGTGCGCTCCTTGCGCGGCTGCACCCAGCGTTCCCCGGCACGGCTCAGCAGCGTCTCATAGACGGCGTCGGCCCGGTCTCTCGCACTCATGCGCCCACCTTCTCCAGGTTCGTGTCGATCGTGACGAGGAGCGGTGCCTTCCCGGCCCCGAGGGCCTTCGCCCCGCTCCGATGCACGCCGTCTCCGGGGCTCGTGACCTCGTCGACGAGCCGGTCGAGGTCATCGGTCGGCTGCACGGCGAAGGCCACGGCAAGCGTCTCGGCGGCGATGAGGTCGGCGTGGGTCTCCAGCGCCGCCGCCTCCGCGGGGGCGGCGTTGAGCGCCAGCACGATCCGGTCGCTGACGTCGAGGCCCGCGTTCTTGCGCGCCTCCTGCACGACGCGGATGGCGTCGCGGGCGATGCCCTCGGCCTCCAGCTCCGGCGTCGTGTCGGTGTCGAGCAGGACGAACCCGCCGGACGGGACGATGGCCAGGGCCTCCCCCTCGGGGCGACCCGTGGTCTCCAGCACGAGATCGTACTCCGCGGGCTCCAGCGCGATGCCGCCGGCGGTGACGACGCCGTCGGTCTCGGACCAGTCACCCGAGCGCGCGGCCTGGATGGCCTTCTGCACGTCCTTGCCGAGGCGCGGACCCGCCGCGCGGGCGTTCACGCTCAGCCGGTGGCTGATGCCGTACTCCCCTGCCGCCTCGTCGGTCAGCGGGACGAGCTCGACGGTCTTGACGTTGAGCTCCTCGCGGAGGATGTCCTCGAACTGGCCGAGGTCGGCCGCGAGCGGAGAGACCACCGTGAGCCGTGCGAGCGGCAGGCGCACGCGCAGCTTCTCCTTCTTGCGCAGCGCGTTGCCGACGCTCGACAGCTCACGGACGGCATCCATGGCGTCGCGGATCTCGTCGGCCGCCGGGAACTGCTCCGGATCCGGCCAGTCCTGCAGATGCACGCTGCGCCCGCCGGTGAGGCCCTGCCACACGCGCTCGCTGATGAGCGGGACGAGCGGCGCGGCCACGCGGCACAGCGTCTCCAGCACGGTGTAGAGCGTGTCGAAGGCCTCGCGGCTCTTCGGGTCGTCCGTCACACCTACCCAGAACCGGTCGCGCGAACGACGGATGTACCAGTTCGTCAGCACCTCGGCGAAGTCCCGGAGTCGCGCGGACGCGGTGGTCGAGTCCAGACCCTCCAGGTCGGCGCGGACCTCGCGGACGAGATCGCCCAGTCGCGCGAGGATGTACCGGTCGAGGACGTCGGTCGAGTCGGTGCGCCACGACGCCTCGTACCCGCCTCCCTGGGTTGCCGAGCCTGCTCCTCCCTGGGGTGCTGAGCCTGCTCCTCCCTGGGGTGCTGAGCCTGCTCCTCCCTGGGGTGCTGAGCCTGTCGAAGCATTCGCATACGTCGCGAAGAAGTACCACGAGTTCCACAGCGGCAGCAGGAACTCCCGCACGCCGGAACGGATGCCCTCCTCGGTGACGATGAGGTTCCCGCCGCGGAGCACCGCGCTGGACATGAGGAACCAGCGCATGGCGTCGGACCCGTCGCGGTCCAGCACCTCGGACACATCCGGGTAGTTCCGCAGCGACTTCGACATCTTGTAGCCGTCGCTGCCGAGCACGATGCCGTGGCAGCTGACGCCCGTGAACGCCGGGCGGTTGAACAGCGCCGTCGAGAGCACGTGCATGACGTAGAACCAGCCGCGGGTCTGACCGATGTACTCGACGATGAAGTCCGCCGGCGAGTGCGAGTCGAACCACTCCTGGTTCTCGAACGGATAGTGCACCTGGGCGTACGGCATCGAGCCGGAGTCGAACCACACGTCGAAGACGTCGCCGATGCGCCGCATCGTGCTCTTGCCCGTGGGGTCGTCGGGGTTCGGCCTCGTCAGGTCGTCGATGTACGGGCGGTGCAGGTCCACCTCACCCTCGGGGTTGCGCGGCAGCGTGCCGAAGTCGCGCTCCAGCTCCTCCAGCGAGCCGTAGGCGTCGACGCGCGGGTACTCCGGATCATCGCTCTTCCAGATCGGGATGGGCGAGCCCCAGTAGCGGTTGCGGCTGATCGACCAGTCGCGGGCACCCTCGAGCCACTTGCCGAACTGCCCCTCCTTCACGTTCTCCGGCACCCAGGTGATCTGCTCGTTGTTCGCGAGGAGGTCGTCCTTGATGTCGGTGACCCGGATGAACCAGCTCGACACCGCCTTGTAGATCAGGGGGTTCCGGCAGCGCCAGCAGTGCGGGTAGGAGTGCTCGTAGCTCTGCAGCCGGACCAGGCGGCCGTTGTCGCGGATGATGCGCACGAGCGGCGTGTTCGCGTCCATCCACAGCTCGCCAGCGACATCGGTGACGTTCGGGAGGAAGCGCCCGCCGTCGTCGAGGGACAGGATCGTCGGGATGCCGGCCGCGCCGGCGACGCGCTGGTCGTCCTCACCATAGGCGGGTGCCTGGTGGACGATGCCGGTGCCGTCGGTCGTGGTGACGTAGTCGTCGACGAGGATGCGCCAGGCGTTCCCGGTGCCATAGGTCTCCTCGTCCGCGTAGTAGTCGAACAGGCGGTCGTAGGTGATGTCCGCCAGCTCCGCACCGCGCAACGTGGCGTCGACCGCGGCGAACGCGTCCTCCGGGCTCTCGTAGCCGAGATCCTTGGCATAGCCGCCGAGCAGGTCCTTCGCGAGCAGGTAGCGGTGCGCGGAGGCCTCGACCGCGAGCTGGTCTGCCGACGGAGCGGCACGGCCCTGGTGCACGTCGGAGGCGCCGGCGGGACCGGCGGGCAGCACGACGTACTCGATGTCCGGGCCCACGGCGAGCGCGAGGTTGGTCGGCAGGGTCCACGGGGTCGTCGTCCAGGCGAGGGCGCGCACGCCGGTGAGGCCCAGCGCCTCGGCCTTCGCGCCGGTGAGCGGGAAGGTGACGGTGACCGACGGGTCCTGTCGCATCTGGTAGACGTCGTCGTCCATGCGCAGCTCGTGGGCGGACAGCGGCGTCTCATCGCGCCAGCAGTACGGGAGGACGCGGTAGCCCTCGTAGGCGAGCCCCTTGTCGTACAGGGTCTTGAAGGCCCAGAGCACGCTCTCCATGTAGCCGAGGTCGAGCGTCTTGTATCCGCGCTCGAAGTCCACCCACCGGGCCTGGCGGGTGACGTAGTCCTCCCACTCCCGCGTGTACTTCAGGACCGAGGAGCGCGCCTTCTCGTTGAAGACGTCGATCCCCATCTCCTCGATCTCGCTCTTCTCGGTGATCCCGAGCTGCTTCATCGCCTCGAGCTCGGCCGGGAGCCCGTGGGTGTCCCACCCGAAGACGCGGTCGACCTTGTGCCCGATCATGGTCTGGAAGCGCGGGAACACGTCTTTCGCGTAGCCCGTGAGCAGGTGGCCGTAGTGCGGCAGGCCGTTCGCGAAGGGAGGGCCGTCGTAGAACACCCACTCGGGGGCACCCTCGCGCTGCTCGATGGAGGCGCGGAAGGTGTCGTCGGTCTTCCAGAAGTCGAGCACCTCCTCCTCGATCTGCGGGAAGCGGGGGCTCGGCGCCACAGACCCCTGGGTACCTGAGCTGGTCGAAGGGTCGGCAGCGGGGCCGAAGGAGGAGCGCGGGTAGGTCATTGTCTCTCGCAGTGGTCGTCGTGGCGGATGCTGCTGCGAGGACGATCCTCGCGGACCGCGGTACCACCTCGCGTGCCCCTGCATCCCTTCGACAAGCTCAGAGACCCACGGACCACTCTCACTGCGGCTGTGACGGGCCTGCCCCGCTCGGTTCTACTGAGTCCGTCGCCGGACCGTTCTTCCGAGAGCTCCCCGGTGATGGCCGGATCGATGCTCGTGTGCCCATTGTACGCGTGCTCCTCCCCCCGCGGATTCTCTTCGACGTCGCATGGACCGGAGCCAACCCTGCGACCAGGGGCGGAATCTGCGACATCACGCCGTGCGGGCACGATGCAGTCCCTGGGCGACGGCGCGCATGATGAGGTCCTGCACCGCGGGCCACTCGTCCATCACCTGGTGATAGCCGAGACGGATGACGTGGAAGCCGCGCAGCTTCAGCTCCGCATCGTGAGCGTTGTCCTGGTCGCGCTGGGCTCCGACATGGGTGCCACCGTCGATCTGCAGCACGAGCCGCTCCCCGATCAGGGCGTCCACCCGATGCCCGGCGATCCACGTCTGGAAGCGCAGCGGCAGACGGAGCCAGCGCAGTCGCACGCGCAGGTAGGTCTCGAGTCCCGCATCCGCGAACGGCAACGCCTCGGCCAGGAGCCGCCGCCCGCGCGGTCCCCAGCGGAGGCGGAGCAGCCTCTCTCGATCGACGAGTCCCTTGTTCAATGCCGACTCCCAGGTCGCGAGCGCCTGTTCGTACGGCTCGCACGTGGACACCAGGCTCAGCACGTTCTCGATCGGGTCCTCCAGGGCATCAGGATGTCGTGGGACCAGGGGCCGAGCCCAGTGCACGCGCGCCTCCGGTGGCTTCCCGCCCCTGCTGCCCGGGCTGGCGGCCAGGTGAAGGCGCGGTCTCTCGTCGTGCACCCAGATCCCGAGGCGCCGCGCCTGCGTCACGCACGTCATCAGAACACCGTGCTGCGCCGCGGTCACCCGAAGCGGATCCGCATCGGGCAGCGCCACCCACCCGACCCGCACCCGGTGGATGATCCGCTCCGCCACCGCCGTCTCGAGGTCGTACCGGCTGACCCCGCGTTCCCGGAGCCGCTCGACCCTCGCGACTCCGTCGACCTCGCGCATCGCCTGCAGCAGCCGCGCCCGCCTCATCCCGTTCATGCCCCTGATACTGCTTCCGTCCCCCTCCCTCGTTCCCTGCCTCGGCCAGCTCCTCCCATGCCCTGTGCACAACTCCCCCACTCCCCCTCCTGTGCAGCCCGAGTCCCTCTCCTCCCCGCCGCCGCCCGACGTCGCAGATTCGCGCCCATGTCGGACGTTCCCGCGGAGAACCTGCGACACAGCGCAGATCAGCGAGCTCCTACAGGGCGAGTCCCAGAGCCCCGGAGCTGGGGTGGGCCGGGGTGAGCCGGGGTGGGCCGGGGTGGGCCGGGGTGAGGTCGCAGATCGGGACTCCCGTCACAGGGGCTGCGAGGGAGAGTGCGAGGCAGCGAGGATCTGCGACCTCGCACCGGAACGGGAGCACGGAGCAGGAGCGGGGGTGTCGGAGGGAGGACATAGCCTCGGAGGATGCCGAAGTCCCCGAGTGCACCCCGAGTGTCCGCGCCCGACCTGCCACCGGTGCTGGAGCCGCGCGTGGCCGCCCGCCGCGCCGATCTCCTCGCCGCCGCGCTCGAGCTGACCGGCACCGTCGATCTCTCCTACGCCACGCTCGAGCAGTGCGCGGTGCAGGCGGACGCCGACAGCGTCGACCTCACCGGGGCGACGCTCCTCGACGTCGACCTCCCCGACCCGCGTATCGCGTCGCTCCGGATGCGGAACGCGAGCATCCGTCGGCTCCGGATCACGGGCGGCCGCATCGGGACCCTCGATCTCAGCGACGCCCGCGTGGCGGAGCTCGAACTGCGGGACGTGCGCATCGACTATCTCAACCTGGGTGCCGCCCGCGCCGAGGACGTCGATGTCGTGGGATGCGCCGTCCGCACGATCGACATCCCGCAGTCGGAACTCACGCGCGTCCGGTTCCAGGCCACGCGCAGCGACGAGGTCGACCCCCGGGGCCTGCGCGCGAAAGACCTCGATCTCCGCGGCCTCGATGCGCTCTCCTACCTCGACGTCCAGAGCCTCCGCGGCGCGACCCTCTCGTCCCTGCAGGTGCAGCAGCTCGCGCCGGTGATGGCAGCGGGACTCGGGATCGTCGTCACGGACTGACGGGGCCGCTCGCGGCGAGCAGCTCCTTGGTGAACGGATGCTGCGGGGCGGCGAACACCTCAGCCGTGCGCCCCTGCTCCACGATCCGGCCGTCCTGCATGACCAGGACGTCGTCCGCGACCGCGCCGACGACATCGAGGTCGTGCGAGACGAAGACCATCGTCAGCCGCCGTTCCTCCTGCACCCGTGCGAGGAGCCGGAGCACCCGCTCCCGCACCGACGGGTCGAGGGCGGAGACGGGCTCGTCCAGCACCAGCACGTCCGGGTCGGCGGCCAGCGCTCGGGCCAGAGCCGCCCGCTGCCGCTGCCCGCCCGACAGCGCCGCCGGTCGTCGTCCCGCCAGACTCTCCTCGAGCCCGACCTCGGCGAGCAGCGCACGCACCCGTGATCGACGCGCGCCGCGCGGCACGCCTCCCGCCTCCAGCGCCTCCTCCAGCGACCGCCCGACCGTCCACCGCGGGTCGAACGCCCCGAGCGGGTTCTGATGCACGAGCTGCACCCGCGGCGCCCCGGCCCAGCGCAGCTCTCCGGAGGTCGGCGTCTCGACGCCCACCATCATCCGTG
Source organism: Microbacterium meiriae (assembly GCF_025143875.1). NCBI lineage: Bacteria > Bacillati > Actinomycetota > Actinomycetes > Micrococcales > Microbacteriaceae > Microbacterium > Microbacterium meiriae. Next base: position 46,434 of record NZ_JAMBDU010000024.1, on the reverse strand, counting down.
CGAGGGTCGTCTTGCCCGACCCGGACTCGCCGACGATGCCCAGCGTGCGGCCGGTGGGCACCGTGAACGACGCGCCGACGACGGCCGGCACCCCGCCGAACGCCTTGGACACTCCCTCCGCGACGAGCATGACCCCAGGGGACGCCGTGCGCTCCTCCCGCGGCTCGTGCATCGTCGCCGCGATGAGCTGCTGCGTGTAGGGGTGCTGCGGGGCAGCGAGCACCTCCGTGACCGGCCCGGATTCCACGATCCGGCCGTCCTTCATCACGAGCACCCGGTCCGCCACCCGCCGCACGGCGGCGAAATCGTGACTGATGAAGACCACGGCGGTGCCGTCGTCGACGATCTCCCGCAGGAGCACGAGGATGCGGGCCTGCACCGTCGCATCCAGGGCCGTGGTGGGCTCATCCGCGACGAGCACGGCGGGGTTCCCGGCCAGCGCCGAGGCGATGAGTGCGCGCTGCCGCAACCCTCCGGAGAGCTCCTGCGGACGCTGCCGTGCACGGCGGTCGGGGTCGGGCATCCAGACCCGCGCGAGGAGGTCCCGGACGCGCGCGGCGACGACCGCCCGGCCGCGCGCGAGGCGGTGCAGCCGCAGCGGCTCCGCGATCTCGTCCGCGATCCGCCGCAGCGGGTCCAGCGACACCAGCGCGTCCTGGGAGACGAGGCCGATCCCGGTCCCTCGTATCCGCCGCCAGCCGCGCTCGGTCAGGGCGGCGGCATCCACCCCGTCGATGCGGAGTCGGTCGACGGCGACATCGGCTGCCGGCGGAGTGAGGCCGAGCAGAGCGCGAGCCGAGAGCGACTTCCCGGCCCCCGACTCCCCCACGATCGCGACGCACTCGCCGGCCTCCACAGCGAACGACACGCCCTCCACGACGGGAGTCCCCGCGAAGGCGATCCGCAGCTCCTCGACCTCCAGCGCCGCACTCATGCGTCCCTCCCGTCCGCCCGAGCCCGGAGGATCCGTCCGATCACGGTCGCACACACCACCGTCAGTGTGATCGCGAGACCGGGGAAGACCGACACCCACCACGCCTGTCCGAGCACATTGCGACCGCCGGCGAGCATGAGGCCCCACTCCGGGGTCGGCTCGGACGGCCCGAGACCCAGGAAGCTCAGTCCGGCGGCGGCGAGGATGCTCGATCCGATGCCGATGGTCGCCAGCACGCTCAGCGATCCCAGCACTCCGGGCACGACGTGGCGTCGGAACGCCCGCAGCGGCGGCACGCCCAGGATGCGAGCGGCCTCGACGTGCTCGGCCACGCGCAGCGTCCTGGTCTGCACGCGGGCGAGCCGCACGTACACGGGCGCGGCCGCCAGGGTCACCGCGATCGCGATGTTCACCGGCCCCGGTCCCAGCACGGCCACCACGACGAGCGCCACCAGGAACTCGGGGAACGCCATGAGGACGTCGTTGATGCGCATGAGCGTGACGTCGACACCGCGCGGAGACATGCCGGCGAGCGCCCCCACGAGCAGGCCGGCGGCGAGGGCGATCGCGGTGGCGAGCAACCCGATCCCGACCGAGCGCCCCGCGCCGAACACTACGCGGGAGTACACGTCACGGCCGCTCTGGTCGGTACCGAAGAGATGCTCGGCACTCGGCGGCAGGAGCGCGGCCCGCACCTCGGTCTGCAACGGATCGTGCGTGGCGAGCAGTCCCGGCCACAGGGCGGCGACGGCGATCACGGCCAGCACGGCTGCGGCGGACCCGAGCAGGAGCCGCTGGCCCCGACTCATACGGCACCTCCGGACCGGGGCGCGGCGACGCGCGGGTCGATCAGCGGGTGCACGAGCTCCACCACCACGTTGATGACGACGAAGACGAGAGCGCTCAGCAGGATGATGCCGGTGAGGACCGGGAGATCCCGGTCGTTGATGGCGGCGAGGGTCACCCGCCCCAGGCCGGGGCGGGCGAACACGGTCTCGACGAGAACCGCGCCGCCGAGCACCGAGCCGGTGAGATAGGCCGCGAGGGTGACCGCCGACGCGGCGCCGTGCCGCACCCCGTGCCGCAGCGTGAACCAAGTCGGCCCCGCGCCACGCGCGCGGACCGTCTCCGCGAACGGCATCCGCTCCGCCTGCATCAACCCGTCGCGCAGCACCTGGCTCAGCAGCGCCGCCACCGGGAGGGCGAGCGTGATCGCCGGCAGCACGATGGTCGCCGGGTTGCGGGTGCCCGAGACGGGGAACCACCCCAGTCCGAACGCGAAGACGCTGAGCAGCAGCAGCCCGATCCAGAACACCGGCGAGGAGAGCACCACGAGCTCGACGCCGGCGGCGATGGTGCGCCCGACACGACCCCGCACGAAGAGGGCGACCGCGAGAGCGAGCACGACGGCGATCACCAGGGCGAGGGCGGACAGCTGCACGGTCGCCCCGAGCTGCCGTCCGATGACCTCCGACACCGGAAGCCGCAGCTGGTACGACTCGCCGAGGTCGCCGCGGGCGAGCTGCCCGATGAAGCCGACATACTGCTCCAACGGCGGACGGTCGAGGCCGAGGTCGGCGCGGATGCCGTCCTTGACGGCCTCACTCACCTGCGCCTGCGGGCCCAGCATCACCGAGACCGGGTCGCCGGGGATCACCCGGAAGGCCAGGAATGCGACGGTCGCGGCCCCCCACAGCACGATGACCACCGAGGCCACGAGCCCGAGGGCGCGGCCGAGCACCGCCTTCACGGTTCGATCACTCCGCCCGCTCCCTCGAAACGACGGCCGCCGGATGTCAGCCGAGGCTCACATCGTAGAAGAGCGGCCGCCCGTAGAGGTCGTAGTCCAGGCCCTGCACGCGCTCGCCGACCGCCGTGATCGCCGAGGGGCTGTAGAGCGGGACGATGGCCGTGTACTCCGCGTTCCACTGCTGCAGCTGCGTGTAGAGCTCGTTGCGGGCGTCCTGATCACTCGACGCGACGGCCTCTTCCAGGAGCGCGTCGATCTCCGGATCGCTCACCTGCGAGGCGTTCTGGAAGCCGTCGGTGTGCAGGTGCGCACGGAGGAAGTCGGCGTCCACGCCGGAGAAGCCCCAGTCGGTGAGGTCGAACGTCTTCGGCTCGTACTGGGCGTTGTAGGCGCCGGGCTCCAACTCCTCGCGCTCCACCTCGAAGCCGATGGCCTTGAGGTCCGACTGGATCGCATTGGCCAGCGCCGCGCGGTCATCCGGGACCGGGGTCCAGGCGATCCACCGCACGGACAGGCGCTCGCCGTCCTTCATGCGGATGCCGTCCGCGTCGCGCTCCGTCCAGCCGGCCTCGTCGAGCAGGGCGTTCGCGGCGTCCTGATCGAACGGCCAGGAGTCCTCCAGCGACGCGTCGTAGCCCGGGGTCGTGCTGCCGAGGACGCTCCACGCCCGCGGGAACTGCCCGAAGTAGATCTCCTCGACCGCCGCGTCGACGTCGATGCCGCGGGCGAACGCCTGCCGCACCTTCTCGTCGGCGAAGACGCCGTACTTCTCGTTCAGGTAGAGCGAGTAGGGCAGTCCCGGGTACTCCACCGAGTCGACCGTGACGCCGGCGTCGTCGAGACCGGCGACCTGGTTCGGCGGGATGTTGCTGGCGAGGTCGGCTTCGCCGCTCTCGATCACTCCGGTACGCACCGACGCCTCCGGCTGGATCTGCACGCGCAGCGTCTCGAACGCCGGCGCCTTCGCCTCGTGCGGGCCCCAGGCGTAGTCATCGTTGCGCGTGTAGACGATCTCCTGGTCGGCGGTGTACTCGGTGAGCACGAACGGCCCGGTGCCGACCGTGACGTCGGGGCCGCCCGCCTTGAGCTTATCGGCCGACTCGGCGAGCACGGCCGGCGAGTAGAAGCCGAGCTGCGGGGTGCTGGCCGCCTGGAGGAACGGCGCATACGGCTGCGTGAACGAGACCTTCACCGTGTGGTCGTCGACGACCTCGGTGCCGGCGTAGAAGTCTGCACCGAGCATGCTCGCCGCCTGCGCCGACGCCGTCTCCGGGTCGACGATCCGGTCGAAGTTCGCCTTGACGGCCTCCGCATCGAACGGCTCGCCGTCCGTGAAGGTCACGTCGTCGCGCAGCGTGAAGGTGTACTCCGTGCTGTCCGGCGAGACGTCCCAGCTCGTCGCGAGCCACGGGCTGAACGTGCCGTCGTCCTCCTGGAACACCAGGGAGTCGAGCACCGCGCGCTGCACCATGCCGGAGACGTCGAGCTGGCTCACCTGCGGGTCCATGTGCCCCGCGGACAGGTTCGCGCCCTCGATCGACCAGACGAGCTCACCGCCGTCGCTCTCCGTGGACGGGCCGGCGCACGCGGTCAGCACCAGGGCGGTGGCGGCGGCGAGCGCGGCGAGGGGAAGGAGGCGACGCACAGGGGTGGCGGGCATGAGGATTCCTCAGAACGGACGGGTCGGGATGCCTCCATCCTAGGGCGGTTTTTTGGACCCGGTCGATATGTGCAGGTAGCGCTATCAGAACGACGGCAGGACGACCAGGTGCCGCTCGGTCGCTCCGGCTCGCTCCCCCTCGACACGTGTCTGCCCTGGCGCGACGACCGCCGCGCTGAGCCCCTGCACGCGAGGCTCCGGCAGCCCGACCAGCCGCACGTCGACGAGGAGGTCGCCGCGGTTCCCCGCGATCCGCCAGCGCAGTTCGGCCTCCGTCGCCGCGGCCACCACGCGATCGGGGAACGGGTCCTGCTCCGCGCGGAATCCGCCGATCTCCTGAACCTGTGCCGCCAGCCGGGCATCGCGGACGTCGGCCGGGATGTCGTCGAGCACATGGTCGGCGAGGAACGGGTACGTGGCGGCGGGCCCTCCCGAGCGGATCGCGACGTCGAGAGCCTGCGCGGCGGCGACCGTCTCCGCCCACGGGTGCAGGACGGCGGAGGGGGCGTCCGTCCGTTCGAGCAGCTGCTGGAGCGCGGCGCCTGCGATCCGCCGGGCGCCGAACTCGTCGGAGTTCCCGAAGGCGACGACGCCGATGCCGCTGGCCGCGTGCCAGCGCATGTGCGCCGAGAATCCGGGAAGACCGCCGGAGTGCTGCACGATCCGCCCGAACCGCCGGTCGTCCTCGACGAAGAGGCCGTAGCCGTAGCCGGCCCCCGCAAGGTCGCGCCCGTCGAACATCGCCGACGGCACCGGGATCGGGGTGCGGGCCTGCTGCAGCTCCCGTCGCGACGCCGGAGCCAGCACGTCGGGCGCCAGCGGGTCGTCGGTGAAGGCCGAGCCGAGGAACCACATCCATCTCGCGATGTCGTCGACGGTGCTGAACATGCTGCCGATGCAGCCGAGCGCGCCCGACCCCACGAACGGCTCGGGGCGGAACGTGGTGCCGTCGTCGAACGTCCGGAACCCGCCCGCCAGCGTCTCCGGCGCGAAGCCGTCCGACACGTGTGCCGTCCGGCGCAGCCCGAGGGGCTCGAGCAGGGTCTCCCGGATCACGTCCTCCACCGTCCGCCCGGTCACCGCTTCCACGACGCGGCCGAGCAGCGACTGTCCGAGGTTGGAGTACTGGTAGACGGTTCCCGGCACGGCCGCGAGAGGCACCCCGCCCGCGAACAGGGCGGCGATCTCGGCCCGGGAGGCGCCGAGGTGCCGATCCACCCAGGCGTTGTCCTCCCCTAGACCCGAGCGGTTGGAGAGCAGCAGGTCGCCGGTGACCTCGACGTCGGCACCGCGGTGCCGCAGTCGGACATCGGGCAGGTAGGTGCGGATCGGCGCGTGGAGGTCGAGCAGACCGCGGTCGCGCAACGAGAGCACGGTGGCGGCGAGGAAGCTCTTGGACATCGACGCGATGCGGAAGACGGTGTCCCGCGTCGTCGGGGCCTCATCGGCGCGGGGATGGCCGTGGGTGAGCACTGCGCGGACGCGCCCCCGTTCGGCCACCGCGGCGATGGCGGCCGGGGCGGCACGACGTGCGCGCTCGTCCAGGCCGTGCTGGAGAGCTTCCGCGGCGGTATCCGTCGTGACGAGGAGACCCGCATCCGCAGGCGTCACGCCGGGACCTCGGCGCGCACCTCGTCGGCGAAGGCCTCGATGAGCGCGCGGCTGGCCGCGGTGTTGTGGTCGTGCACGCGCTCGGCGGCGGCGATGAGCGCGGGAAGCGAGCGTCCCTCTCCCCGCAGCGCCGCGTCGTCCCACCGCGCGAGGTCGGCGGCGGAGGCCTCGGGGTGGAACTGCACGCCGCGCACCCGCGCTCCTAGACGGAAGGCCTGGTTCTCGACGGCCGCGCTCGACGCCAGCAGCACCGCCGCGGGAGGGAGCCGCGTGATCATGTCCTGATGGTTCTCGATCATCGGAGCCTCGTCACCCAGCGCCGCGAACACGGCGTCCGTGCGTCCGGCCGCGGTCGGACGGATGGGGGTCGCGCCGCGCTCGATCGGTCCGGTCTTCTCGGCGACCTCGCCGCCGGCCACGTGGGCGAGCAGCTGACCTCCCAGACAGATGCCGAGCGTGGGGAGGTCGCGGGCGATGGCCTCCGCGGCGAGCGCCCGCTCTGCCGCGAGCCACGGCGCGCGGTCATCGTCGTCCGGCATGAGCCCGCCGCCCAGCATCACGAGTCCTGCGTAGCCGTCCAGGGAGGTGGGCAGCGGCTGCTCGGCTCCCACGATCTCGTCGACGTCGATCGCCTTCTCCCGCAGCCAGGTGCCGAGGCGACGCGGGCCGGAGCTCGCCGAGTTCACGATCACGAGGACGCGCGGGGTCACAGCGCCCCCTCCCGCATCGTCGTGTCGACCGCCGGCGCGAGTGCGGCCGCGGCGGGCTCTCCTGCGCGGCCGTCCAGGAAGGCCTCGTGGTCGGGGTCGGAGGCCTCCAGCACGCGGAGGACGTTCTCGTGGGCCGCCGCCCGGAGGTCGTCCTCCGACCAGCCGCGACGCCGCAGCTCGGCGAACAGGGCCGGATACCCCGAGACGTCGCCGAGACCGTCCGGCATCGCATCGGAGCCGTCGTAGTCGGCACCGATCCCGACCGCATGCGCGCCGGCCACGCGACGCACATGATCGAGGTGATCGGCGACGTCGGCGACACCGACGCGCGGGGCCTCTCCCTCTCCCCCGGCCTCCCACCAGTCGCGGCGGGCCTGCGAGACGAACGTGGGCACGAACGGCACCATCACGACGCCGCCCTGCCCGCCGATCGCGGCGAGCACGTCGTCCGGCACGTTGCGGGGGTGGTCGCACAGGGCGAAGGCGCCGGAGTGGCTGACCATCACCGGGCGCGTCGTGACCTCGAGCGCGTGCCGCATCGTCGTCGGAGCGACGTGCGAGAGGTCGACGAGCACACCGATGCGGTTCATCTCGCGCACCACCTCGCGTCCGAAGTCCGTCAGACCGCCGTGGCGCGCCTCGTCGGTCGCGGAGTCCGCCCAAGCGATCGTCCGCGACCAGGTGAGGGTGAGATACCGCGCGCCGAGACGCGCGAACTGCCGCAGCACGGCCAGCGATCCGCCGAGCTGGTCGCCGCCCTCGATGCCGATGAGCGAGGCGATCCGCCCCTCGGCCATCGCCGCACGCACGTCGGCCGCCGTCCGAGCGATCGCGAAGCGCTGCGGGTGGGCGTCGACGAGCCGGCGCACGAAGTCGATCTGCTCGAGCGTGGCCACGACCTGCTCCGCCCCCTCCAGCACGGGATCGACCCAGACCGACCAGAACTGGCCGGCGACCCCGCCGGCGACCAGTCGCGGCAGGTCGGTCTGCGTGGCCGCCACCGACCCGGCGAGCTCCGCGACCCGGTAGCCGAGCAGCGTCCTGCTCGCCCAGGCGAGATCGTTGTGGCCGTCGATCACCCGATCGATCGGCAGGTCCTCGTCGACCATCTCAGTCCTCTCGTCCATCCAGCACCGCGTTCATCCGCGCGGTGAGAGCGGGGTCCACGCGGCGCGCGACGCCGTCCAGCTCCCGCACGGGCACGGCGCCGCGCGTGCTGGAGCAGAGCCACAGCGTCTCCGCCCGCTCCAGATCGTCCCGCACCAGCGGACCGATGCGGGAGGGCATGTCGGCGAGTCCTGCGAAGACGTCGGCCTGGGTCGTCCCGGGGAGCACCCCGTGCTCGGGCGGTGGCGTGACCAGCGTCCCGTCGAGCAGCGCGATCAGCGTCGACCGCGGCCCTTCGAGCACGAAACCGTCGGCGCTGACGAAGATGACATCGTCCGCGCCCCGGCTCCGCGCCTCCCGCAGGGCCGCCTGGTTCACCGCGTACGCGAGGGATTTCGCCCCCTGCAGCAGCCAGGGCGCCGTCGCCATGACGTCGTGCCTATATCCGCGGTCGAGGACCACCGCGGAGACGCCCCGCGCGCGGACGGCCTCCGGGTCCTCGCCCGCGAAGCCCAGCACCCACCCCGTCGGCCCGGCCGGGTCGATCTCGTCCCCGCGGGTCATCGCGAACTTGATCGAGGCGATCTCCCCCTCGCGGAGCACTCCGGGACGGGACACCTCGACGGCTGCGTGGCGCACCGCCCGTGCCCACCGCTCGCGGCGTGGCACGGGCAGCCCCAGGAGCTGCGCCGAACGCTCCAGTCGTGCGAGGTGCGACTCCAGGGCCTGCGGCCTGGCCCGACGCACGACAGCGGTCTCGAACACGCCGTCGCCGCGGGTCACGCCGAGGTCGGTCGCCCGGATGATCGGCTCCCGCGGGTCGACCGGGTGGATCCCGTCCTCCGCGGCTTCGTCGGCGAGATCGAGCCGGTACAGCAGCAGTGCACGCATGGGATTCCGCTCTCGCAGGTTCGGGGGCCGGTCAGCCCGCGGTCAGGACGGCCTCGGGGGCCTCGGCCGCGGAGGAGTCGAAGACCCGGGACGCGTCACGGGCGATGCGCTCGGCGAGCACCTCGTGTCCGATCCCCGGTCCGGTGGGGACGGTGACCCGGCCCGCGACGGCCGTCACCGGAGGGGTGATGATGTCGGACTCGTAGTACTTGTCCGAACCCGACACGTCCGACGGGAGCAGGAAGCCCGGGAGCGAGGACAGCGCGACGTTCGCGGCCCGCCCGACGCCGAACTCGTGCATCCCCCCGCACCACACCGGGATGCCCGCATCGCGTGCCATGTCGTGCGCGGCGCGGGCGACGGTCAGCCCGCCCATCCGCGACACCTTGATGTTGAGGACCCGCCCTGCACCCAGCCGGATCATGGTCCGCAGGTCGCCGAGGTCGACGACCGACTCGTCCAGGCACACGTCCGTGTCGAGCCGCGCCTGCAGATCGGCGTGGGCCACGAGATCCCGCGGCGCGAAGGGCTGCTCGATCATGGTGAGCGCCTCACGGTCCAGGCGCCTGAACACCTCGGCCGCCCGGTCGTCATCCGCGTAGGCTCCGTTCGCATCCACGTGGAGGTCGAGGTCGGGGAAGGCACCGCGCACCGCGCGCACGGGCTCCACGTCCCACCCCGGAGCGATCTTGAGCTTGACGCGCGGGTAGCCGGCCGCGCGCTGCAGCTCGACCTGGGCGAGCAGCTCGTCGAGCGACGGCTCGATCCCCAGCGACACCCCGGCGACGACCTCGTCGCGCGTCCCGCCCAGGGCCGCGGCGAGCGCGATCCCGCGCATCCGGGAGGACAGGTCCCACACCGCTCCGGAGAACCCGGCCTTCGCGAACTCATGCCCGCGGACGCGTGCCCACGACGCCTCCAGAGCCGCCGGCTCGTCCCCGTCCGCACGGAGCAGCGCGGGCACGAGGTAGCGCGTGGCGATCTCCCACGCGGTGACCGTGGTCTCCGCGCCGTAGAACGGATCGCTCGGCGACGCGATCTCCCCCCAGCCGGTCTGCCCGTCGGCATCGGTGACCTCGACGAGCACGTGCTCGATGCCGGACTTGCGGTGCGAACTCGTCTCGAAGCTGTGACGCAGCGGCTGTCGAAGGGCGAACAGCCGGACGCGGACGACCCTCACGCGTCCTCCTCGGTGCGGGGGCGCGGCGTCTCGGGGCCGTAGAGACCCAGCCGTGCCACCAGCCGGTCCCGTTCGGCCAGCCGCCTCCGCGCGCCCTTCGCGCTCGCCGTGGTGAGCGCACTGAGCAGGTGGCACACCGCCGCGACCGGGGTCGGGGAGTCGGCATACGAGGCGGATCCGGTGCGCACCCGGATGAGCGAGGTCGCGATCGATGCGAGCGGGGCGTCCTCACTGTCCGTGATGACGACGAGCTGACCCCCGGCTTCATGGAAGAGCCGCCCGAGCCGCACGGTCTCCTCGCGGTAGCGCCGCAGGGAGAACGCGATGAGCACGTCGCTGGCCCGCACGTCCGTGAGCACGGTGAGCGGCTGCAGCGCGTGCCCGTCGACGAGGAACACGTTCGACAGCGTCGCCGAGAGATCCGCATTGAGCAGTTGCGCGTACGCCGCCGCCTTGCCCTCGCCTGCCACATACCGTCGTCGGGCACCGAGCAGCAGCGCGGCGGCCTGCGGGACCTGGGCCGATCGGCTGAGCTCCTCGAAGGTCTGGGCGAGCGTGCGCTGCTCGGTCTCGATGATCCGCGCCTGGATGCTCTCGGCGGAGAGGTTGGTACGGATGCGCTCGCCGTAGCGGTCCCGCGGAGAGACGAGGTCGCGATCCTCCTGGTCGTGGTCGTGGTCGTTCATGCCGTACCCTCCCCGGGTGTCGCGCGGTAGACCGCCGTGTCGTCGTCGAGGCGCACGGCCCCGACGAGGACGTCCCCGCGGCGGAACGCCGCAGTCATCGTCCGCTCCAGATCCCGCCGCAGCACCGCACGATCCTCGGCGTCGAGCTCGCCGGGGCGGGTCGGGATCGCGATCCAGGTGCCGCCGTCCGCCGCCACGGCCCGCCCCCAGTCGTCCGGCCCGAGTTCAGGCGGGACCGGGAGGGTGCGGCGGGTCGGGTGATCGGCGGCGTCCAGATCCCAGGAGACCACCAGGCGGTCGGTGTCGGGACGGGCGTAGTAGTCCCGTTCGTACGCGATGCCGACGGCGCCGAGCGAGCTCAGGTTGAAATGGGCGTTGCGCGAGAGCAGCGGATCGAACGTCCACCGCATCGTCCGCTGCCCCCAGCGCAGAGCCACCGCGCGCTGCGCGAACTTGAGTGCCTGGCCGACGCCCCGCCCCTGGTGCGCGGCGTCGACGGCCGCCGCCTGCGAATAGTGGAACGACGCACCGGCGGTGTCGCAGCCGGCGAAGCCGTAGGCGAATCCGATCAGCGTTCCGTCGTCGGCGAAGGCGCCGACCGCGGAACCACCGTTGCGGGCGAGGGCGGTGAGCAGGTTGGCGTTGAGCGCGTACTCGTTCTCCGTGTAGGCGAAGACGCGGGCGTACAGCGCGGCGGCCTCACGGAACTCGGCGTACTGGGTGAGTTCGCGGCAGCCGTGGGCGACACCGGCGGCCACCGAAGAAAGAGGCACGATACGTTTCCTAAGATCGAGAAGTCCTGCTGCTCTGAGCGATGCTATCGGCGGGTTGCGGGGTGATCAAGGGGCAAGATACGGTTCGTAACCGTGACGACTCCTTCGGCAGTGCGCGACGCGGACCATCCTTCCGACGACATCATCGCACTCGTGCGCGAACTCGTGCTGCTCGAGACGCCGAGCCGCGACGTCGAGGCGAGCGGCCGTATCGCCGACCTGCTGTCCGCGTGGTTCGCCGGCGTCGGCGGCACCGTCCAGCGGGTCCCGCACGAGCTCGGGACGGATCTCGTCATCGACGTCCTCGGCACCGGAGACCCGGTGCTCCTCATCGGCCACACCGACACCGTGTGGCCGGTCGGCACGCTGGCGCACGACCTGCCATGGAGCGAGGAGGGCGATGTCGTGCGCGGCCCCGGCTCCTACGACATGAAAGCCGGCATCGTCGTGATGCTGGAGACGCTGCGCCGCCTGCAGCCCCTGCCGCTCGCACAGCGGCGAGCCGTGCGGATCGTGCTGGTCGCGGACGAGGAGATCGGCTCGCCGGTCTCGGGCCCTCTGCTCGCGGAGCGGGCTCGAGGTGCGGCCTGCGCCATCGGGTTCGAGTCCCCGCATCCCGACGGCGCCCTCAAGGTCGGCCGCCGCGGCAGTGCCCGGGTGCGCATCGCCGTCACCGGACGTGCGGCCCACGCCGCGCTCGACCCGGAGCACGGCGTCTCGGCGATCGACGAACTCGTCGACCAGCTCCTGCGGGTCCGCGCGATCGTCGCCGACCCGGATCTGCCGAGCCCGGTGCTCTGCAACGTCGGGGTCATCGACGGCGGGGCGCGCACCAACGTGGTGCCGGCGCAGGCCGCGGCCGAGATAGGACTCCGCTTCCTCGACCCGGACTCCGAGGAGCGCGTCCTCGCCGCTCTCCGCGGTCTGACCCCCGTGCGCCCTGGCGCCCACGTCGAGGTCGCCGTGCTCAGCGCCCGACCCGCCTGGCGTGCCTCCGCGGCGGACGCCACCTTCCTCGCGCGGATCGCCGAGGAAGGGGCCGCGCTCGGCCAGCACGTCGACGGCCGCCCCGCGGCCGGCGCGGGCGACACCAACCTCCTCGGCGGGGGCGGGATCCCGACGGTCGACGGCCTCGGCCCGCGGGGTGGCGGCGCGCACGCGGTGGACGAGCACTTCCTGCGTTCCTCCCTGCACGAACGCATCGCCCTCCTGCGCGCCGTGCTCACCATCCCGACGGAGTGACGATACGATTCCGGTTCCCGTGCCCGAGCAGAACCGGCCCGGGATACGTTCCGGATGTCTGGGGCGAGTGACCACCGTCCGCCTCGTCGATCTCTCCGGGCGCATCCTGGCATCCGCGTGTTTCCGCCGTGTTACACCCCCTCGACGGCCGGCGATCTTTCGGGATGGCGACACTTTTCTTCCGCGATACGCATCGAATGTCTTGACCGCGCGGCCGTCTTCCGCTTGCATGGTCAGCACCGACCCGGCTTCACTGTGGATCCGGGCGGCGCCCGAAGGGACCTTCCATGCGTCTTGCCCCCCGCTCCAGAACCGTGCGAAGTCTGACCGCCGCCGCGATCGCCTCCGCGCTCCTCATCGCCGCTCCGGCCGGCGCCGCCCAGGCGCAGTCCGTCAGCGCCGCCACCGAGTCCCCGGCGTCCGAGACGACGCTCCGGATCGCCACCTCCGGGTTCGTGGACACGTTCAACCCGTTCATCTCGATCTACCTGACGCCGACGAACATCATCCGGTACGTCTACGAGTCGCTCGTGCAGAACGACGCCGAGGACGGCTCCCCCACGAAGGGCCTCGCGGACTCCTGGGAGGCGACGGACGGCGGCCAGACCTGGACCTTCACCCTCCAGGACGACCTCGTCTGGTCGGACGGTGAGCCCATCACCTCCGCCGACGTGAAGTACACGTACGACCAGATGATGACGGTCCCCGCCCTCGGCACCGCCAACGGCAACCTCGTCTCGAACTTCGACACCGTCGAGACCCCCGACGACAAGACCGTCGTGATCACCCTGAAGACGCCGCAGGCCCCGAACCCCGGCTCGGAGATCCCGATCGTCCCGAAGCACATCTGGGAGGCGGTCGACGACCCCACCACCTTCACCAACGACGCCGACGTCGTCGGCTCCGGTCCGTTCGTCCTCGACAGCTACTCGGCCAACCAGTCCATCGTGCTGAAGGCGAATGAGAACTTCTGGCGCGGCGCCCCCAAGATCGACGCGATCCAGTACGTGTACTACACGAACTCCGACGCCCAGGTGCAGGCGCTCAAGGCGGGCGACGTCGACCTCGTCACCGGCCTCACCCCGACCCAGTTCTCGGCACTCGACGGCGTCGACGGCGTCACCACGCACTCCGGCGAGGGCCGCCGCTACCACTCGATCAGCATCAACGTCGGTCAGCAGACGCGCGACAACGTGCCCTACGGCACCGGCAACGCCGCGCTGAAGGAGCTCGAGGTCCGCCAGGCCATCCGCCTCGGCACCGACACGGCCACCCTGCTCGACAAGGTGCTGGACGGCGAGGGCACGCTCGCGACGAGCTTCATCCCGGCGTCCTTCCCGAAGTGGCACCTCTCCGACGACGACGACGTGATCGTCGGCTTCGACCCCGAGGCCGCACAGGCGAAGCTCGACGAGGCCGGCTGGGTTCCCGGCGCGGACGGCATCCGCGAGAAGGACGGTCAGCGCCTGAGCCTGCGCCTGCTGACGGATGCGGACGATGCCAACGAGCAGTCCATCTCCGACTTCTTCGTCCCGTGGATGAAGGACATCGGGATCGAGATCACGGTCGAGTCCACCGACTCCGACACGATCAGCGCGAAGGCCACGTCCGGCGACTACGACCTGTACTTCAGCGGCTGGTCGGTCAATCCCGACCCCGACTACCAGCTGGGCATCAACACCTGCATGAATCTGCCGACCGCGACCGACGGCACCGGCGGCACCACGCAGGACGGGTACTGCAACCCGGAGTTCGACGAGATGTACGCCGCGCAGCGCTCCGAGATCGACCCGGAGAAGCGCCAGGAGATCGTGCACGACATGCTCGCGCTGAACTACACCGACACCGCGCAGGTCGCGACCTGGTACGCCAACTCGCTGGAGGCCTACCGCTCCGACCGCTTCACAGGCTTCACCCTGCAGCCGAAGGACGGCGGCATCATCGCCAACCAGGCCGGCTACTGGGGCTACCTGACCGTCGAGCCCGTCGAGGGGGCGACCGCCGGCGGCACCGGCACGAACACCGGACTCATCATCGGAGGCGTCGTGGTGGGGGTGGTCCTGATCGGAGGACTCATCTTCTTCCTGATCCGTCGCCGCAACATCGCCGACGTCGAATGAGTCCGGCGAGACGCCGCGGGTGGCGGGCTTCCGCCCCCGCGGCGTCTCCCGGTCCGCTGTAAGGAGACCCCCATGTCCAACGCGGTTCCCCCGTCCACCTCCGCCATCGCGACGAGCGCCGCGGCCGAGGAGCAGCCGAAGGGCGTCGGCGCCCTCCGCTACTTCCTGGTCAAGCTCGGCGGCGCGGCCATCAGCCTGGCGATGGTGATCCTCCTCGGATTCTTCGCCTTCAAGATCCTGCCGGGCGATCCGGTCGCCTCGATCGCCCGTGAGCGCGGCATGAGCGCCGAGCAGGCCGACCAGCTACGCGAGCAGCTCGGCCTGAACAAGCCCCTGTGGCAGCAGTTCGTCGACTACCTCGGCAACGTGTTCACCCTGAACTTCGGCACGAGCTACGTCTACCGCACCTCCGTGTCCGAGCTCATCGGCCAGTACTTCTGGAACACGATCCTCCTCACCGGCACGGCGGCGATCATCGCGATCGCGCTCGGTCTCTGGCTCGGTCAGAAGGCGGCCTGGAAGCACGGCTCCACCTTCGACCGCATCGTCTCCGGCACCTCGCTCGTGTTCTGGTCGGTACCGACCTTCTGGCTGGCGCTGCTGCTCCTGATGATCTTCGGCGGCACGCTGCACTGGTTCCCGACCGGAGGCATGGTCTCCCCCAACCCGCCCACCGATCCGGTCGGCGCGGTCCTGGACGTGATCTCGCACATGGTGCTCCCGGTCATCACGATGGTCGCGGTCGTCTACGCGCAGTACCTGATGGTGATGCGCAGCTCGCTCCTCGAGGAGATGGGCGCCGACTACCTCACGACCGCGCGGGCCAAGGGCCTCAGGGAAGACCTCGTCCGCCGTCGGCACGCCGTCCCCAACGCCCTGTTGCCGACCGTGACGCTCGTCTTCATGCACATCGGCGGCCTCATCGCCGGGGCGGTCACGGTGGAGACGGTGTTCTCCTGGCCCGGGCTCGGGAAGCTGACCTTCGAGGCCATCTCCGGACCCGACCTCCCGCTCCTGCAGGGTACCTTCGTGGTGTTCTCCACGATCATCATCGCGATGAACCTCATCGCGGACCTCATCTACCGTCAGCTCGACCCGAGGGTGAGGCGCGCATGACCACGGCATCCCCGACCATCCGTTCCCCCCGTGCTCTGGCGTGGCACCGCCGCGGCACCGCGTTCGTCGACTTCTGCCGGCAGTTCGCCCAGCACCGGGCGGGCATGGTGGGCCTCGTCTTCCTCGTGATCGTCGCGCTCATCGCGATCTTCGCCCCCGTGATCGCCCCCGCCAGCATGCTCGACGTCACGAAGCTCGTCGACGTGCAGCGCTTCGCCCCGCCGTCCTGGGAGCATCCCCTCGGCACTGACCATCAGGGTCGCGAGATCTGGGTCCGCATGGTGTGGGGCGCCAGGGTGTCCCTGCTCGTCGGCCTCGCCGCCACGGCGATGTCGATGATCATCGGCACTCTCGTCGGCCTCTCGGCGGGCCACTTCACCGGCTTCTTCGGCGGGCTGATGATGCGCATCATCGACTTCTTCCTCGTGCTGCCGTCGCTGATCCTCGCGATCGTGCTGTCGTCGGTGCTGAGCCGCGGCGTCTGGACCATCATCATCGCGATCGGCCTGACCTCGTGGGCCGGTACCGCCCGCGTCGTCCGCGCGCAGACCCTCTCCGTGGAGTCGCGCGACTACATCGAACGCTCGCGGGCCCTCGGCGCCGGGCACTGGCACATCATCATGAAGCACCTCCTCCCCGGGGTGCTGCCGCTCGTGCTCGCCAACACGACGCTCACGGTCGGCTCGGCGATCATCTCCGAATCCACCCTGGCGTTCCTCGGCCTCGGCGACACCACGCTGCAGTCCTGGGGCTCGATCCTGAAGAACGCGATGGACGTCTCCGCGGCGACCAGCGGCTACTGGTGGTACGTGCTCGTGCCCGGCATCGCCATCGTCCTCGTCGTGCTGTCGTTCACCCTGATGGGCCGTGCCGTCGAGAACATCACCAACCCGACGCTGAGGAGCCGCTGAGATGCCCGACCTGATCTTCGACGACGTCTCCATCACGTACCGCACCTCCGGGCGGTCCGGTCGGGACGAGGTGGCGGCCGTGCGCAACGTCTCGCTCACCCTCCCGGCAGGGCAGACCCTCGGCATCGCCGGCGAGTCAGGCTCCGGCAAGTCCACGCTCGCCATGAGCGTGCTCCGGCTCCTGCCGCGCAACGCACGTCTCAGCGGCCGTGTGCTGCTGGGCGACGAGGATGTCGCCTCGTTGTCCTTCGGGCAGCTGCGCGCCGTGCGCTGGGCGCAGACGTCCATCGTGTTCCAGGGCGCGATGCACTCGCTCAACCCGGTGCGCACCGTCGGCTGGCAGCTCCTGGAGGCGCTCGAGCTGCACGCCTCGGAGCGTTGGAAGGGCGAGAAGGCACGCAGAGAACGCGTGCGCGAACTGCTCGACATCGTCGACCTGCCGCAGCAGAAGAGCGAGTCGTACCCGCATGAGCTCTCCGGCGGCCAGAAGCAGCGCGTGATGATCGCTATGGCCCTCGCCTGCGATCCCGAGGTCATCATCGCGGACGAGCCGACCACCGCGCTCGACGTGATCGTGCAGAAGCAGATCCTCGACATGATCTCCCGGCTCGTGGCCGAGCGCGGCATCTCGATGCTCATGATCAGCCACGACCTGTCGGTGCTCGCCACGGCCTGCGACCGGATCGCCATCATGCGCGACGGGGAGCTGGTCGAGGTCGGCGAGAGCTACGCCGTCTGCACCACCCCGCAGGAGGCGTACACGCGTCAGCTCGCCGACGCCTTCCCCACGATCGGCGACCCGGCCTCGCGGATGGCCCCGGTGACCCGGCACGGTCGTGGCGCGGACGAGGTGCCGGAGATCACGCACGGCGACGAGGTGCTGCTGGAGGCCCGCGGCGTCAACGTCACCTACCGCTCCGGCGGACGCCCGGTGCACGCGGTCCGCGATGTCGACCTCTCCGTGCGTAAAGGCGAGATCGTCGCGCTCGTCGGGCAGTCGGGCTCGGGCAAGTCGACCCTCGCCCGCGCGCTGATGGGCTTGCAGCCTGCCGACCCGGGGTCGCAGATCCGCTTCGACGGCGCACCCCTTCCGTCGAAAGGACGCGACCTCGCGCGATTCCGCTCGCAGGTGCAGCTCGTGCTGCAGGACCCGTGGGCCGCGCTGAACCCGAAGCACAGCGTGTACGAGTCCGTCGCCGAGGGGCTGCGTGTGCAGCGCTTCGCCGGCGACGAGCGCGAGCGGGTGGCGCAGAGCCTCGCCGACGCGGAACTCACCCCGCCGGAGCGCTACTTCGGCGCCATCCCGCAGGAGCTCAGCGGCGGGCAGAGGCAGCGCGTCGTCATCGCGGGGGCCCTCGCCGTGCAGCCGCAGATGCTCATCGCGGACGAGCCCGTCGCCTCGCTCGACGCGTCCGTGCGCGGGGAGATCCTCGGACTCCTGCTGGAGCTGCGCCGCCGCCTCGGGCTCTCCGCCCTCGTCATCACACACGACCTCGGTCTCGCCTGGAACATCGCCCACACCGTCGCGGTGATGTACCACGGGCAGATCGTCGAGCACGGCCCCACCGAAGAGGTGCTGCTGAACCCGCAGCACGAGTACACCAGGCACCTGCTGTCCGCGGCGCCGCGCATCGAGGAGAAGACGGCATGAGCGTCACGACGGAGGCGGCGGTGTCGCCCTATCTCGACACAGCACCCCTGCAGCCCGGCGACACCGTGGCGATCGTCTCGCCCTCCGGTCCTGGTAACGAGGAGAACACCCAGCGCGCCGTCGGCTACTACGAGTCCTGGGGCCTGAAGGTCCGGGTGGGAGAGCATGTCCTCACGCCGCACCCGCGCGCGTCGTACCTTGCGGGGCCGGACGAGCTCCGCCGCGCCGACCTCGTCGACGCCTGGCTCGATCCCGAGGTGGACGCCGTCGTCACGGCCCGAGGCGGCTACGGGGCCCTGCGCCTCCTCGACGGCATCGACTGGGCCGACATGCGCCGAGGCGCGCTGCGCAAGGACGGACGACCGAAGCTCCTCACGGGCTCGTCCGATGTGACCGCCCTGCACGAGACGTGGCGCGCGCATCTCGACGTCGCGACGCTCTTCTGCCCGATGGCGGGCAACAACGTCTTCCGCGATTCCGAGCAGGTGCGCGACGACGTGCAGCGCTGGCTCTTCGAACCCTGGCGGGGGCGGGAGCTCATCGGCCCGAAGACCGAGATCATGACGCCGGGTCGCGCCGAGGGGCGCTTCACGGGCGGCAACCTCAGTCTGCTCGCCGCCGGACTCGGCGCCCCGGAGGCGGACGTCCCCGCCCCCGGCATCCTTTTCCTGGAGGACATCACCGAGGAGCCGTACCGCCTCGACGGCTTCGTGACGCAGCTGCGTCGGGCAGGCCGTCTGGCGCAGGCGACGGGCATCGTGCTCGGCTCCTGGCATGAGTGCGGCGACCTCGACCTGGTCCACGCGCTCATGCGGGACGAGTTCCAGGACGCCGGCGTCCCCGTGCTGTGGGAGCAGGGCTTCGGCCACGACCCGCACGCCCTCACCATCCCGCTCGGTGTGGATGGGGTGCTGGACGCGACCGGCGACGAGCCGCGCCTCACGGTGGGACGGCCATGATCGCGCTTCCTCCCCTCGACCCCCGTGTCATCTGGTCGATCCGGCTCGTCGACGCCGGCACCGCGGAGACCCTGGCCGAGCACGAGCCGCACACGCAGTGCGAGACCGCGAGCATCGGCAAGATCTTCCTGCTCCTCGAGGTCGCGCGCCGGCTGGAGGCGGGCACGCTCGCCGAGGACGACCGGATCGAGATCCCGGACGAGCACCGCGTCGAGGACTCCGGACTGCTGTACCGCATGCACGATCAGCGCATCACGGTGCACGACGCGGCGCTCCTCGTCGGTGCGGTGAGCGACAACCTCGCCACGAACGCGCTGATCCATCTCTGCGGCCTGGAGGAGGTGCGGGCCGTCGCTCCGACCCTCGGGTACCGCGACACCGCGCTGCACGACTACATCCGCAACGAGCGCACGCCCGACCTGCCCTGGACGCCGTCGTTCGGCACCGCGGCCGAGCTGTCCGACGTGATGCGCCGTCTCGGTGCCGGCGAGGCGTTCTCGCCCGCGGTGAGCGCCCGGGTGCTGGACTGGCTCGCCGCCGACACCGACACGTCGATGACCGCCGACGCCTTCCTCCTCGACCCCCTCGCCCACGTCGAGGCCGAGTATCAGGGCATGGTGCTGCGCCACAAGACCGGCAGCGTGGGCTTCGCCCGCGTCGACGTCGGGCTGCTGCGGGGCCCGAGGGCCGCCGTCGCGTATGCAGTGGCGGCGAACTGGAAGGACTCCCCGGCGGACCTCCGCGCCCCGGTGCTCGACGGGATGCGGGCCGTCGGCGAGCTCATCCGTGCGCACGTGACCGGGCGTGCACGGGACGAGGAGGACGCATGAGCGCTATCGACGTGGAGCTCCCCGACGAGAACGGCACCGTGTGGTCGGTGCTCGTCCAGGACATCGACTCGGGCGAGGTGCTGCTGCGCCATGACCCGGAGACGGTGCAGGACACCGCGAGCGTGGGCAAGATCTTCCTCCTGCACCGGCTCCTCACCGAGGTCGACGCGGGCACGCGCACCCTCGAGGACCGGGTCACCCGGCGGCCGGTCGAGGCCATCGAGGACTCCGGTCTCTGGTACCTGCTCCAGGCATCCGAGCTGTCGCTGTACGACGTGGCCGCTCTCATCGGAGCGGTGAGCGACAACGCCGCGACCAACACGCTGGGTCGCGTCATCGGCATCCCGACCGTGCAGGAGCACACCCGCGCGCTCGGCTACACCGCCTCCGCCCTCGACGACATCGTGCGGTGGCCGATCCCGCCCGGCGCACCCCGCACGCTGTCGCACGCGAACGCCGCGGAACTCGTGCGCTTCATGTCGCGGCTCGCCGACGGCACCGACCTCTCCCCCGCCTCGGCCGACACGCTGCGCCGCTGGCTGGGCGCGGGCATGGACCTGTCGATGGTCGCCTCGGCGTTCGACCTCGACCCGCTCGCGCACTGGGGCTTCGACCGCGGCGTCTGGCTGCTGAACAAGACCGGCACGATCTCCCGCGTCCGCGCCGACACCGGGATCGCGATGTCCCCCACCCGCCGGATCGCCTACGCCGTGCTGGCCAACTGGGACAGAGGAGCCGACGGACGCGGTCCGGTGCTGGCCGCGATGCGTCGCATCGGCGAGGGCATCCAGGCCGCGCTCGCCGACTGACCTCGGTTCACAACTCAGGACCTCCGGCGGCGGTCGGTACGACGCGCCGCTCCCGCGGCGCCGCCGACCCGGTTTCTCCTGAGTTGTGAACGCGGGTCAGACGGCCCCGGCACGAGCCAGACGCTCCCGCACCCGGTCGATCGGCACCGCGTGCGCCGTCCGCCCCTCGGGGCCCACGGTGGTCTCCGCGGCGAGCACCGAGTTGATCAGCGCCTCCTCGACAGCGTCCATCGTCGCGGCGAAGAGCGGCGAGAGGTCGTCATCCGCCGCAGGACCGCCCGACGCCGGGTCGTGCACGGAAAAGGCGATCGCGTAGTCGCCGCTTCCCTGTGCGTAGTCGGCGCCCACGCCCCGCATCGCGAACACGGCGCGGTGGGCCACCCGGCCGAGCTGACGGCCGTCGACGGGCGCATCCGTCGCGACGACGATCATGCACGAGTTGCCGACGGGCTGTGCCGGCTCCTCGGCGAGCAGCTCCTCCGCGGGCAGCGGCACCCCCGCGATCCGCAACGTGCCGCTGAAATTCGTCTGCACGAGAGCCCCGACCGTGGACGCGCTCCCCGCGACATCGACCAGACGGGACGCCGTGCCGATGCCGCCCTTGTACCCGAGGGCGACGGTTCCGGCACCGGCACCGACGCACCCCTCCGCGACCGGACCCGCTGCCGCCGCGGCCAGTGCCGCCGTCACCTGCTCCTCGCCCACGGCGCGCTGGCGGATGTCGGAGAGGAACCCGTCGTTCGTCTCGCCCACCACCGGGTTCAGGGTGGTCGTCCGTGCGTGCGCCGGCGTCGCCAGCAGATGCCCGAGCAGCGCATCCGCGACACGGAACACGGACAGCGTCGAGGTCAGCAGGATCGGCGTCTCCAGAGCCCCGAGCTCGCGGAGCTGCGTGGCACCCACGAGCTTGCCGTAGCCGTTGCCGACCGAGAGGTTCGCGGGAAGGCTGCGGCGCTCGGCGGTGAGGGCGTCGGGGACGATGGCCGTCACTCCCGTGTGCAGACCGTCGCCGTGCAGCGTGGCGTGCCCCACCCGCACGCCGGGGACGTCCGTGATGGCGTTCTGCGGGCCGCGCGCGAAGGCGCCGGACGGGACACCGAGGTCGGCGAGACGGGGACGTGAGGACGAGGACGACGGCGGTGTCATGCTCCGATCCTCCCAGCGTCGGAGGGGCCGGCCGCAGTGCCGCGCCGGACGCTCCCCCGGGTCGAGCGCCCGTCCCGTGCGCTCGGTAGACTGGGCGGCACCACCCACACTCAGGCACGCTCACACAGTGCCGCATACATCGCTCGAGGAGACCTCCATGTCCGCCATTCCCGACAAGCCCGCACTCGAAGGTCTCGAAGCGAAGTGGGACGCCGCCTGGGCGGAGCAGGGCACATACCTGTTCGACCGTCTGCGCGCCGCCGAGCTCGGTCGTGAGGGCGTCTACTCGATCGACACTCCGCCGCCCACCGCCTCCGGGAGCCTCCACATCGGTCACGTGTTCTCCTACACGCACACCGACGTCAAGGCCCGGTACGAGCGCATGCGCGGCAAGACCGTGTTCTACCCGATGGGCTGGGACGACAACGGTCTGCCCACCGAGCGCCGCGTGCAGAACTACTACGGCGTGCGCTGCGACCCCTCGCTCCCCTACGACGCCGACTTCACCCCGCCGTTCGAGGGCGGCGACAACAAGTCGAGCCGGGCGGCCGACCAGCAGCCGATCAGCCGTCGCAACTTCATCGAGCTGTGCGAGCGCCTCACGATCGAGGACGAGAAGCAGTTCGAGGCGCTGTTCCGTCAGCTCGGACTGAGCGTGGACTGGACGCAGACGTACCGCACCATCTCCGACGACACGATCCGGCAGAGCCAGCTCGCCTTCCTCCGCAACATCGAGCGCGGCGAGGCGTACCAGGCTCTCGCGCCGACGCTGTGGGACATCGACTTCCGTTCCGCGATCGCGCAGGCCGAGCTCGAGGACCGCGACCAGCAGGCCGCGTACCACACGATCGAGTTCCCCTTCGCGGACGGCTCCGGCTCCATCGCGATCGACACCACCCGCCCGGAGCTCCTCCCCGCGTGCATCGCGATCGTGACCCACCCCGAGGGACCGCACAAGCACCTCATCGGCACGAAGGTCCGTACGCCCTACTTCGGCGCCGAGATCGAGGTCCACGGCCACCACCTCGCCCAGCCCGACAAGGGCACCGGCGCCGCCATGGTCTGCACCTTCGGCGACGTGACCGACATCATCTGGTGGCGCGAGCTGCGCACCACTGCCGGCGAGTCCCTGCCGAACATGACGACGATCGGTCTCGACGGCCGCTTCCTCCCCGAGGCCCCGTCGATCGTGGCCGACGCCGACGCCCGCGCCTGGTACGCGGAGAACGTGGCCGGCAAGACCGTCTTCAGCGCCCGCAAGGCGATCGTCGAGAAGCTGCAGGAGACCGGCGACATGACCGCCGTCGGCAAGCCCTTCCAGCACGCCGTGAAGTTCTTCGAGAAGGGTGACCGCCCGCTCGAGATCGTCTCGACCCGGCAGTGGTACATCCGCAACGGCGCCCGCGACGGCGAGCTGCGCGAGCAGCTCCTCGCGCACGGCACCGAGCTGGCGTGGCACCCCGACTTCATGCGGGTCCGCTACGAGAACTGGGTCGGCGGCCTCACCGGCGACTGGCTCGTGTCCCGGCAGCGGTTCTTCGGTGTGCCGATCCCGCTCTGGTACGCGCTGGACGAGAACGGCGAGCGCGACTACGACCGCGTGCTCACCCCGGACGCGGCCGCGCTGCCCATCGACCCGACCACGGACGTCCCCGCGGGCTACACCGAGGCCCAGCGCGGCGTGCCGGGCGGGTTCGACGCCGAGGCCGACATCCTCGACACCTGGGCGACATCCTCCCTGACCCCGCAGCTCGCGGGCGGCTGGCAGCGCGACGAGGAGCTGTGGCAGCTCACCGCGCCGTTCGACCTGCGCCCGCAGGGACAGGACATCATCCGCACCTGGCTCTTCTCGACCATGCTGCGCTCCACGCTCGAAGACGGCCGCGCCCCGTGGAAGAACGCCGCCATCTCCGGCTTCATCGTCGACCCCGACCGCAAGAAGATGTCGAAGTCGAAGGGCAACGTGGTCACCCCTGCCGACGTGCTCGACGCCCACGGCTCGGACGCGGTGCGGTACTGGGCGGCTTCCAGCCGCCTCGGCATGGACGCGGCCTTCGACCCGCAGAACCCGACTCAGGTGAAGATCGGTCGGCGTCTGGCGATCAAAGTGCTCAACGCCGCGAAGTTCGTGCTGTCGTTCCCGGTGCCCGCGGGCGCTCAGGTGACACACGCGCTCGACGCCTCGATGCTCACGGCGCTCGACGCGGTGGTGGCCGAGGCGACCGCGGCCTTCGACCGGTATGACGCGGCCAGGGCGCTCGAGCTGACCGAGGCGTTCTTCTGGACGTTCTGCGACGACTACCTGGAGCTCGTGAAGGAGCGCGCCTACAACCAGAACGACGTGGGCCAGGCCTCGGCCGCCCTTGCGCTGCGTCTGGCGCTGTCCACGCTGCTCCGCCTGCTCGCACCGGTGCTCTCCTTCGCCACGGAGGAGGCCTGGTCGTGGTTCGAGGAGGGCTCCGTGCACACCGCAGCGTGGCCCGAGAAGCTCGGCATCGAGGGCGACCCGGCCGTGCTGGCCGCCGCCAGCGAGGCGCTCATCGGCATCCGGCGCGCGAAGACCGAGGCGAAGGCGTCGCAGAAGACCCCGGTCTCCCGTGCCGCCATCGCCGCACCCGCCGCGAAGGTCGAGGCCTTGCGCGCCGCGGCGGACGACCTCCGCGCTGTCGGCCGCATCGCCGAGCTCGAGATCTCCGAGGCGGAGGAGTTCGCGGTCACCGCGATCGAGCTCGCCCCGGTCGAGGCTTCCTGATGCAGCTCGGCACGCGCTGGGCCACGGGGGCGCAGCCCCCCGCGTCCGTCCCCGAGGCGCTGCGCCCCGCGATCGCCGAGGTCGAGTCCCAGGGCCTCACCGGTCACTGGACCCTCACCTGGCTGGAAGGCCGCGCGATCGCGGAGCTCGACGCCGGCTGGGAGGTCCTCCAGACCCCCTCCGGCGAGGTCATCGCCCGCCCCTTCTGATCGCCGAGACCCCGCTTCATCGTCGAGACCCCCTCCTCTCCGCGCGGATAGGAGGGGGTCTCGACGCGTATCCGGGGTCTCGGCGTCAGCGGCGCGGGGCTCCGAGCTGCGCGAGGAGATGGTCGACGGCGTGCGGGTCATGCCGGCGGGCCTGCTGTTCGCGGAGGAGGTCGAGGGCGAGGACCCGCCGCTGTGCGCGACGCTCGATCCGGTGCTCGATCATTGCGGTGACCCGGTCGGCGAGGTGCAGCAGGCCGCGCTCCGTCCGCGTGGGACTGACGAGGTGCAGGGTGGCGGCGGTCACGATGCGTCCGTCGTCTCGGCCGTGGCGGCGCCTCCAGGCGTGGGGAGGTCGAAGATCTCGGCACGGAGGGAGACACGGCGCACGTCCGGGCCCTCCTGACCGCGGTACTGCGCGATCGCCTTCTCCACGACGGCCTCCAGTTCCGCCCGCAGCGACATCGCCTGCTCCGCGGTCATGTCGAGGTGCGTGGTGATGGTCAGACCCACGTCACGCCACCCCTCGGGGATGTCGGCATCCGAGCGGTTGAGGTACTGCATCAGCGTTTCGTGCCGGAGCCGGAAGAACTCCGATGTCACGATCTGGGCCGCGGCACGGTTGGCCGGCGACATCTGCTCGTCCGGTCCCGGCACGTCGATGCGGCCCTTCGGGCGCTCCCACCACCGCTCCCGCGCCGTGCCACGACCTTCCACTTCGCGGATGAGATCGTGGGCGGCGAGGGCGCGGAGGTGGTAGCTGGTGGATCCCGAGGTCTCCCCGACGAGGGCCGCGAGAGAGCTGGCCGTCTGAGGACCACGAGAGGCGAGCAGATCGAAGATCTTGACCCGCAGCGGATGCGCCAGCGCCTTGAGCGCTCCCGCATCCAGCGTCCGTACCTGCGTCTCGTTCGTCATGCATGCAAAGGTACGCTTGCAAACAACTCTTTGCAAGCTTTTCTTTGCAACGCGGTCAGCTCACCGCATCCCGCGCCGCGACGAAGGCCGTTACACAGCGCTCGACCTGCTCGGCGGAGTGCGCGGCGGAGAGCTGCACCCGGATGCGCGCCTTCCCCCGCGGCACCACCGGGAAGCTGAACGCCGTCACGTAGACGCCCTGGTCCTGCATCGCCGCGGCGATCCGGGCTGTGAGCGCGGCATCACCGAACATGACCGGCACGATCGGGTGCCCTCCGGGAAGCAGATCGAAGCCTTCCTCCGCCATCCGGGTGCGGAACAGGGCTGCGTTGTCCCGCAGCCGCGCCCGCAGGTCCGCCGATCCCTCGACGAGGTCGAGTGCGGTCAGGGCACCGGCCACGATGGCCGGAGCGAGGGTGTTCGAGAACAGGTACGGACGGGAACGCTGACGCAGCAGCGCGACGATCTCCGCGTGGGAGGCGACGTACCCCCCGGAGGCGCCGCCCAACGCCTTGCCGAAGGTGCCGGTGTAGATGTCGACACGATCTGCGACGCCGCACAGCTCCGGCGTCCCCCGCCCGTTCTCCCCGACGAAGCCGACCGCGTGCGAGTCGTCCACGAAGACGAGGGCGTCGTACCGCTCGGCGAGGTCGCAGATCTCAGCGAGCGGGGCGATGTAGCCGTCCATCGAGAAGACGCCGTCGGTCACGATCACGCGGAACCGGGCATCGGCGGCCGCCCGCAACTGCTCCTCCAGATCCGCCATGTCGCGGTTGCGGTACCGGAGTCGGCGCGCCTTCGAGAGGCGGATGCCGTCGATGATGGACGCGTGGTTCAACTCGTCCGAGATGATCGCGTCCTCCGCGGAGAACAGCGTCTCGAAGACACCGCCGTTGGCGTCGAAGCAGGACGAGTAGAGGATCGCGTCGTCGGTGCCGAGGAAGTCCGCCAGCCGACGCTCGAGTTCGAGGTGCTGCTCCTGCGTGCCACAGATGAAGCGCACGCTCGCGAGCCCGTACCCCCACTCGTCCAGGGCCGTCCGGGCCGCAGCGAGGATGCGGGGGTCGTCGGCGAGCCCGAGGTAGTTGTTCGCGCAGAAGTTGAGCACCTCGGCGCCGTCGGCCGTAATCTCCGCCCGCTGCGGACCGCGGATGCCGCGCTCATGCTTAGTGAGCCCGGCCTCCTCGATCCCCGCCAGCTCCCGCGCCACATGGTCCTTGAAGGTCGCGTACATCACAGCTCCGTCCAGTCGAGGATGATCTTGCCCGTGCCGGCGGACTCCGCCGCCGCGAATCCGCGCTCCCAGTCGCGCGCCGGCACGACCTCGGCGATCACGCGACCGATGGCCGCCCGCAGTGTCGCACTCGTCTGCAGCATCGCCCCCATGGCGTTCCAGGTCTCGAACATCTCGCGACCATAGATGCCGGTGATGGTGAGCATATGCGTGACGAGCTTGCCCCAGTCGATGTCGAACCCCGTCGACGGCAGCCCGAGCATCGCGATCCGTCCGCCGTGGTTCATGTTGTCGATCATCGCCGGGAGCGCCGATGCCGCACCGCTCATCTCGAAGCCGATGTCGAAACCCTCGCGCATGCCGAGCGCCCGCTGCGCGTCGCGGATCTCCTGGCGGGAGACGTCGACGACGTCGTCTGCTCCCATCCCTCGCGCCATCTCCAGGCGCGGGCCGCTCACGTCGGTCCCCACGATGAAGCGGGCACCGGCATGCCGGGCGACGGCGATCGCCATCAGGCCGATCGGGCCGCAGCCGGTGACGAGGACGTCTTCGCCGACCAGAGGGAAGCGGAGGGCGGTGTGCACGGCGTTGCCGAGCGGGTCGAAGATCGCGCCGAGCTCCGGAGCGACCTCGGCGTGGTGGACCCACACGTTGGTCGCCGGCAGCGAGAGGTACTCGGCGAAGGCACCGTCGCGCTGCAGACCGAGCCCGATGGTGCGGATGCACATCTGCCGCCGTCCGGCACGACAGTTCCGGCAGGTGCCGCAGACGATGTGTCCTTCGCCGGAGACCCGGTCGCCGACGGCGATGTCATGGACGAGCGATCCGACCTCGACGACCTCGCCGTAGAACTCATGTCCCGGGATGAGGGGCGCGGAGATCGCGGAGGCCGCCCAGTCGTCCCATCGCCGGATGTGCAGATCGGTCCCGCAGATGCCGGTGCGGAGGACGCGGATGACGACCTCGCCGGGGCCGGCCGTGGGATCGGGTCGCTCCACGAGCGCGAGGCCGGCGCCGGGTTCCTCCTTGAACAGAGCCTTCATGCTCCGATCTCATCGCATACGTCGCTGTAGAACAATCGGCAGATTCTGCATCGTCTCTATAGCCAGGTCTAAACTATCGACGTGGAACTCCATCAGCTCCAGATCCTCCGCGAACTCGGAGCCCTGGGCAGCGTGACGGCTGTCGCCGACACGCTCCGGGTCACCCCGTCCGCCGTCTCGCAGCAGCTCGCCGCGCTGCAGCGCTCCTTCCCCGCCCCGCTCACCCGTCGCCAGGGCCGCACGCTCGTGCTGACCTCTGCCGGCGAGGTCCTCGCGGCGGCCGGCGGGGAGGCCATCGATGCCATGGCCGCAGCGCGGCACGCGCTGGACGACTTCGAGGGCGCGGCGACCGGAGAGGTGAGCATCAGCGGGTTCCACAGCGTCGGTCAGGCGCTCTTCGGCCCGCTCGTGCGGGAGCTCTCCGGGAAGGAGCACGCGCCGACGGTACGCCTGACGGACGAAGATGTCGCGCAGAGCGAGTTCCCTGGGCTCACCGCGCGGTACGACCTCGTCCTCGCGCATCGGATGGAGCACTCCGCGCCGTGGCCGACCGCAGGCATCCGCGCTGTCGGTCTCGTCCGCGAGCCCCTGGACGTCGCGGTCGCCGCCGCACATCCTCTCGCCGGTCGCCGCACCCTCTCACCGGACGAGGTCGCCGACGAGCACTGGGTGACGAGCCGCGTGGGGTACTCCCCCGACGACGTGCTCCGTGCCGTCGCCGCCGTCGCCCGCCGCCCGGTCGAGGTCCGCCACCGCATCAACGACTACGGCGCGGTGTCGGCGGTTGTCGCGGCCGGCGGCGTCCTGGGAATGCTCCCCCGGTTCACCTCGCGCAGCGTCGACGATCGCGACATCGTACGCATCCCCCTGCGCGGCGTGAGCACGCACCGCATGATCGACGTCCTCGCGCGCCCGGAGAACCTGCGCCGCCGCTCGGTCCGTGTCGTCGTCGACGCCCTGCGAGAGGTGATGACCCGTCTGAGCACGGAACGTTCCGGGGATGGCGGTGGCTAGGCTCGGAGGATGAGCGACGCCACGAATCCGCTGCTGCAGCCGTCGATCCTTCCCTTCGGGCTCCCGGACTATCAGGCCATCCGCCCGGAGCACTACCTTCCCGCCTTCCGAGCCGGTTTCGCGGAGCAGCTCGCGGAGGTCGCGAACATCACCCGCGTGCGGTCGATGCCGACGTTCGAGAACACGCTCGAGGCGCTGGAGCGGTCGGGCGAGCTCCTCGACCGGGTGGCGCACGCGTTCTACACGGTGAGCTCCGCCGATGCCACACCGGGGATCCAGGCGATCGATGAGGAGCTCGCTCCGCTCATGGCCGCCCATGAGGATGCGATCACGCTGGATGCGGCCCTCTACGCCCGCGTGGCCCACGTGTACGAGCAGCGCGAGGCGCTCGACCTCGATCCTGAGCAGCGGTATCTCGTGGAGCGCTACCACCGCGAGATGACGCATGCCGGCGCTGGGCTCGACGACGACGCGAAGGCGCAGCTCACGGGTCTGAACCAGAAGCTGTCCGTGCTCACGAACACGTTCGAGCGGAACCTGCTGAGCGATACGAACGACCTCGCCGTGGTCTTCGACTCCGCCGCCGAGCTGGAGGGCCTGAGTGCGGGCGAGCTCTCGTCCGCGGCGCGCGCCGCGGCCGACCGTGGGCTCGACGGCCGCTACCTCCTCACCCTGCCGCTGTTCACCGGCCATCCGGCCCTCGCCCGGCTCGCGGTGCGGGAATCCCGTCGCCGGATCATGGCGGCGTCGCGCGCGCGGGGCTCGCGCGACAACGGCAACGACAACCGCCCGGTGCTGCGCGAGATCGTGCGCCTCCGCGCCGAGCGCGCGCGCCTCCTCGGATATCCGTCGCATGCCGCGTACATCACCGCCGACGAGACGGCGGGCTCCCCCGAGGCCGTCGAGCGGATGCTGCGCCGGCTGGCTGCGCCGTCCGCCCGGAACGCCCGCGCCGAACGGGACGCGCTCCAGGCGATCGTCGACGAGACCGAGCCGGAGCCCTTCCCCGTGGAGGCCCACGACTGGGCGTTCTACACCGAGCGCGTGCGCACTGCCCGCTACGACATCGACACCGCCGCCCTGCGCCCCTGGTTCGACGCGGAGCGCGTGCTGCAGGACGGCGTGTTCTTCGCGGCGACCCGCCTGTACGGGGTGACGTTCCACGAACGGCACGACCTCGCGGCCTATCACCCGCAGGCCCGCGTGTTCGAGGTGCGCAACGCCGACGACTCTCCCCTGGGCCTCTACGTGCTCGATCTCTACACCCGCGACTCCAAGCGCGGCGGGGCATGGATGAACGCGATCGTCAGCCAGTCCCGGCTGCGCGGCAGCGCCCCGGTCGTGGTGAACAACCTCAACGTCCCGCAGCCCGGGGACCGCGAGCCCACGCTGCTGACGCTCGACGAGGTGACGACGCTGTTCCACGAGTTCGGGCACGCCCTGCACGGCCTGTTCGCCACGGTCACCTACCCGCACTTCGCCGGGACCAACGTGTTCCGCGACTTCGTCGAGTTCCCCAGTCAGGTGAACGAGATGTGGATCCTCTGGCCGGAGGTTCTGGACCACTATGCCCGGCACCACGAGACCGGCGAGCCGCTGGATCCCGCCATCGTGCAGCGGCTGCGGGCGACTGCGACGTTCGATCAAGGGCACGCGACCAGCGAGTACCTCGCCGCAGCGTGGCTGGATCAGGCGTGGCACCGGCTCTCCACCGAGGACGCGGTGGAGGATGTCGCCGCGTTCGAGGCCGCAGCGCTGGCCGACATCGGGCTGGATGACCCCGCCGTGCCGACCCGGTATTCCTCCACGTACTTCGCGCACGTCTTCTCCGGCGGTTACAGCGCGGGGTATTACTCGTACATCTGGAGCGAGGTGCTCGACGCCGACACCGTCGAGTGGTTCCGAGAGAACGGCGGGCTCACCAGGGCCAATGGGGACCGTTTCCGCGACCGGCTGCTCGGGGTCGGCGGCTCGAAGGACCCGCTGGCCGCCTACCGCGACTTCCGCGGGCGGGACGCCGACATCGAGCCGCTCCTGAAACGCCGTGGACTGGATTCCTGAGTCGTGAGACCCTGAGCGCATGGACGCATTCCCCGACGCTCCCTTCGGCCCGGCGGACAGCCTGGAGCTGGACGCCGTTCCCCTCGCCGTCATCCAGCACAAGGGTATCCGCCTCGCCGACCTCCGTGACGCTTTCGACACCGGCTACGGGGCGATCGCCGCGGCCTTCGCCGCCGGCAGGCTGATCCCCACCGGCCCGGCGCTCGCGATCTATCACGGCGACCCGATGGGCGTGTTCGATCTGGAGCTCGGCTTCCCGGTGCAGGCCGCACCGTCCGACCCGATCGCCACCGGCGACGGAACCGCCATCGTGGCGTCGGCCCTGCCGACCGGGCAGGCCGTCGCGACCACCGTCTTCGGCTCCTACGACGGTCTCAGCACCGGATGGGCCGGGCTGGTCGCACGCGCGGCGGAGGCCGGGCTGCACCCACGCGGCCTCTGGATCGAGGTGTACGTCTCGGACCCCGGCGTCGATCCGGACGAGCTCCGCACGGACCTGCTCATGCCGATGGCGTGAGCAGGCATTCAGGTCCTATCGCCGGAGTCGGTCCATCGCCTTGTACCAGGTGAGCTGGTGGTAGCTCTGGGTGAGTTGCTCCCCCACCAGGTCCAGCGGCAGGGACCGCACGACGACGGCCTCGTGCTCATCCAGGGACTGCTCAGTGACGCGTATGCAGCCGAGAGCGAGGAAGTGATGGACCTTGTTCGTGTGCGTTCCGAAGTTCGCCCAGGTCGCGCCGAGGGCCACCAACTCGTCGGCGACGCACCCAGTCTCCTCCCGGAGTTCGCGCGTAGCCGCGTCTTCCGGACGCTCGCCGGGCTCCGCTCCCCCTCCGACCGTGCCCAGCGCGAGGACTCCCGCTCCGTGGCGGTACTCCTCGACCACGATCGCTGCGCCATCGCGATCGACGGCGAGGACGGAGACCCAGTCACCGCACTCGAGGACGTAGTACGGCGCTATACGGCGGGCGTGCTCGTCGAGACACTCATCCGCGTGCACCCTGATCCACCGATCGGCGACGAGCGTCGTCCGCGCGACAGTCGTCCACGGAACGGGGTCGGCACCCATGGCTCAGGCGCTCTTGCGCTTGCGCTCCATCACGATGGTGGGCGGGGCCCCCTCGTCGACGGCGGCACGGGTGATGATCACCTTCGCGACGTCCTCCGCAGACGGGATCTCGAACATCACCGGACCGAGCACGTCCTCCAGGATGGCACGGAGACCACGGGCACCCGTCTTGCGCTCGACCGCCAGATCCGCGATCGACCGCAGCGCGTCCTCCTCGAACTCCAGCTGGACGCCGTCGAGCTCGAACATGCGCTGATACTGCTTCACGAGCGCGTTGCGCGGCCCCGTGAGGATGTCGATGAGCGCGGCCTGGTCGAGCGGCGACACGTTGGTGACGACGGGCAGGCGCCCGATGAACTCTGGGATGAGCCCGAACTTGTGGAGGTCTTCCGGGAGCACCTCGCTGAAGAGGTCGAGGTCCTTGCCCTTGTCGTGCAGCGGAGCGCCGAAGCCGACGCCGTGCTTGCCGACGCGCGCGGAGACGATGTCCTCCAGCCCGGCGAAGGCACCGGCCACGATGAAGAGCACGTTCGAGGTGTCGATCTGCAGGAACTCCTGGTGCGGGTGCTTGCGACCGCCCTGCGGCGGCACCGAGGCGACCGTGCCCTCGATGATCTTCAGCAGCGCCTGCTGCACACCCTCGCCCGACACATCGCGGGTGATCGACGGATTCTCGGCCTTGCGGGCGATCTTGTCGACCTCGTCGATGTAGATGATGCCCTGCTCGGCGCGCTTCACGTCATAGTCCGCGGCCTGGATGAGCTTGAGGAGGATGTTCTCGACGTCTTCGCCGACGTAGCCGGCCTCCGTCAGCGCGGTCGCGTCGGCGACGGCGAACGGCACGTTGAGGCGCTTGGCGAGCGTCTGCGCCAGATAGGTCTTACCGCAACCCGTCGGGCCGATGAGCAGGATGTTGCTCTTCGCGATCTCGATCTCTTCGGCCTTCTGCTCGGCCGGCTGCAGCGTGCCGTGGGCGCGGACGCGCTTGTAGTGGTTGTAGACGGCGACGGAGAGGGCGCGCTTCGCGGGCTCCTGTCCGACGACGTACTCCTCGAGGAACGTGAAGATCTCGCGAGGCTTCGGAAGCTCGAACTCGGCCACGCCCTCGGCGGACGACTCCGCCATGCGCTCTTCGATGATCTCGTTGCAGAGCTCGACGCACTCGTCGCAGATGTACACGCCGGGTCCGGCGATGAGCTGCTGCACCTGCTTCTGGCTCTTTCCGCAGAACGAGCACTTGAACAGGTCAGCGCTTTCACCGATGCGGGCCATGCGCGTCCTCCTCGGGGGGATCAGGATCGTTCTTCGAGCCTAACCGCTGCATACGACACCGGGCCGCATTGGCGACGAGTCGTTCGGCGGGTCCGGCGGATGACGGTGTCTCCGCCGTCATTCCGCGGGGAGGCAGCCGCCGTCCATGATGTATCCCCCGACTTCGATGTGCACCTCGTCCGGACGCACCTCCCCGAAGACGCAGCCGCCCTCGGGACCGTCGGCACCGAACGCCACCGCGCGCGCATCTCCCCGGGCGACGTGATGGACGAGGCCGACCTCGCGCAAGGCGTTCTCGACGGAGGTCACAGCGATCGTGCTCTCCGTGCGCAGTGCTTCGAGACGCACGCGGAGGTCCGCCACCGGCTGCTCGGCGGCCGCCCGCGCCTCGACCGACGTCTCCATTCGCTCACGATGCCGGTCGTTCTGTTCCATCGCGTGTTCCGGGTCGTACGGCGCACACTCCGGCGGAAGCTCGGCGCCGTCCACCTGCGGACAGGCGACGGTCGGGGTCACGGTCGGCGTCGGCTCTCCGGCGGTGACGTCGGCCGGCGCCGCTGCGCAGCCGTCGAGAAGCAGGATCGCCGCCAGCACGAGCGTCACTCGCCCGGGGCGGGCGCGGACGCTGGAGGTCGCCATCATGCCGCCATGAAACCACAGCACCGGCGTCACGCGCACGCTGCTCGAACGACGAGGGCCCCGCCGCGCGGTACGCGACAGGGCCCTCAGCCATCCTGACGTGTCGTCAGACCATGCTCTTCGTGTGCCAGACCGTCTTGACCTCGGTGAAGGCGGCGATCCGCTCCGGCGACGCGACCACGTCACCGGGGGCGAGCACGCGCTTCAGCGTGTCCGCTGCGGCGATCTGCATGTCGACCCACTCCAGCGCACCGGCGCCGGCGAGGTCGAGGGCGTTCACATCCTGGTGCGAGGCGAGCCAGGGGGCGATCTCGGCCGGCGAACCGGTGAGCACGTTCACCACGCCGCCGGGGACGTCGCTGGTCGCGAGCACCTCGGCGAGACTGATCGCGGAGAGCGGGTACTGCTCGCTCGCGACCACGACGACGGTGTTCCCGGCGACGAGGGCCGGGGCGACGACAGAGACCAGGCCGAGCAGCGCTGAGTCCTGCGGCGCCACGATCGCGACCACACCGGTGGGCTCTGGCACCGAGATGTTGAAGTACGGACCGGAGACGGGGTTCGCGTTGCCCGCCACCTGGGCGTACTTGTCGCACCACCCGGCGTACCAGACCCAGAGATCGATCGCCTCGTCGACCTGCGCCGTGGCCGCCGAGGACGAGATGCCCTCCTGCGCCACGATCTCGTCGACGAACTGTGCGCGACGTCCCTCGAGCACCTCGGCGACGCGGTAGAGCACCTGGCCGCGGTTGTAGGCCGTCGCCCCCGACCAGCCCTTGACGGCGGCGCGCGCGGCGACGACCGCATCGCGGGCGTCCTTGCGGGAGGCCTTGGCGGCGTTGGCGAGGAAGGCGCCCTTGCGGGAGACGACCTCGTACGTGCGTCCGGACTCGCTGCGGGGGAAGGCCCCGCCGATGGCGAGCTTGTAGGTCTTCGGAACGGTCAGTCGCTTGCTCATGCTGCGGCTCCCTTGAGGTAGGCGGTGAGCCCCTGACGACCGCCCTCGCGGCCGAATCCGGACTCCTTGTAGCCGCCGAACGGGCTCGACGGGTCGAAACGGTTGAACGTGTTCGCCCACACGACGCCCGCACGCAGCCGATCCGCGACTGCGAGGATGCGCGAGCCCTTGTCGGACCAGATGCCGGCGGAGAGACCGTACGGGGTGTTGTTGGCCTTCGCGATCGCCTCGGCGGGTGTCCGGAAGGTGAGGACCGACAGCACCGGGCCGAACACCTCGTCGCGGGCGATGCGGTGCGAGGCCTCGACCCCGGTGAAGATCGTCGGGGCGAACCAGAAGCCCTGCTCCGGGATCGCGCAGTCGGCGGTCCAGCGCTCGGCACCCTCGGCCTCGCCGATGTCGCTCAGCTCGCGGATGCGGGCGAGCTGCGCCGCGGAGTTGATCGCGCCGATGTCCGTGTTCTTGTCGAGCGGGTCGCCGAGACGCAGCGTCGACAGCCGGTTCTTCAGCCGGTCGACGACCTCGTCGTGGATCGACTCCTGCACGAGCAGACGACTCCCGGCGCAGCACACGTGGCCCTGGTTGAAGAAGATGCCGTTGACGATGCCCTCGACCGCCTGGTCGATCGGCGCGTCGTCGAAGACGATGTTCGCGGCCTTGCCGCCCAGCTCCAGGGTCAGCTTCTTGTTCGTCCCCGCGACGGCCCGGGCGATGTCGCGACCGACACCCGTCGAGCCGGTGAACGCGACCTTGTCGACGTCGGGGTGACGGACGAGGGCGGCCCCGGTCGAGCCGGCCCCCGTGACGATGTTCACGACACCGGCGGGGAGATCGGCCTGCTGCAGGATCTCGGCGAAGATCAGTGCCGTCAGCGGCGTGGTCTCGGCCGGCTTGAGCACGACCGTGTTCCCGGCCGCCAGCGCGGGCGCCAGCTTCCACGCGAGCATCAGCAGCGGGAAGTTCCAGGGGATGACCTGCCCGGCGACGCCCAGGGCGCGCGGGTTCGCGCCGAGACCGGCGTAGTCGAGCTTGTCGGCCCACCCCGCGTAGTAGAAGAACCAGGACGCCACGAGCGGCACGTCCACATCGCGGCTCTCCTTGATGGGCTTGCCGTTGTCGAGGCTCTCGGCGACGGCCAGCTCACGGGCACGCTCCTGCACGAGGCGGGCGATGCGGAACAGGTACTTGCCCCTGTCGCGGCCGCTCATCCGCGACCAGACCTTGTCATAGGCGCGACGGGCCGCGGCGACGGCGCGGTCGATGTCCGCGTCGTCGGCGGAGGCGATCTCGGCGATCTCCTTCTCCGTCGCCGGGGAGATGGTGCGGAAGGGGGTGCCGGAGCCGTCGACGAACTCGCCGTCGATGAACAGCCCGTAGCTGTCCTTGAGGCTCAGCACCGCCGTGGACTCCGGAGCCGGAGCGTATTCCAGGAAGTTCATTTTCAATCCCTTGGGTTGCTGCCCTTCGACCGGCTCAGGGACCGGCCGAAGATGTCAGTCGATCGTGACGTAGTCGGGGCCGGAGTAGTGGCCGGTGGCGAGCTTCTGACGCTGGAGGAGCACGTCGTTGAGCAGGCTCGAGGCGCCGAAGCGGAACAGGTGCGGCTGGAGCCACTCCTCCCCCACGGTCTCGGCGACCGTCACCAGGTACTTGACCGCGTCCTTGGACGAGCGGATGCCGCCGGCGGGCTTCACGCCGATGCGCTCCCCCGTGCCGCGGTACCAGTCGCGCACCGTCTCCAGCATCAGCAGCGTGGTCGGCAGCGTCGCCGCCGGCTGCACCTTGCCGGTCGACGTCTTGATGAAGTCGCCGCCGGCGAGGATGCCGAGCCAGGAGGCGCGCTTGATGTTGTCGTACGTGTTCAGCTCGCCGGTCTCGAGGATCACCTTGAGCGAGGCGTACGAGCCGTCCTCCCGGCGGCACGCCTCCTTGACCTGGGCGATCTGGTCGAACACCAGCCCGTAGCGGCCGGCCAGGAACGCGCCCCGGTCGATGACCATGTCGATCTCGTCCGCACCGGCCGCGACCGCCTCCGCGGTGTCGGCGAGCTTGATCGCGAGGGAGGACCGGCCGCTCGGGAAGGCGGTGGCCACGGCGGCGACCGAGATGAGCCCGTCGTCGGGGTCGCCGTGCAGGCTGCCGAGGGCCTCGACCGCGCCGGCGACCATGTCGCCGTAGACGCAGACCGCGGCGACGCGGGGCGTCGAGGGGTCGGCGGCGTCGGGGTTCTTCGCCTTGGCGACGAGGGACCGTACCTTGCCGGGGGTGTCCGCGCCCTCCAGGGTGGTCAGGTCGATCAGCTTGATGATCGTGTCCAGCGCCCACGCCTTCGACGTCGTCTTGATGGAGCGGGTGCCGAGGCCGGCAGCGCGCTGCTCCAGCCCGACGGCGTCCACGCCGGGGAGGCCGTGCAGGAAACGACGGAGGGTCGCGTCGTCCGGCTCACCGCCGAGGACGTCCACCGCCGTCCTGCGGCTGAGTTCTGTCGTCGTCACTGTTCCTCCAACAATGCTCGTGCTGTGGTCTCATCGGTCACCAGGACCCCGCACAGGCCGCTGGTCACGACGGTGCGCGCGATGTCGTGCTTGGCGGGGCCCGCCGTCACGAAGATGGCCCGCGCGGCGCCGCGCAGGCGGTCGAGCGAGACGCCGACCGTACGGGCGTCCAGCTGCGGGTCGACGATGTTGCCCTCGGCGTCGACGTAGCGCCCGAGGACGTCGCCGACGGCGCCGCGGCGCGCGAGCTCCTCCACATCGTCGGCGGTGAGATAGCCGTTCTCGACGTGGGCGGAGGTCGCATCGCAGGGGCCGGCGGTGAACAGGAACGCCTGGGCGTCCGCGGCCTCCTCCAGCACGGCCGCGACGGTGCGGTCCCCTTCGATCGCCTGCTTCG
The DNA here is from genome assembly GCF_025143875.1 of Microbacterium meiriae. Taxonomy (NCBI): domain Bacteria; kingdom Bacillati; phylum Actinomycetota; class Actinomycetes; order Micrococcales; family Microbacteriaceae; genus Microbacterium; species Microbacterium meiriae. Next base: position 8,290 of record NZ_JAMBDU010000024.1, on the reverse strand, counting down.
TCTCGACGTGCTCCAGGATCGCGGGGCTCGGCAGCAGGGAGACCTGGCCGGAGGCGCGCTGGGCGATGGTCACCGCGAGTCCCGCGGCCCCGCCCGAGCGCCGGTTCAGGCTGACGCCGCCGTTGAGCTGCACGACCGTGACACCGTTCGCCCAGCCGTCGGGCAGGGCCTCGGCCACGGCGCGGAGCGTCTTGCCCCAGCTCACCCCGAGGGTGCGCGGAACAGGGCGGAGGGCGGTCAGGAAGTCGGCGGCCGCCTGAGCGACGCGCTCCAGAGTGCCCTCGTCGCCTTCGGGTGAGGGGACGACCACGGCATCGGTGAGGCCGAAGCGCTCCACGAGCTCGCGCTCGAGGCCGAGCCGACGGGCGCGCGGGTGGACGATCTCGATGCGGACGATGCCGCGCTGCCGCGCCTGCGTGAGGAGGCGCCCGACCTTCCACCGGGAGATCTTCAGGAGACCACCGATCTCGTCCTGCGTCTTGTCCTCGTCGTAGTACAGCTCGGCGACCCGGACCATGAGCAGATCTTCTTCCACGGTGTCCTCCTTCCTCCTCCAGGGTAGGCCGGATTCAGCGTTCGCGCACCCATCTGCTCATATGCGCAGGCGCGCCGTCTTCCCGCGCACTTCCGCCGGAGACGCGAAGAGGACGCCCGTCGATCGACGGGCGTCCTCTTCTACGGATGCAGACTACGCGCGCTTGCGCGAGGTGAGCACCTGGTCGACGATGCCGTACTCCAGCGCCTCGTTGGCCGAGAGGATCTTGTCGCGATCGATGTCGCGGTTGACCTGCTCGACCGGCTTGCCGGTGTGACGGGCCATGGTCTCCTCGAGCCAGGTGCGCATGCGGAGAATCTCCGCCGCCTGGATCTCGATGTCGGAGGCCTGACCGTGCCCGGCCTCCCCCATCGCCGGCTGGTGCATCAGCACGCGGGCGTTCGGCAGCGCGAGACGCTTGCCGGGAGCGCCCGCCGCGAGCAGCACGGAGGCAGCCGAGGCCGCCTGGCCGAGCACGACGGTCTGGATCTGCGGCGCGACGTACTGCATCGTGTCGTAGATCGCCGTCATCGCGGTGAACGAGCCACCGGGCGAGTTGATGTACATGGTGATGTCGCGCTCGGAGTCCTGGCTCTCCAGGACGAGGAGCTGTGCCATGACGTCGTCGGCCGACGCGTCGTCGACCTGCACGCCGAGGAAGATCACGCGGTCTTCGAACAGCTTGTTGTACGGGTCCTGGCGCTTGAAGCCGTAGGCGGTGCGCTCCTCGAACTGCGGCAGCACATACCGGCTGGAGGGCAGGTTTCCGGCGGACTGGAACGTGGGTGTGTACATGGTGTCCTCTCGAATCCTTACTCGACGCCCGTGCCGCCGCCGCCGGTGACGTCGCTGGCGTGCTCGCGGATGTGGTCGACGAAGCCGTACTCGAGGGCTTCCTCCGCCGTGAACCAGCGGTCGCGGTCGCCGTCGGCGTTGATCTGCTCGACGGGCTTGCCGGTCTGCGACGCGGTGATCTCGGCGAGGCGCTTCTTCATCGACAGGATGAGCTGCGCCTGGGTCTGGATGTCGCTCGCGGTGCCGCCGAAGCCGCCGTGCGGCTGGTGCAGCAGCACGCGGGCGTTCGGCGTGATGTAGCGCTTGCCCTTGGTGCCGCTCGTCAGCAGCAGCTGGCCCATGGACGCGGCCATGCCGATGCCGACGGTGACGATGTCGTTCGGCACGAACTGCATCGTGTCGTAGATCGCCATGCCCGCGGTGATCGAGCCGCCGGGCGAGTTGATGTAGAGGTAGATGTCCTTCTCGGAGTCTTCGGCGGCGAGAAGGAGGATCTTCGCGCAGATCTCGTTGGCGTTGTCGTCTCGCACCTCCGAGCCGAGCCAGATGATGCGGTCCTTCAGCAACCTGTCGAAGACGCTTGTCGCGACGAGGGGTTCAGCCATGTCAGCTCCTGCTTCCGTGTTTCAGTGATTCGAATCTACCGGCGCGCGCACAGCCCCTAGGTCGTGTTCGCCGTCGGCATATCAGGTGTCGCTGCCGGCGATCTCCTGCGCATACGCCGTCATGGATCGGTGGTAGCGCGGCAGGTGCGGGACGAGCGCGAGGATGGCCACCGACAGGCCCTGCGCGGGCCGGCCGGCACTGGCGAGGATGAGGGCGTGCACCACCGCGACCGCGTCGCGATACGGTCCGTCCGCCGCGATCTCCTCCTCGGCGCGGATGACGCGCAGCGCCTCGTCGTAGTCGCCGAGGTTGCGCAGCGAGCTCGCGAGCTGGATCACGCACTGCGGGCGATGCTCCTCATCGAGGCCGAGCGCCAGGGCGCGACGGTAGAGCTCCACCGCCTCCGCCGGGCGTCCGGCGGAATCGCGGGCACCGGCGCGCTCGAACTCGGCCCGGGCGTCGTCCGCACCCCGTTCCGCGGCGAGGGCGTCGATGCGCGCGATCGTCTCGTCGCCGACCTCTTCTCCCGAAGCGTCCGCCCACACCTGATCGATGCGGTCGTCCCAGCTCGCCATCCCGTCGTCCTTCCCTCGATGAGAAAGAGGGCGGATGCCGCAGCACCCGCCCTCTTCACTCGACCGCGCCGATCACTCGGCGGTGTCGGCGTCCTTCTTGGCCGCAGCCTTCTTCGCAGCCGGCTTCTTGGCGGCGGGCTTCTTCGCCGCGGCGGGCTTCTCGTCCGCGTCGGCGTCCTTCTTGGCGGCCGCCTTCTTGGCCGGAGCCTTCTTCTTCGCGGCGGGCTTCTCCTCGGCCTCGGCGGCCTTCTCGCCCTCGGCCTCGGCCTCGTCGTCGGTCACGACGAAGTCGGAGAGGTCGACGGCCTTGCCGTTGGTGTCCACGACCTTGACCTTGCCCAGTGCGATCGCGAGCGCCTTGTTACGGGCGACCTCGCCGACCAGGGCCGGGAGCTGGTTCGAGGACTGCAGCGCCTCGACGAACTCCTGCGGCGCCATGCCGTACTGCGCGGCGGACTGGATGAGGTACTGCGAGAGTTCCTCCTGCGAGACCTGCACGTCGGCCTGCTCGGCGATCGTGTCGAGCAGCACCTGCGTGCGGAACTGCTTCTCGCTGGCCTCGGTCACCTCGGCGCGGTGCACGTCGTCCTCGAGACGACCCTCGCCCTCGAGGTGGTTGTGCACCTCGTCCTCGATGAGCTGCGGCGGGACCGGGATCTCGATCTGCGCGAGCAGCGTCTCGACGAGCTTGTCGCGGGCGGCGGAGCCCTGCGTGAAGACGCCCTGCTGCTCGACGCGCTCGCGCAGGCTGTCGCGCAGCTCCGCGATGGTGTCGAACTCGCTCGCGATCTGCGCGAACTCGTCGTCGGCCTCGGGAAGCTCGCGCTCCTTGACGGCCTTGACGGTGACGGAGACCTCCGCCTCCTTGCCGGCGTGGTCGCCACCGACGAGGGCGGAGCGGAAGGTGGTGTCCTCACCGGCGGTGAGCGACTCGATCGCGTCGTCGATGCCCTCGAGGAGCTCGCCGGAGCCGATCTCGTAGGAGACGCCCTCGGCGCGGTCGATCTCGCTGCCGTCGATCGTCGCGACGAGGTCCAGCTCGACGAAGTCGCCCTTGGCTGCGGGGCGGTCGACGGGGATGAGCGTGCCGAAGCGGGCGCGCATGTTCTCCAGCTCGGCGTCGAGGGCGGCCTCGTCGGCCTCCACGGCGTCGACCTCGAGGGTGATGCCCGCGTAGTCGGGGAGCTCGATCTCCGGGCGCACGTCGACCTCGACGTCGACGAGCAGGTCGCCCGAGAAGTCCTTCTCGTTGGGCCACTGCGTGATCTCGGCCGACGGACGACCGACGATGCGGAGCTTGTGCTCGGCGGTCGCCTCGCGGAAGAACTTGTCCAGGCCCTCGTTGACGGCGTGCTCGATGACGGCACCACGGCCGATGCGCTGGTCGATGATCGGAGCCGGCACCTTGCCCTTGCGGAAGCCGGGGATCTGGACGTCCTGCGCGATGTGCTCGTAGGCGTGCGCGATGCTCGGCTTGAGGTCGTCCGGGGTGACCGTGATGGTGAGCTTGACCCGGGTCGGGGTCAGCTTCTCGACGGTGCTGTTCGCCATGCTGGTGTGTTCTCCTTGTGGTTTCCGCGCAGAACGCGGCTGGAAGGTCGTGGGGTCGAGTCGGGGCGACAGGAGTTGAACCTGCGACCTCCCGCTCCCAAAGCGGGCGCTCTACCAAGCTGAGCTACGCCCCGGGGAATCCGCACGCAGATTCAGCCCCATCGAGTCTAACGGACAGGAGCACGCCCGACCGTCCGCTATGATCGATGGAGTCCGGACTCCGGTTCCGGGGGTGTAGCTCAATGGTAGAGTCTCAGTCTTCCAAACTGATTGCGCGGGTTCGATTCCCGTCACCCCCTCCACGTCGTCACCTCGGTCGAATACGCTGACAGGATCAGCTCCCGACCGGAAGGCCTGCCGAGATGAGCGCCTCGTGACCGCCCCTCCGCCGTCGGTTGCCGCGACCGCCACGGGGCCGGCTCCGGGTGGGCATCGTCTCCCGCCCGTCCTCTCCTCCGCGTCCGGCGTCCCCCGGCCGCCGCGCGACCGGCGAAGGCTGAAGGGCATCCTCGCCGGCGCCATCGGCACGGTCGTGGTGTTGACCGGTCTCGGCATCACGCAACTCGTGGCGAACCAGGGATACGACGAGGCCGCCAGCGGGGTCGAGGACGCCACCCGATCGGTGACCGCCCAGCAGACGGAACTCCGACAGCGGACCGCCGATCTGATCGCGGCGACGGACGCCGGGCATGTCATCATCGACACCGGCGCGCCCGCCCTCGCCGTTCCCGAGGACCTCTGGGCGGCCCTGGACTCCGCCGTGGCGGAGGGCGAGACCACGGGCGGCGAGGCCGAGGACGTCCTCGCGACGCGGCTCCCGGCCGACGAGACGAAACCCGGCTGGTTCTGGGACCTCTTCGCCGCGACGAGCCGTCTCGCCGAGGACCAGAGCATCCTGCGCGGCGTCGCCGAGTCGATGGACAGCGCCTCCACGTCCGCCGCCGCGAGCGTGGACGCGGTCCGGACGAACGGCGTGGCCGTGCTCACCACCGCGGCCGAGGCCGCCGGCGCCTTCGAGAGCGCGCATCCGTCGACCCGCAACGCCGCCGTGATCGCTCTGCGCGGAGCCGCCGCGGATGCTCTCGCCGTCACCGAGGTCGACGACGCGGCTGCGGCCGCCTACGTCGCCCTGCAGAAGGCGGCCACCGATGTCGTCGCGGCCGAGGACGCGGAGCTCGCGGAGAAGGCGGGCCCACTGCGGAACGCCCGGCTCGAGATCGAGGCCTTCGCCCGCTCGCTCGCGCCCGGCGTCCTGTTGGAGTTCGACTGGGCACCCGTCGTCAACGGCGCCGGGTACAACGGCAGCATGGGCGGCTACACCACCTGGTGGTGGGACGAGCCGGGACGCGCGGTCATCGAGCTGTCGAACTCGGTCGCGGAGCAGTGGCCCGCAGAGCGCAGCAGAGCGCTCGTCGCCCACGAGGTGGGTCATGCCATCAGCGTGAAGTGTCAGGACATGTACGACCCGTCCACGCAGGACAGCATCGAGAAGTGGGCGACGGCCTGGGCCATAAGCATGGGGTTCACGGACGACGCCAACGGCGTATGGGCCTACGGGTATCCCCCGCAGAACTACATCGACGCCGCGGCCGGCTGCCGTTGAGACTGAAGAAGCCGCCGTGATCATCACGGCGGCTTCTCCTCTCGCTCAGTCGGCGGTCACTGACCCCGACGCTCGCGCAGCTGAGTGAGGGCGTCCTCCAGGAGCTGGACGGCCTCTTCGTCCGTCCGGCGCTCCTTCACGTAAGCGAGGTGCGTCTTGTACGGCTCGGCCTTCGCGACGGCGGGAGGGTTCTCCTTGTCGCGCCCGGCCGGGAGACCCGACTGCGGGTGGTCGATGATCTCCGGGATCTCCTCCTCGGGGAGGCCGGCGGCGAAGTAGCGCACCGTCTCGTTGCCGAGGCCGTCCCAGTACGACACCGCGATGCGGTCGGCGTGATAGCCGTGGTCCTGCTCGCCCATGGGACCGGAACCGACACGGGTACCGCGGATCGCGTTTCCACCGGTAGCCATCAGATCACCTCGAACTTCGTGATGAGGCCGAGCGCCACGATGGCGATGAACCACGTGAGCGCCAGGACGACGGTGAAGCGGTTCAGGTTCCGCTCCGCGAGACCGGAGGAGCCGACCGCAGTGGTCATGCCGCCGCCGAACATGTCGGACAGGCCGCCACCGCGACCCTTGTGCAAGAGGATGAGGAGAGTCAGCAGGACGCTGGTGATGCCCAGCACGACCTGCAGGACGAACTCGAGAATTGCCACGGAAAGAGCCTTTCGCTGGGGCCGGAGCGCCCCCGTAACGGTCAAGTATACGGTGCAGCGGGACCGGAGCCCCGCCGCACTCACACGCCGACGTGCTTCTCGAAACGGATGATCGCCGCGAACTCGTCGACGACGAGGCTCGCGCCGCCGACCAGAGCGCCGTCCACGTCGGGCTCGCGCATGAAGCTGGCGATGTTCGCCGCCTTGACGGAGCCGCCGTAGAGGATGCGGGTGCGCGCAGCCGCCTCGTCGCCGAGGACCTTCGCGATCACGCCGCGGAGTGCCGCGCACACGTCCTGCGCCTGCTGCGGCGTGGCCGCCCGACCCGACCCGATGGCCCAGACCGGCTCATACGCGACGACGATGTCGGCCGAGGGCGAGACGCCCTGCAGCGCGGCCTCGAGCTGTCCGGCCGGAACCGCGCTGGCGCCGAACTTCTCCAGGTCCTCCGCCGTCTCACCGACGCAGATCACCGGGGAGAGGCCGTGCTTGAGAGCAGCCTTCACCTTGCCGGCCACGATCTCGTCGGACTCGGCGTGGTACTCGCGACGCTCGGAGTGTCCGATGATGACGTACTTCGCGTCGAGCTTCGCCAGGAACGCGCCGGAGATCTCGCCGGTGTACGCCCCGGAGTCGTGCGCCGAGACGTCCTGCGCACCGAACGCGAACGGGATCTTGTCCGCGTCGATGAGCGTCTGCACGCTGCGGATGTCGGTGAAGGGCGGGAAGACCGCCACCTCCACGGATCCGTCCTCGTGCTTGGCGTCCTTCAGCGTCCAGTGCAGCTTCTGCACGAACGCCACCGCCTGCAGGTGATCCAGGTTCATCTTCCAGTTGCCCGCGATCAGCGGGGTACGGGAGCTCACGCCCATCCGAGGACCTCCAGCCCAGGTAGTTTCTTGCCCTCGAGGAATTCGAGGCTCGCGCCGCCGCCGGTCGAGATGTGCCCGAACTGGTCGTCGGTGAATCCGAGCTGACGGACGGCTGCGGCGGAGTCGCCGCCACCGACCACGCTGAGGCCGTCGACCTCGGTCAGCGCCTGCGCGACCGCCTTCGTCCCTGCGGCGAAGGCCGGGAACTCGAACACGCCCATCGGGCCGTTCCAGAACACGGTCTTCGATCCGCGGATGACCTCGGCGAAGCGCGCCGCGGTGTCCGGCCCGATGTCGAGGCCGATGCCCGACGAACCGAACGCCGTCTCCTCGATCGCGTCCGCGGGGGCCACCTCGTGGTCCGCGTCGGCGCCGAAGGACGCGGCGACGACCACGTCGGTGGGGAGCACGAGCTCCACGCCGCGCTCGGCCGCCTCGGCGATGTATCCGCGCACGGTCTCGAGCTGGTCCTCCTCGAGGAGGCTCGACGCGACGGCATGCCCCTGCGCCTTCAGGAAGGTGAAGAGCATGCCGCCGCCGACCAGGATGCGGTCGACCCGCGGGAGCAGGTGCGAGATGACTCCGAGCTTGTCGCTCACCTTGGACCCGCCGAGCACCACCGCGTACGGCCGCTCCGGATTCTCCGTCAAGCGGTCGAGCACGTCGAGCTCGGTCGCGATCAGGAGGCCGGCCGCCGAGGGCAGCAGCTTCGCGAGGTCGTAGACGCTCGCCTGCTTGCGGTGCACGACGCCGAAGCCGTCGGACACGAGCACGTCGCCCAGCTCCGCGAGCTGGGCCGCGAAAGCACCACGCTCGGCCTCGTCCTTCGAGGTCTCCCCCGGGTTGAACCGGAGGTTCTCGATCACGACGACCTGGCCGTTCTCGAGGGACGCCACGGCGTCCTTCGCGGCTTCGCCGACCGTGTCGCCCGCGAAGGCGACCGGTGCGCCGAGCAGCTCGGACAGTCGCTGCGCGACCGGCTCCAGGCTGAACTGCGGATCGGGCGCGCCCTCGGGGCGTCCGAGGTGCGAGCAGACGACGACGCGGGCGCCCCCGGGGAGGTGGGGGGTGAGGGGGCGCCGCCCCGCGGCGCCC
>NZ_JAMBDU010000023.1:0-57406 GCF_025143875.1 Microbacterium meiriae | reverse complement strand
GGCCGCGCGCCCCCCCCCCCCCGCCGGGGGGGCGGGGGGCCCCCCCCCCCCCCCGGCGGGGCCCCCCCGGACCCCACTGACTCCTCGGCCTCAGTCGAGGAGCGTCTCCCCGATGTAGCCGCCCTCCGCACATCCCGGAGGGACGGCGAACACGGCGGATCCGATCGGGACCGTCCACTCGTTGAGCAGGTCGAGCTCGTCGAGCCGCTGCTGCATCGGGACGAACTGCCGCGCGACGTCGGCCTGGAACGCGGCGAAGAGCAGCCCGGATTCGGACACGCCGTCTCCGGCCGGGCGCTCGTCGTAGTTATACGCCCGTCGGAAGATGCGCTCCGTCCCGTCTCCGCGAGCGCGCCGGATGTGCGCGAACGCCGGGATGACGGGGAACCCGATGGCCGTCGTCGCGTCGAAGTCCGGCTCGTCGAACTCCGACGTCCCCGTGAGCGGCGCGCCCTCGCGCAGGGTCCTCCCGACGGAGGCCTCGCGGCCCCCGCGATCCAGGCGGTCCCAGGCGTCGAGGTCCATGCGGATGCGGCGCAGGACCATGCCCGTGCCGCCGGCCAGCCAGCCGTCATCACTCCAGACCACGCGCTCGAAGTCGTCGGTCCCCGGCTGCGGGTTGCTCGTGCCGTCGACCTGTCCGAAGAGATTGCGCATGGTCGTCCCCGGTCGCTCGGTGCCGTGTGCGCGGCGGAAGCCCTGCTGGATCCACCGGACGGTCGCGAAGCCGCGCGCGTCCTTCAGGAGCATGCGCTGCGCGTGTGCGACGGTCAGGGGGTCGTCAGCTGCGATCTGGAGGAGCAGGTCTCCGTCCGAGAACTCCGGCTGCAGGCGGTCCACCCGGAAGGCGGGAAGCGGCGCGAGCCACGAGGGGGTGCTGCCGCCAGCCCGTGCCACGAGTGCCGGACCGAAGCCGAATGTGATCGTCAACCGGGCCGGGGCGACGGCGAGCTCCGGCTCCGAGTCCGCGAGCGCCGACCGTCCCTGGGTGAGCCTCGCCGCATCGTCCGTGAGGATCCGCAGGAGCCGGCGGAGCGCGTCGCGGTCGACCTCCGGGCGCAGATCGAGCGCCACGAACGAGCCGTGCGCCTGCGCCGCGGTGTCGATCCCGGCTTGATGGACGCCGTGGAACGGGACGGTGAGGGAGCCGTTGAGCGGTGCGGGGGCCGCGGGAGCCTCCGTGTCCGCTCGCGTGAGGGCGACATCCGCCCCGACCGCGACGGCGGCCCCGACACCGGCGACAGCCCCTCCGAGGAGGAACTGCCGCCGAGTCGAGCCGGTGCGGCCGGCGCGGGCGCCCGAGACGCGCGCGGACATCAGTGGTCCATGCCCTCGTGGTCGTCGGCGCCGTCGTAGTTCTCGTTCGCGCCGGAGTAGTCCTTCACCGGCGCGGCGAACTCGAACGTGGAGTCGTCCGACAGGGTGACGGTGAACGCGACCTCGTCACCGGCTTTCAGAGGCTCGGAGAGGTCCATCATCATGATGTGATTCCCCCCGGGCTCGAGGGCGAGGGTGCCGCCGGCGGGGACGACGAAGCCCCCGGCGATCTCCCGCATGACCATCTCCCCGGCCTCGTTCTCCACGGTCTCGTGCAGTTCGATCATCGGCGAGGCGGCGGAGGTGACCGACGTCACCGTCACGTCCGCCGCGCCCTCGTTGACGAGTACGCCGAAGCCCGCGGACATGCCGTCATCGGCCGACTTGACCCAGGCGTCGTCGATCCGGAGGACCTCACCGGCGGGGGCGCTGGTCGGCGTCTCGGCTGTGGGCGCGGTGCACCCGGTGAGCGCGACGAGCGAGAGGACGATCGCCGCGCCGAGGCGGGGAAGAGAAGTGCGAGTGTTCATGATGATGCCTTTCAGGAGTTCTCTGCCGTGTCGTCGCCGGATTCCGGCGGCACGGCGGCCGCGCGGCGGCGGCGGAGATTGAGGAGGAGGGCGAAAGCAGCGACGGCGAGTGCCGCGCCCGCCCCGCCGACGAGCAGGACCCGGATCGGGTCGCCCGTCTCGTCTGCGTTCTGATCCGATGCGGTCGACGAGTCGTCCGGGGCGGAGGAGGTCGGCTCCGGGTTCTGTGTCGACTCCAGCGGGACGGCGTCTCCGACGGCGAAGGGGATGACCCCCGCGATCGGGTGCCCGTCCTCGGAGACGACCTGCCAACGCACCTGGTACCCGCCGTCCGGCATGTCCGTCCTGAGAGCGGCCGTGACATTCCGGCCGCGCACCTCCACCTCGCCGGTCGCCCAGTCCTCGCCCTCCGCGTCGACGACGAGGACGACGGCCCCGGCGGTCGACTCGTCGAGGACGAGGAGCTCGCCCGAGAACGTCATGGTGACGCTCGAGGGCGCAGCATCGAGATGCTCACCGTCGCCGGGGTCGCTCTCGAGGAGTTGGTCATGGGCGGTCGCCGGCGCTGCCGTCGCGAGGATCGCGACAGCCGCCAGCACCGCCCCGGCCGCGAATCTGCGGACAGGGGACATGGAAGAGCCTCTCTTCAGACGTCGCCGAGCGACGTGGGTACCTGCGTTCGGACGCGCGTCACCGGGACAGCGCGAGGACGCACCGCACGGCGCGAAGCCGTGGGCGCGGATCAGAGCGCGGGAAGAGAGGGCGGTGCGCGCCCGAGAAGCGGGGTGAGGAGCCGAAGATCATGGGCCGTCCGGACGAGGAAGACCCCGGCCAGGCGACACGGAGAGGTGGCGGAGCGCGGGGCGAGCGTCACGTCCGCACGCCGACGCACCCAGCGGATCAATCGGACGGCGAGATCACGCACGGTGAGGAGCAGCCGCTCGCCGCGGTGGAGCGCCGTCACCGTGAGGAGGGCGGCGAGGGCGTGCCCGAGCCACATCGCGGCGTCCGCGGTCGCGACGACCGCAGCGCCCTCGGCTGCGGGAAGCACGAGCGGTGCGCCGTGCACGTGCCGGATCGCCACGCCGGACGGAGTGACCGTGCCGAGCACGAAGAGCACGTGGAAGAGGAACTGGCTCACAGCCACCGAGAGGGCGAGTCGGGTGAGGGAGAGCTTCCGTCCGGCGAGCAGCACGCTCACCATGAAGGCGAACAGCCAGGGCACGAGGATGCCCAAGGGGCCCGGCATCTCTCCGCCGCCGCTCACATGACCTGCGAGAGCCACGAAGATCGCGAGCGACGAGGTCGCGAAGCCCCGCACGACGGCGGGCTTGCGGGACGGGCTCACGGCCACCAGTCTGCCATGTGCCGGAGTCCGTGACGGGCCGGGGCGCGCGTCAGCCCCGTGGTGCTCCGGTGCGCTTCACGACGTCGTAGGCGGCGAGCGCAGCCTTGCGCGTCTCGCCGAGGTCGACGATCGGCTCAGTGGGGGCGTCCGCAGCCCAGCGCCCGATGTAGTGCCCCTCGCCGTCGAATTTCCTGGCCTGCAGCTCCGGGTTGAACACGCGGAAGTACGGGGCAGCGTCGGCGCCGGAACCCGCGACCCACTGCCAGTTGAACGGATTGCTCGCGTCATCGGCGTCCACCAACGTGTCCCAGAACCACTCCTCGCCGAGGCGCCAGTCGATGAGGAGGTTCTTGACGAGGAACGATGCCGTGACCATCCGCACCCGGTTGTGCATGTACCCGGTGTGCCAGAGCTCGCGCATGCCCGCGTCGACGAGGGGAACTCCGGTTTCGCCGTGCTGCCAGAGCTCCAGACGTGCGGGATCCAGCGGAGGCCACGGGAACGCGTCGAACTCCCGCCGCAGGTTCTTCGTCGCGAGGTCGGGGAAGTGGAACAGCGTGTGCCAGGCGAACTCGCGCCAGCCCAGCTCCGAGAGGAATCCGCCCGCCCCGTCGACCTCGATCGCCTCATGCCACACGGTGAACGGACTGAGCTCGCCCCAGCGCAGTCGCGGAGACAGCCGGGAGGTGGCACCGGCAGCCGGGGCGTCGCGAGCGTGGTCGTACGTGCGGATGTCGTCGGCGAGGAAGTGCTGCAACCGGCGGCGCGCGGCGGGCTCCCCGGGCTCCCATGTCTCGCGGAGCCCGCCCGCCCAGTCCGGGGCGGTCGGTAGCAGCCCCCAGTCGTCCAGCGCATCGGAGGAGAGCCGCTTCCCGGCGCCGGGGAGCTCGCGGGGTTCGGGGAGCGGAGCGCGCGGGGCCGGAAGGGCCAGACAGGCCCGCCAGAACGGCGTGAAGACCGAATAGTGCGTGCCGCTCCCGGTGGTGACCGTCCACGGCTCGTGCAGGAGCGACCCCGCGAAAGACGCCACCTGGAGACCGTCGTCGCGCAGCGTCGCCTTCAGCCCCGCGTCGATCTCGCGCCCGGCCGCCTCGTAGCGGCGGTTCCAGAAGACCGCTCCGGCACCCGACTCGGCGACCAGCTCCCGCACGATCCGGTCGGCGGGCCCGCGCCGCAGCACCAGCGTCGTCCCCTTCTCCTGCAGCCGCGCGGCGAGGGAGGCCAGCGAATGGTGCAGCCACCAACGCGCGGCACCGCCCAGCCGACGGATGCCGGGGGACTCCTCATCGAGGACGAAGAGCGCGATGATCGGTTCGTCGCGGTCGACCGCGGCACGCAGCGCGGGGTTGTCGGCCAGGCGGAGATCGTCGCGGAACCAGACGATCGAGGGCGAGGTCATCGGGTCGCCCACAGGGCCCAGGCGATCAGCAGAGGCTGCAGGAACAGGCGGCCGAACCGCCGCCGCTCCGTGTCGAGCCCGGGCGTCGATCTCCCGGTGCGCCACTGATGCCAGTTGCCAGGGAAGACCGCGGCGAAGAATCCCGCCGTCGCCCACCCCATCTTGCGGCGTTCCCGCGGCAGAGCCACCAGGCCCGCCGCGAGCGCGACCTCGGCCGCACCCGACGCCAGGACGATCGTGTCCTTGTCCATCCGGGTCAAGCGGGTCGCCCAGTCGGGCACGACGACCCGGAACCCGCGTGTCTGGGTGAAGTGCAGCACGCCCATCGTCCCGAGGGCGAGAGCAAGGAGCCAGCGGGCGATCGTCCGTGTCATGCGCCCACGCTACCGTCCCCGTCGGACGCCGTGCCTGTCACACTGAGGCGATGACCGTGCTGCGCATCACCGTCCTCTTCTTCCTCGCCGCCATCGCCGAGATCGGCGGTGCCTGGCTCATCTGGCAGGCGGTGAAGGAGGACAGGGGGTGGCTGTTCGCCGTCCTCGGGGTGATGGCCCTCGGTGCCTACGGGTTCATCGCGGCGCTGCAGCCGGACGCGAACTTCGGCCGCGTCCTGGCCGCCTACGGCGGGATCTTCATCGCAGGCTCCCTCGCCTGGGGCGTCATCGTCGACGGATTCCGCCCCACCTCGTGGGACGTGATCGGATCCGTGGTGGCGCTGGCCGGGGCGGCGATCATCATCTTCGCACCGGCGGCCGCGGATCCGCTGTCGGAGACCGCCGCGTGACGGTCGGCGACCGGCGAGCGGACGAGTAGCCTAGATCCAGACCCAGATGGAGTGATCAGTGCCTGAAAACGCCCAGCCGACCGACGGCTTCGCCCTGTTCTCTGACCGAAACGTCGTCGCCATGCGCGTCGGCGGCGTCCTGAAGGACCTCGCTGCGACGGTCACCGACACCGACGACGTCGAGCCCGTCACGATCGACAGCCCCGACGGCCTGAACATCCTGCGTCACTCGACCGCGCATGTGCTCGCGCAGGCGGTGCAGCGGATCAACCCGCAGGCGAACCTCGGCATCGGTCCGCCCATCACCGACGGCTTCTATTACGACTTCGGCGTCGACACCCCGTTCACGCCCGAGGACATCAAGGCGATCTCCAAGGAGATGCAGCGCATCGTCCGCGAGAGCCAGCGCTTCGTCCGTCGCGTCGTGACCGACGAGGAGGCTCGTGCGGAGCTCGCGGACGAGCCGTTCAAGCTCGAGCTCATCGGGCTCAAGGGCCCGTCGACGGCCTCCGAGGGCGAGATCGCCGAGGGGGCATCCGTCGAGGTGGGCGAGGGCGAGCTCACGATCTACGACAACACCACCCGCGATGGCGAGGTCGTCTGGAAGGACCTCTGCCGCGGTCCGCACCTGCCCAACACGCGCATGATCGGCAATGGCTGGGACCTCACCCGCATCGCCGCCGCGTACTGGCGGGGGAGCGAGAAGAACCCGCAGCTCCAGCGCATCTACGGCACCGCATGGCCGACGAAGGACGAGCTGCGCGCCTACCAGGAGCGCATCGCCGAGGCCGAGCGTCGCGACCACCGCAAGCTCGGCGCCGAGATGGACCTGTTCTCGTTCCCGGACGAGATCGGCTCGGGACTGGCCGTGTTCCATCCCAAGGGCGGCATCATCCGCTACGAGATCGAGGAGAACCTGCGCAAGCACCTGCTGCGCAACGGCTACGACCTCGTCAACAGCCCGCACATCACGAAGAAGGATCTCTTCATGACGTCCGGGCACCTGCAGACCTATGCGGACGGCATGTTCCCCCCGATGCACCTCGACGAGGTCGTCGACGACGAGGGCAACGTCACCCGCCAGGGCCAGGACTACTACCTGAAGCCGATGAACTGCCCGTTCCACAACCTCATCTTCCGTTCGCGCGGGCGCTCCTACCGGGAGCTGCCGCTGCGTCTGGCCGAGTTCGGCACGGTCTACCGCTACGAGAAGTCCGGCACGCTGTCGGGGCTCACCCGCGTGCGCGGTCTGACCCAGGACGACGCGCACATCTACGTCGCCCAGGACCAGGTGAAGGAGGAGCTCACCACCAACCTGAACCTCGTGCTCGACCTGCTCCGGGACTACGGCCTCAACGACTTCTACCTCGAGCTCTCGACGAACGAGGAGGGCAACCCGAAGTTCCTCGGCGAGCCCGAGCAGTGGGCGACGGCGATCGACACGCTGCGCGAGGTCGCGATCGAATCCGGTCTCGAGCTCGTCGCCGACCCGGGTGGCGCGGCCTTCTACGGCCCGAAGATCTCGGTGCAGGCCCGCGACGCCATCGGCCGCACCTGGCAGATGTCGACCATCCAGCTCGACTTCAACCAGCCCGACCGGTTCGAGCTGGAGTACACCGGTCCCGACGGGCAGAAGCACCGGCCTGTGATGATCCACCGGGCGCTCCTCGGCTCCGTCGAGCGCTTCTTCGCGATCCTCCTCGAGCACTACGCCGGCGACTTCCCGCTCTGGCTCGCGCCCAGCCAGGTGGTGGGTGTGCCGGTGGCCGAGCAGTACGGCGACTACCTGGACGACGTCATCGCGCAGCTCCGGGCGGCGGGCGTGCGGGCCGACGTCGACCACTCCGACGACCGGATGCAGAAGAAGATCCGGAATCACACCACCGCGAAGGTGCCGCTGATCCTCATCGTGGGGGAGCAGGATCGTGCCGCGGGGACGGTGTCGTTCCGCTTCCGCGACGGCACGCAGGAGAACGGCGTGCCGGTCGCCGACGCGGTGCGCCGGATCAGCGCCGCCATCGCCTCGCACGCGCTGGTGTTGAAGGCGGGAGACCTCGCATGACGGACGGTGAGGCGGACCTCGAGGACGCCTCCCGTCTCGTCGGGGTGCCCGACGAGTTCCAGCGGCTGTGGACCCCGCACCGGATGGCGTACATCCAGGCCGGGCCGGAGCCGCTGCGCGAGGAATGCCCGTTCTGCGAGGCACCGAAGTACCCGGATGCCGAGCGGCTCATCGTGGCGCGCGGGGAGACCGCGTACGTGCTGCTGAACCTCTTCCCGTACAACTCGGGTCACCTGCTCGTCTGCCCGTACCGGCACATCGCCACCTACGACCAGGCGACGGCCGAGGAGGTCGCCGAGATCGGCGCCCTCACCCAGACCGCGATGCGCGTGCTCCGCGAGGTCTCCGGCTGCGACGGCTTCAACCTCGGCATGAACCAGGGAGCGGTGGCCGGAGCGGGCGTGGACGCGCATCTGCACCAGCACGTGGTGCCGCGGTGGCGCTCGGACGCGAACTTCTTCCCGATCATCGCCAAGACGAAGGCGCTCCCGCAGCTCCTCGGCGAGGTGCGGGAGGCCGTCGCCGAGGCGTGGCCCCCCGCCGACCGCTGAGCCGTCGCGTCGGGGTCCCCGTTCCGGGGACTCAGCGCACCTGCCGTGCGGTGAACTGCATCCGCGGGTTCGCGTAGAACTCCTGCGCCTCGACGAGCTGCAGCTCGCGCTCGCCCGAGTCGAGCGTGGCCTGCAGCAGGTCGTAGACGCTCGAGGCGGTGCGCTCCAGAGCGGTCTGCGCGCTGCCGGTCGCGACGTAGTGCGCGGTGAACAGCGCCGCCGTCACGTCGCCGGAGCCGTTCGCCTTCATCGGCAGGTGCGGGGTCTGCACGAGCCACGCGCCCGCGTCGTCCACGGCGAGCATCTCGATCGTGCCCTCTTCGCGGTCCGGCCGCTCGACGCTCGTGACGAGCACCGTGCGCGGCCCCATCGCCCGCGCGAGGTCGACCGACGCGAGGGTCGACTCGAGCGTGTCGGGCTCGGTCTCGGTGAGGAAGCCCAGCTCGAACTGGTTCGGCGTGATGATGTCGGCCACCGGCACCACGCGTTCGCGGAGCAGGATCGGGATGGCCGGAGCCACGAAGCAGCCGGACTTCGCGTTGCCCATGACCGGGTCGCACGCGTACAGCGCCGTGGGGTTCGCGGCCTTCACCCTGGCGACCGCGTCGATGATGACGTCGCCGATGCCCTCGCTGCCCTGGTAGCCGCTGAGCACGGCGTCGATGGAGCCGAACACGCCGCGCTCCTCGATGCCGGTGATGACCTCGCCCACATCGGCGGGGTCGATCAGCGGGCCGCGCCAGGCGCCATACCCGGTGTGGTTCGAGAAGGTGACGGTGTAGACCGGCAGCACCTCGACGCCGATGCGCTGGAGCGGGAAGACAGCCGCGGAATTGCCGACGTGACCGTATGCGACGGCGGACTGGATGGACAGGATCTTCATACCCGGTCCCTTTCATTCTGGGCGGGCCGGAGCCCGCGTCGGGTGGTCATCGTCCGGCGGCGACGAGGTCGGCGATGAGGGTCGCCGTGTCGTCCTCGGAGAGGTCGTGCACGGTCAGGCGGAGGTGGCGCGAAGGCTCGGCGCGCTCGTCCAGCGCGAAGTCGTCGCCGGTGCGCGCGAGCCAGCCCCGGCGCATGAGGTGGTCGGCGATGGCGCGCGCCGGCTTGGCGAAGCCGACCCACAGGCTCAGGCCGTCCGGGTCCGGGGCGTCGATCCCCTCCGCGCGCAGGCGTTCCGCGAAGGCGGCGTTCCGCGCGGCGTAGTGCCGACCTGCCTCCGCGATCTCATCGCGCACGGCGGGGTCGGTGAGCTGGGCGAGCGTGAGGCGCTGCAGCAGGTGGCTCACCCAGGTGGTGCCGGGGCTGAGCCGCATCGCCAGGCGCTCAGCGGTCTCGGGATCGGTCGCCGCGAGGGCCAGGCACATGTCAGGGCCCAGGAACTTCGACACCGAGCGCACCAGGGCGAACCGTCGGTGCTCCGGGCCGATCAGCGACTCGTAGGGGCGCTGCGAGAGCAGAGAGAAGTGGTCGTCCTCGATCACGAGCACGTACGGGTGATCGGCGAGCACGGCCCGCAGCGCCTTCGCCCGGGCGGGGGAGAGGCTGACGCCCGTCGGGTTCTGTGCCCGCGGGGTGCAGATGACGGCGCGGACACCCGCGTCCAGAGCGGCACGGAGGCCGTCGACCGTCATGCCCTCCTCGTCCACCGGCACCGTGACGGCCCGGTACCCGCCGAGCCGCACGGTATGGATGCTCGCGAGGAAGCAGGGGTCCTCGAGGGCCACCGCGTCGTCCCGCATCAGGGCCTGGGCGAGCAGCCGTTCGACGGCATCCACGGCCCCGCTGGTGACGGTGACGCGGAAGTCCTGCCCTGGAAGGTCGGCGCCCATCCACTCCCGTGCCCACGCTTCGAGACCGCGGTCGATCACCGGCTCGCCGTAGAGCACGGGGCGGCGGCCGATCGTGCCGAGCGCCTGCGACGGGTCGGGGATCCGAGAAGGGTCGGGGTTGCCCGTGCCGATGTCGCGGAGCACGGTGTCCGGCGCGTAGCCCTCCTGCGGCACGACGTCGACGCCGGCGAGCACGGTGCCCGCGCGCCCTCGCGAATGCACGAGTCCCGCCTGCGCGAGCTGGCGGTAGGCGGCGACCGCGGTGTTCCGGTTGACACCGAGTGTCGCCGCGAGCTCGCGCACCGGAGGAAGGACCTCGCCGGGGCGGAGCGTGCCGCGGTCCCGGAGGGCGCGCACGCTGTCCGCGATCTCGGCCGCGGTGGTTCCCCTGATCTGCTCGCTCATGATCCTCCTCCGAGATTCTAGGTGGAGCGGACAGTGCTACCTTTGATCTAGAGCAAAAACCATTTCGGATCATCCGACAGGAGACCCCCATGACCGAGCAGCCCACCACCGGATCCGCACGCGTGAAGCGCGGTCTCGCCGAGATGCTCAAGGGCGGCGTCATCATGGACGTCGTCACCGCCGAGCAGGCGAAGATCGCCGAGGACGCCGGCGCCGTCGCCGTGATGGCACTGGAGCGGGTCCCCGCGGACATCCGCGCGCAGGGCGGCGTCTCGCGGATGAGCGACCCGGACATGATCGACAGCATCATCGACGCGGTGTCCATCCCCGTCATGGCGAAGGCGCGGATCGGGCACTTCGTCGAGGCGCAGGTGCTGCAGGAGCTCGGCGTCGACTACATCGACGAGTCCGAGGTGCTCTCGCCCGCCGACTACGTGAACCACATCGACAAGTTCGGCTTCACCGTGCCGTTCGTCTGTGGGGCCACGAACCTGGGGGAGGCGCTGCGCCGCATCAACGAGGGCGCGGCGATGATCCGCTCCAAGGGCGAGGCCGGCACGGGTGACGTGTCCGAGGCGATGAAGCACATCCGGAAGATCCGGGGAGAGATCGCCGCGCTGACCGCGCTGCCGAAGGACGAACTGTTCGTGGCGGCGAAGGAGTTGCAGGCGCCCTATGAGCTCGTCGCGGAGATCGCCGAGACCGGGAGGCTCCCCGTGGTGCTGTTCGTTGCCGGTGGGGTCGCGACCCCGGCCGACGCGGCGATGATGATGCAGCTCGGCGCCGACGGCGTGTTCGTCGGCTCCGGCATCTTCAAGTCCGGCAATCCCGCCGAGCGGGCGAAGGCTATCGTCAAGGCCACCACGTTCTTCGACGACCCGAAGGTGATCGCCGAGGTGTCCCGCGGGTTGGGCGAGGCGATGGTCGGCATCAATGTGAGCGACCTGCCCGCGCCGCACCGCCTCGCCGAGCGTGGCTGGTAGTCCGCGCGTCGGCGTCCTCGCGCTCCAGGGGGACGTGCGGGAGCATGCCGTGCTCCTCGAGGCCCTCGGCGCCGACGTCGCTCTGGTCCGTCGGCCCGAGGAACTCGCCCGGGTCGACGGCCTCGTGATCCCTGGCGGCGAATCGACCGTGATCGACAAGCTGGCGCGGCTGTTCGGGCTGCAGCAGCCGATCCGTGACGCGATCGCCGGCGGGATGCCGGTGCTCGGCACCTGCGCGGGGCTGATCCTGCTGGCCGATGAGGTCATCGACGCGATCGACGGGCAGCAGAGCTTCGGCGGACTCGATGCGGTCGTGCGGCGCAACGCGTTCGGGCGGCAGGCCGAGTCGTTCGAGGCGGAGCTGACGGTGCCCGCGTTCCACGAGCCGGTGACCGCAGCCTTCATCCGCGGACCTGTCGTGGAGGCGGTGGGGCCGCGGGCCTCGGTGCTCGCGACGCTGCCGGACGGCCGTGTGGTCGCCGTGGAGCAGGACGGGCTGCTCGGCCTGAGCTTCCACCCGGAGATCTCGAACGAGACGCGGTTCCACCGGCGCTTCCTGGATCGGATCTCCCGCCGTTGACTTCGCGACTGCGAGTTCAGGCCTGCGCGGGAGAACAGGCGCCTCCGCGCGCAGATGCCTGAACTCGCGCGAACGCCTGTGCCAGCGGAACCGGAGCGGTGCCGCGGCACGTTTCGATAGACTGGACGACGCCCTGGGCGGCGTTCCGGGGCGCAGACGACGAGCGGAGACTTATGTCCGGGCATTCCAAGTGGGCCACGACCAAGCACAAGAAGGCCGTCATCGACGCGCGCCGTGCGAAGTCCTGGGCCAAGCTCATCAAGAACATCGAGGTCGCGGCCAAGCTGGGCGGCGCCGATCTGCAGGGCAACCCGACGCTCTTCGACGCGGTGCTCAAGGCGAAGAAGACCTCCGTCCCCAAGGACAACATCGACCGCGCCATCAAGCGCGGTGCCGGCATCGGCGGCGAGGCCGTCGAGTACACCTCGATCATGTACGAGGGCTACGGGCCCAACGGCGTCGCGCTCATGATCGAGTGTCTGACCGACAACAAGAACCGCGCCGCGGCCGAGGTGCGCACGGCACTCAGCCGCAACGGCGGCACCCTCGCCGACCCGGGCAGTGTCGCGTACAACTTCAGCCGCAAGGGCGTCATCGTCGTCGGTTCCGAGGGCACCACCGAGGATGACGTCATGATGGCGGCGCTGGAGGCCGGCGCCGAGGAGATCGAGCCGCACGCCGAGGGCTTCGAGGTCATCACCGAGGCGAGCGACCTGGTGGCCGTCCGCTCGGCCCTGCAGGACGCCGGGATCGACTACGAGTCGGCGGACGTCGAGTTCGTGCCGAACCTCAAGGTCGAGATCGACGCCGAGACCGCCCGCAAGGTGTTCCGCCTCATCGATGCGCTCGAGGACAGCGAGGACGTGCAGAACGTCTTCAGCAACTTCGATCTGTCCGCCGAAGTCCAGGCGGAGCTCGAGAACGACGACGCCTAGGCGCGGCGCGAGTCGACGACGGCGCACGCGGCCTAGCCTGATCGGGTGACCACTTCGCTGCGCGTGCTCGGCATCGACCCCGGACTCACCCGGTGCGGTGTCGGGATCGTCGATGTCGACCGTGCCCGCCGCGGCACGCTGGTCCACGTGGGGGTGATCCGCTCCGCCCCGGATGCGGAGATCGGCGACCGCCTCGCCGTCGTCGCGGCGGGCATCCGCGCCGCGATCGCCGAGCACCGACCCGATGCGGTCGCGGTCGAGAGGGTGTTCGCGCAGCAGAACACGCATACGGTCATGGGCACCGCGCAGGCGAGCGGTGTCGCGCTCCTGATCGCCGCAGAGGCGGGCCTGCCGGCGGCGACCCACACGCCGAGCGAGGTCAAGGCCGCCGTCACCGGGTACGGCTCCGCCGACAAGCGTCAGGTCCAGGCGATGATCGCGCGGATCCTGCGGTTGGATGCCCCTCCGCAGCCGGCCGACGCCGCCGATGCCCTGGCGATCGCCCTCTGTCACGCCTGGCGCCGCGGCGCCCCGGTGTCGAGCCGCGCGGGCGGCGGCCTGACCCCCGCGCAGCGCGCATGGGCCGACGCGGAGCGTGTCGCTCGAACATATCTACGAGCCGGCTCCTAGACTGAGAGGATGATCTCCTCTCTGCACGGCACCGTGCTGCACACGACGCCGGACCAGGTCATCATCGACGTCGGCGGCGTGGGCTTCGCGGTCGCGGTCCCGGCCGATGTCGCCCACACCGCGACGGTGGGGGAGAAGCTCCTGCTGCACACGAGCCTCATCGTGCGGGAGGACTCGCTGTCCCTGTTCGGGTTCGCCGACCGCGGAGAGCTGGAGATCTTCAGCCTGCTGCTCAGCGTCACCGGGGTCGGTCCGAAGTCGGCGCTCGGCGTGCTGTCGCACCTCACCGCCGACCAGATCGCCGAGGCGGTGACCGCGGAGGACGACGCTCCGTTCCGTCGGGTCTCCGGCATCGGCCCGAAGACGGCCAAGCTCATCGTCGTGCAGCTCGCCGGCAAGGTGCAGCCCGTGGCTGCGCCGTCGGCTCCTGCGGCGGCCGGAGGCGGGGACATCGTCACCCAGGTGACGGTGGCGCTCGTCGGGCTCGGCTGGTCGGAGAAGGTCGCAGCCGAGGCGGCGACCCAGACGGCGACGGATGCGACGGACACCGAGCGCGCGTCGGTCGCCCTCCTCCTGCGGCGTACGCTCGCGCTGCTCGGACCCGCGCAGGCAGGCCAGGGCCGTGGCTGACGCCCTCGATCCGACCGAGCCGACGGACGAGTCCGAACTCGCCATCGAGGGCGCCCTCCGCCCCTCGAGCCTCGACGAGTTCGTGGGGCAGCAGAAGGTGCGGGGACAGCTGCAGCTCCTCCTGGAGGCGGCCCGCATCCAATCGCGCCCTGCGGACCACATCCTGCTCGCCGGCCCTCCCGGACTCGGCAAGACGACGCTGGCGATGATCGTGGCGCACGAGAGCGAGCGTCCGCTGCGCATGTCCAGCGGGCCTGCGATCCAGCACGCCGGGGATCTGGCGGCGCTGCTGTCGAGCCTCGTGCCCGGCGAGGTCCTCTTCATCGACGAGATCCATCGCATGGCCCGGTCGGCGGAGGAGATGCTGTACCTCGCCATGGAGGACTACCGGATCGACATCATGGTCGGGAAGGGCGCGGGGGCGACCAGCATCCCGCTGGAGCTGTCTCCGTTCACCCTGGTCGGTGCCACCACGCGTTCCGGGCTGCTGCCCAATCCGCTGCGGGACCGGTTCGGTTTCACCGGGCACCTCGAGTTCTACGATGAGGGGGAGCTGGAGCGGGTGATCGGCCGTTCCGCTGCGGTGCTCGGCGTCGACCTCCCGACGGACTCGCTCTCCGAGATCGCGCGACGCTCCCGCGGGACCCCGCGCATCGCGAACCGGCTGCTGCGCCGCGTGCGCGACTATGCGCTCGTGCACGGTGGCGGCGAGGCGACGCTCAGCGGCGTGCGGGCGGCCCTCGACCTCTACGACGTGGACGCGATCGGACTGGACCGTCTGGACCGCGCGGTGCTGGAGGCCCTGGTGCGTCGGTTCCGCGGCGGACCGGTCGGCCTGAGCACGCTCGCGGTGGCGGTGGGAGAGGAGCCGGAGACGGTCGAGAGCGTGGTCGAGCCCTATCTCGTCCGGATCGGCTTCCTGGGCAGGACGCCCCGAGGGCGGGTCGCGACGCCGGAGGCCTACGACCACCTCGGTGTGGCGCACCCGGACGGGATGCTGAAGTTGGATGACCTATAATCGCTGAAGACTTCCCCGATACCGCTGTGCGCCCAAAGGCTGGTGCGTGCACCTGAGAAAGGCGCCATCCCCATGCCCATGGAATTTGTCCTCTTCGGACTCCTCGCCGTCCTGCTGATCTTCATGATCTTCAACACGCGCAAGCGCACCCGGCAGATGAAGGCCGAGCAGGAGGAGAAGGCGACCAAGACGGTGCCCGGCGCCAAGGTCCTGCTGCAGGGCGGCATCTACGGCACCATCGTCGCGTACGACGCCGAAGACCTCGATTCCCCGGCCCTCGTGGAGATCGCGCCCGGCACCGTCATCGAGGTGCACAGCCAGGCCATCCTCCGTGTCGTGGAGCCCAAGGACGCCATCGTCGACGTGCCTCTCGCCGGCGCGGACGACCACATCGTCGACGAGACCGCCGCTCCCGCGCTGGAGACGCCGGAGGAGACCCGCGCCCGCCTCGAGCGGGACGCCGACGACAAGTAGCACGCGGGCCGTCACGGCCTCCCGGATCACCGTCCTTCCAGAAAGCTGAACACACGTGGCTTCATCCTCTCCCGTCCGCCACGCCTGGCGGGTCCTCCTCGGCCTGCTCCTCGTGACGGGCGTGCTCTTCGGCATCAACGCGCTGGGTGTGTACGTCTTCAAGCAGAGCTCGTGGACACCCGAGCTCGCGCTCGATCTGCAGGGCGGCACCCAGATCGTCCTGAGCGCCGAGACCGAGGACGGAGCCGCGCCGACGCAGGAGCAGCTCGATCAGGCCGCGGCGATCATCCGTCAGCGTGTCGACGCCTCCGGCGTCGCCGAGGCCGACATCACCACCGAGGGCGGGCGCAACATCGTCGTCCAGATCCCCGGCGAGGCTGACGAGCAGACGCGGCAGCGCATCCAGTCCAGCGCTCAGCTCGAGTTCCGTCCGGTGCTCTACACCACGGCGGCGAGCACCGAGTTCGTCGGCGAGGACGGCAACTCCACGCCGTACCCGAGCCCGGACCCGTCGCTGAATGCGGAGCCCACGGCGGAGCCCACGGACGCCAGCGACCTCTCGTGGGTCACCGACAAGCTCGCGGCGGAGTTCCAGGCGTACGACTGCGCCAACCCCGCCAACGACCCGTCGAAGGCCCCGAAGGACGAGCCGGTGATCGCCTGCTCGCCCGATGACACGGCCAAGTTCATCCTGGGCCCGGCTGAGCTGGACGGCCGCGCGATCACCGACGCCACCGCGGGACGCGACCCGCGCTCCGGTGCCTGGATCGTGCAGCTCACCATGAACGGCGAGGGCGCGGACGCCTTCGGCCAGGTCAGCACCCGCCTCAACCAGAACCGCATCGACGGACTGTCGCCGCGCGACCAGTTCGCATTCGTGCTCGACGGCGAGGTCATCAGCGCACCGCGCATGAACGGCGTCATCCTCGACGGCCGTCCCAGCATCTCGGGCAGCTTCACGCAGGAGAGCGCGACGACCCTGGCCGACCAGCTCAAGTTCGGAGCCCTTCCGCTCAGCTTCGAGGTGCAGAGCTCGGACACGATCTCCGCGACCCTCGGCACCCAGCAGCTCCAGATCGGTTTGATCGCGGGCCTCATCGGTCTCGCGCTCGTGGCGGTGTACTCGCTGCTGTCCTACCGCGCACTCGGGACGGTGATCATCGCGTCGATCGCGGTGATGGCGGTGCTCACGTACATCGTCATCTGCATCCTGGCGTGGCGGATCGGCTTCCGGCTGTCGCTCGCCGGCGTCGCCGGCCTGATCGTGTCGATCGGCTTCACCGCGGACTCCTTCATCGTCTACTTCGAGCGCATCCGAGACGAACTGCGCGACGGCAAGTCCATCACCGGTGCCGTCGAGGACGGCTGGGGTCGGGCGAAGCGGACGATCTACATCTCCAAGTCCATCAACGTCCTGGCCGCCGTGGTGCTGTACATCCTCGCCGACTCGACGGTCAAGGGCTTCGCGTTCACCCTCGGCCTCACGACGGTCATCGACGTGCTGATCTTCGTCATCTTCACCCACCCGGTCATGCAGCTGCTCGCTCGTACGCGGTTCTTCGGCGGCGGGCACAAGCTCTCCGGCCTCGACCCCGAGGCCCTGGGTGCCGTGTACCGGAGCCGCTCGCAGTACCGCGAGGTCGCCACGGCGTCCGCGGGGCGCGGGGCGAAGAACGCGCGCTCGCGCGGAGAGGCGGACCGCCGGCAGACCATCGCCGAGCGCAAGCGGGCGGAGGCCCTCGCCGCCGAGAGACAGACCACGGCCGGAAGAGAGGGAGACAACTGATGCCTTCCATGAATGAGTTCGGCAACAACCTCTACACGGGCAAGACCTCCTTCCCGTTCGTCGGCCGCCGCCGCCTCTGGTTCATCATCGCGATCGCTCTGGTCGTCGGCTCGGCCCTCGTGCCGCTGTTCCGCCCGATCCAGTTCTCGATCGAGTTCACCGGCGGCTCGCAGTTCACGGTCGCCGCGCCCGACACCACGGATCAGGACACCGCGACCGAAGCGGTGCAGTCGGTGGTTCCCGGCGCCGCCACCAAGGTCGTCATCGTCAACGACCAGGACGTCCGGGTGCAGACCGATCAGATGACGGAGGCGGAGACACAGCAGGTGGCGGGCGCCCTCGCCGACGCCTACGGCGTCGAGCCCAATGCGGTCGCCTCCTCGTTCATCGGCCCGGCCTGGGGCGAGAGCGTCACCCGGCAGTCGCTGTGGGGCCTGGCGATCTTCCTCGCGCTGACCTTCCTCATCCTCGCCATCTACTTCCGCACCTGGAAGATGTCGGCGGCGGCGATCATCGGTCTGCTCGACGTGCTCGTGATCACGGTCGGCGTGTACGCCCTCGCCGGGTTCGAGATCTCGCCGGCGGCCGTCATCGGCTTCCTGACGATCCTCGCGTACTCCCTGTACGACACCACTGTCGTGTTCGACAAGATCAGGGAGAACACCACGGAGGACGGGGAGAAGACGTCGCGGCTGTTCGGGGAGTCGGTCAACCTCGCGGTGAACCAGACCCTCATCCGGTCGATCAACACCTCCGTGGTGGCGGCGCTGCCGGTCGGTGCGATCCTCTTCATCGGCGCCTTCTGGCTCGGTGCCGAGACGCTGACCGACATCTCGCTGTCGATCTTCGTGGGCATCCTCGTGGCGACGTACTCGACGCTCTTCGTGGCCGCGCCGCTGTACTCGCTGTTCCGCGAGAACGAGCCGCAGATCAAGGAGCGCGACGCCCGCATCCGTGCCGCACGGACCAAAGCGGCTGTCGACGCCTGACGCCCCCGCCGCGGGGCCGACCCCCGCTCAGCGCGCGTAGGATTGTCTGATTCGGAGGTGAGTGGATGGCGGAGCCGCAGACGGCATCGCAGGGTTCGAGTCTGCGACGGCTGGTGCCCCGCATCTTCTCGCGCGCGTCCCGGATCAACGATCTCGACAATCTGATCCGCACCGTCAGGGCCAACCACCCGAAGGGCGACTTCGCTGTCATCTCCCGCGCCTATGCCGTGGCGAAGGAGAAGCACGAGGGTCAGAAGCGGCAGAGCGGTGAGCCGTACATCACGCACCCGCTCGCCGTCGCGCAGATCCTCGCGGAGCTCGGTCTCGGACCGCGCGCGATCGCCGCCGCCCTGCTGCACGACACCGTCGAGGACACCGGTTACGCGCTCACCGATCTGACCGCCGAGTTCGGCGACGAGGTCGCGATGCTCGTCGACGGCGTCACCAAGCTCGACAAGGTCAAGTACGGCGAGAGCGCGCAGGCCGAGACCGTCCGCAAGATGATCGTCGCGATGTCGAAGGACATCCGGGTCCTGCTCATCAAGCTCGCCGACCGGCTTCACAACGCCCGCACCTGGGGCTTCGTCCCGCCGGAGAAGGCGGCGAAGAAGGCCAAGGAGACGCTGGAGATCTACGCGCCGCTGGCCAATCGCCTCGGCATCCAGGCGATCAAGTCGGAGCTCGAAGACCTGTCCTTCGCGGTCCTCCACCCGAAGATCTACAACGAGATCCACAGCCTCATCGCCCAGCGCACCCCGCAGCGCGAGAAGTACCTGAGCCAGGTCATCGAGGAGATCGACGAAGACCTCCGCGACCTGCGCATCCGCGGCAAGGTCGTCGGCCGGCCCAAGCAACTGTACTCGGTGTATCAGAAGATGGTCATCCGCGGTCGCGAGTTCGACGACATCTACGATCTGATCGGGATCCGCGTCCTCGTCTCGTCCGTGCGCGACTGCTACGCGGTGCTCGGGGCGATCCATGCTCGCTGGACGCCGCTGCCCGGCCGGTTCAAGGACTACATCGCCACCCCGAAGTTCAACCTCTACCAATCGCTGCACACGACCGTGATCGGCCCGGCCGGTCGCACGGTCGAGATCCAGATCCGCACGCACGAGATGCACCACCAGGCGGAGTACGGCGTCGCCGCGCACTGGATGTACAAGGAGCGGATGAACGGCGGAGGCAAGGCCGAGGTCCGCGCCTCCGACACCGACATGGCGTGGCTCGCGCACATCTCCGACTGGCAGGCCGAGACGGCAGACCCCGGGGAGTTCCTCGACTCCCTGCGGTTCGAGATCGGCGCCAAGGAGGTCTACGTCTTCACGCCGAAGGGGCGCGTGATCGGTCTCCCGGCCGGCGCCACCCCGGTCGACTTCGCCTATGCCGTGCACACCGAGATCGGGCACCGCACCATGGGCGCCAAGGTCAACGGACGCCTGGTGCCGCTGGAGTCGGAGCTGAAGAGCGGCGACGTCGTCGAGGTCTTCACCTCCAAGAACCCCGACGCGGGGCCGAGCCAGGACTGGCTCGGGTTCGTCAAGAGCACCCGTGCCAGGAACAAGATCCGCGGCTGGTTCACCAAGGAGCGCCGCGAAGAGGCCATCGAGCAGGGCAAGGAGGCGATCGCCCGCGCGATGCGCCGGCAGAACCTCCCGCTGCAGCGTCTGATGAGCCAGGACTCGTTCACCGAGGTCGCTCACCAGATGCACTACGAGGACGTCTCGGGTCTCTACGCCGCTGTCGGCGAGGGCCACGTCTCGACCCAGTCGGTGCTGGAGAAGGTCACCGCGCTCGTCGCCACCGACGAGCCGACCACCGGGGCGATCGACCTTCCGGGAAGCGTCCAGACGCGAGAGTCGCGGGGCGGCGACTCCGGCGTGCTGGTGCGCGGTGCGAACGACATCCTCGTCAAGCTCGCGAAGTGCTGCACTCCGGTGCCCGGTGATCCCATCGTCGGCTTCGTCACCCGAGGGAGCGGTGTCTCCGTGCACCGGGCGGACTGCGTGAACGTGAAGGCTCTCAGCGGCGAGCAGGACCGCTTCGTCGAGGTCTCCTGGGCGCCGACGAAGAAGAGCGTGTTCCGTGTGCAGATCCAGGTGGAGGCCCTGGACCGCTCCGGCCTCCTCTCGGACGTCACGCGGGTGCTCAGCGAGCATCACGTGAACATCCTGTCGGCGACCGTGTCGACGACGGATGAGCGCCTGGCACTCAGTCGGTTCGTGTTCGAGATGGGTGACGCCGTGCACCTGGACCGCGTCCTGAACGCGGTGCGCCGGATCGACGCCGTCTACGACGTCTACCGCGTCACCTCCTCCTGACGAGCCGCTCCAACGCCGCGACACCACTGACGCTGCCGGGCACTCGGTGCCGGGCCCGGAGGTCGGCGATGGCGCCGTCGAGCGCGGTCGGGTCGACCTGGGCGAGGGCCTGCATCCACGGGAGCACACGGGGATCGCGGTGCAGCGCCGTGGCGAGGTCGCCCATCGTGCGCACCGGCGACGTCACGAAGATCCCGCCGAGGCGGGCCAGGTCCGCCGCGGGGACCAAGGTGTCGTGGAACGACACTCTGGTCTGCACCCGCGGGCGCACCCGGCGCTCCACGCAGCGTCGCACGTGGTGGATCGACGGCGGGGCATCGCGGGCGCCGTGGATCCAGGCGGCACTGGGCCCGCAGGCCGCTGCGCCCTCCTGGACGAGCGCGGCGATGCTCTGCGCCCGCACATCGGGGGACTCCGGCAGATCAGCCGGGATGTAGGCGTCACCGACCTCGACGACATGGCCGTCGAGCCGGGCGGCACTGAGCTCGCCCACGCTCAGGCGCGCGCCGGGCAGATACAGCAGAGCGGGGTGCATGCCGCCAGTGTGGCGTGATGCACCCCGCTCATGCGGAGATCAGTGAACCTGTGGAGAGCTCAGCCGCCGAGGGCGTTGAGCCAGGCGCGACGGGCCTCGAGGGCGTCCGCTGCCTCCTTGGCGGCCTTGCTGTCCCCGGCCTTCTCGGCGGCGGCCAGTTCGGCCTCGAGCTTCTCGATGGCCTCGTGGAGCTGCGAGCTCATGTCGTTCGCCCGCGCCTTGGTCTCGGGGTTGTTCTTCTTCCAGTCGACGTCCTCGCGCGCCTTGAGTGCCTGCTCGATGACGCGGAGCTTGTCGTCGAGTGCGCGCTCCTTGTCGCGCGGGAAGATGCGTCCGACCTCGTCCCACTCGCGCTGGATACGCGTGAGCAGGGCGCGGGCGCGCTTGATGTTCGGCTCGTCGGCGACCGCCTTCGCCTGCTCGAGCAGCGCCTGCCGGGCCTCGATCTTCGGAGCCGAGTCGGCCTCCTCCGCAGCGGCCTGCTCGGCACGGGCGGCGTAGAGCGCGTCTCCGGCGGCCTTGAACCGTGCCCACAGGGCGTCGTCGGCCTTGCGTCCGGCGCGACCGGCCGTCTTCCACTCGTCCAGGAGGGAGCGGTAGGCGGGGATGCCGTCGACCCCGCGCGGGGCCAGGGCCTCGGCGCGCTCGACCAGTCGGGACTTCGCGTCGCGCGCCGCCTTGTGCGCATCGTCGAGCTCGGAGTAGAACGCCCGGCGGTGCTTGTCGACGACGGCCCTGGCATCGCGGAACCGCTTCCAGAGCTGCTGCGAGACGCCCTTCGACAGGCGCGGACCGTTCTGCTGCTGCGCCTGCCAGGACTCGAACAGCTCGTTGAGCTCGGCGGTCACCTGCTTCCACTGGACCTTGCTCAGGTCGCGGGCGGCGATGGCTTCGGCACGCTCGACGAGGGCGGTGCGCTCGGCGACGGCCTGCTCGACGAGCTCCTTCGCCTGCTGCGCCTCCTGAGCGGTGGCCTCGGACAGCGACGCGGTCAGTGCGGTGAGGCGGTCGCGGAGTCCGGCGAGGTCGCCGACGGCCGCGGCATCCGTAGCCTCGTCGATGAGGTGGGCGGCCTGCTTGGACAGGTCGCTCGCCGAGGCGCCGCCGGCCTGGTGACGCTGCTCGAGGGCGACGACCTTGAAGGCGATGTCGTCGTACTTGCGGACGAAGTAGGCCAGGGCCTCGTCGGGAGTGCCGTCCGGGTACTGACCGACGACGCGCCAGGACTCGCCCTCGCGCACCTCGACAGTGCCGTCTTCGGAGACCCGGCCCCATTCGCCGGCGGAGGAGACCGGGGTCGGCTTCGCCGCGGCCGGCGCGACGGCGGCCGGTGTCGGCGCCTTTCGCGGCAGCGGCACGGCGGGCGGGGTGGGAACGGGCGGGGTCGGCTTCGCGGGCTCGTTGGCAGACACGGTGATTCTCCTTGCGCGGTCACGCCGCGGGAGGCGGAAAGGACGAGGCTCAGCCTAGTACGCCCTCTTCGATCCGCGAGACCCCGTCTTCCCGCCGAGACCCCGTGCTTCGTGCGCGAACGAGGCGGGGTCTCGACGGCGACCCGGGGTCTCGACAAAGTGGGACGTTACCGTTTCGTGAGCAGAACGTTCGACGCAGGAAACACTCCGCGTCATCTCCGGGTAACACGGCGCTCCTATCGTCGCGACCACGACAGTCCCCAGGTCGACAGGAGTTCCATGGACGACAACGCAGCGCGCACAGCGGAGATCGTCGTCGTGGGGGCGGGCGTTGCGGCGCACCGCTTCGTCGCGCGGATGCTGGAGGATCCGGAGCGGGACGTGCGGATCACGGTGTTCGGAGACGAGGGGCGGCTGCCTTATGACCGCTCCGGGCTGGCGCGGGTGGTCGCGGGCGACGCGGTATCGGGCATCGATCTCGACCGGGCGCCGTTCCGCGACGATCGGGTGCGGTTGATCGACGACGACCGGGTGCTGCGTATCGACAGGGCGGGACGCCGCGTGCGGACCCGTTCGCGCCGCTGGTACGACTACGACGCGCTCGTCCTGGCGACCGGGACCCACGCCCGCCCGCTCGAGGTGCCAGGCATCCGCGCTCGTGGGGCCTTCACCTTCCGCGCGATGGAAGACGCACAGACCCTGCGCGCGTTCCTGGCCATCCGCAGGACGGAGCTGCCACGTGCCCTCCGAGCGGTGGTGCTCGGCGGAGACGAGTCCGGGGTCGACGTTGCGCTCGCTCTGGACGAGGCCGGAGTGCAGACGACCCTCGTCGCCACCGCGGATCGGCTGCTTCCCTCCGTGCTGTCGGCGCCCGCCGCGGCGGCGCTGCGGCGGGTCGTGGAGGCACGCGGGATCACCGTGCGGACCCGGACGCGGCTGACGCGCGTCGATCCCGACGAGGCCGGTGCCGTCACCGCGGTCGAGTTCCAGGACGGGACGTTCGTCCGGGCGGACCTCGTCGTGACGACCGGTGCACGGGCCAGAGACGAACTCGCGCGCAACGCCGGTCTCCCGGTGCGCCAGGGCGGAGGCGTGATCGTGGATGCCGCCGGACAGACAGAGGACGAGCGGATCCTCGCCATCGGGGACGTCGCGGTGGGAGTCGGCCAGCTCGAGCGGGGCGTCGAAGCCGCATGCTCCTCCGCGGACCGTGCGGTCGCCGCCCTGTGCGGCGCTCCGCTCACGGACCGAGGACCGCGGCGCTGGTACGGACGGCCCGGTGGCATCGACCTCGCCGTCCTGCGGATCGACGACGTCCGTGGGTCGGCCTTCGCCGTCCCGCTGTCCGCCCTCGACGGACGCCGTTTCGGAGAGATCCTGCTCTCCGCAGATGCGCGTCAGGTGTACGGAGCGACGACGATCGGCGAACAGGGTCAGGCATGGCTGGCGCGGTTCTCGCGCGATGACACCGATCGGCGCGCGGAGGTTCGCGTGCTTCTGGCTTCGGCAGCGTCCGACGACCGCGCGGACGAATGCGGCCACGGTCTCCTGACGCTCCCGCTGGACGCGCTGAGTGTCGAGCTGGATCGCCGGGGGATCCGGACGTTCGCCGATGCCCTGGCCGCAGCGGGGGAGAGCCGTGACTGCGGGCCCTGCCTCCGCCGTCTGGCGGTTGCGCTGCTGCAGCGTGACCCCGCCCCTGCCGACACCCCCGACCGCCGACCGGGCGTCCGCCTCCGTGGTTCGGCCGCCGCTTCCGTCGTCGACGTCGAGGTCGAGGTCGGGAGGGAGATCGACGCTGCGCTCCTCCTCGTGATCGGCCGCCTGGCCCAGCGTCACGACGCCACGATCGGTCTCGGCGAGGCGACGATCACCGTCGGGGGGATCCGGCGCGGCGACCTCCCGCGAGTGCTGGCGGGCCTCCGGGCCGCAGGCGCGGTGATCCGGACCTCGGAGCCGGAAGCCGGCGGGCGCCACCCGATGACGCCGCTGGTCGGACCCGCGGACGGGGGAACCCGCCGGCGTCGAGACCTGGACCGCAGCGGCACAGGGACGGCGGCGGGAGTGCGGTCCGCAGAGGGGGCGAGATGAGCGCGCCGACCCGCGTGGCCCCGGCACTCGTGGGTTCCCGCATCGCGGTCGCCGAGGTGGCACGGCCGGTGCGGCCCGAGCCCGTCGACGCCGACGCGCTCCTGCACGCCCTCACCGGCAGCGGGTCGGAGGTCGTGCGGATCGTGTCACTGCGGGACGATCAGGCGATCCCCGCCGGCACGAAGCGAACGGCGCACCGCATCGCGACCGGCCAGGTCGACGCTGTGCTGTTCCCCGCCGCCGAAGGCGTGCCAGGCCTCCTGGCGATCTTCGAGCGCCTCGGCATGCTCGATGTGGTGCGTGCTCGCGCGCGGGCTTCGCGGTTGCTCCTGGCGACCGCCGACCCCACAGCGACGGCTCAGCTGGCGGAGCTCGGACTGGCCGCGTCCACAGCGTGCGGGCCGACGGCGGAAGACCTCGCCCGCACGGTCATCGATCACTTCGCCCGCGCGGGGCGCGAACGGCGGACGGACGTCGGCGACGTGGCGGTACGCAGCGGGGGCATTCTCATCGACGGCGTGTTCGTCCCGCTCTCCCGCGGAGCCGTGAGCGTCATGGAAGCGCTGTTCGTGGCCGACGGGCGGGTGCTCAGCCGGACGGAGATCGGGCAGGTGCTCCCGGGCGGGCGGCGGAGTCCTCGAGCCGTCGAGGTCGCTGTGGCGCGGCTCCGCGAGGCCCTCGGCGACGTCGACCTCGTGCAGACCGTGGTCAAGCGCGGCTATCGACTCGCGGTGCTCGACGACTGATCGTGCCGGATCGGTTCACTCCGAGGGAGTGGCGGGCGCGGTCGGAGCCTCCGTCGGGGTATCGGTCGGCGCCGGGGACGGTTCGATCGAGGAGGTGGGCGAGGGCGACGGCGTCGGTTCCGGAGCGGTCACCTGCGCATGCACGACCTGGCTGACGATCGCGCCCACGACGATGAGGGCGCCGACGGTGATCGCGATGGCGTTGTCCCGGGTCCGTCGGCGGATCTGGTCCTGGTGCCAGCGGGTGCGAGCGGTGTGCAGCCGAGCGCGCTCCGCCTCGGTGCGTGTCTGCGCCTTCTTGGAACCGCGTGCGGCCATGCCCTGCTTCTCCCGTCCGACGCCGGTCCACGACGTCGCCTGAGAGCCTACCGGGGCGCCGGCCTCGCCTCGTGTCCCCGGCCGCCGTTAGCCTGGAGGAATGTCCTCTCCCTCCGCCCTGCTCTCCGGGCAGACACCGCTCGCCGTGCGCATGCGTCCGGTGTCGCTGGACGAGGTCGCGGGACAGCGCCACCTGCTGCGGGCCGGGTCGCCCATCGTCGCCCTCGCCGATCCGGAGGCCAGCTCGCCCGGTGCGGTGTCTATCATCCTCTGGGGCCCGCCCGGCACCGGGAAGACCACGCTCGCCCAGGCCATCGCCCGGTCCTCCGGCCGCCGGTTCGTCGAGCTCTCGGCCATCACCGCCGGCGTGAAGGACGTGCGGGAGGTCATGCAGGAGGCGATCACGCAGCGCGACCTCTACGGGCAGACGACGATCCTCTTCCTCGACGAGATCCACCGCTTCACCAAGGCCCAGCAGGACGCCCTGCTGCCCGGCGTGGAGAACGGCTGGGTCATCCTCATCGCCGCCACCACGGAGAACCCCTCGTTCTCGGTGATCTCGCCTCTGCTGTCCCGGTCGCTGCTGCTCACCCTGCAGCCGCTCACCGATGACGACATCGGCGTGCTCGTGGATCGGGCGGTGTCGGACGCCCGCGGACTCGGAGGCGCGGTCGCGCTCACCGACGAGGCGCGGTCGGCCCTCATCCGCCTCGCGTCGGGGGACGCCCGTCGCGCCCTCACGGGGCTGGAGGCCGCCGCCGCGGTGGCGCTCTCGCACGCGGCGACGGCCGACGACGACAGCGAGGACCAGGAGTCGACCGTCCCCGAGGTCACCGCCGACGATGTGGCGCAGGCCGTCGACAAGGCTCTGCTCCGCTACGACCGGCAGGGCGACGAGCACTATGACGTCATCAGCGCCTTCATCAAGTCGATCCGAGGCTCCGACCCGGACGCCGCGCTGCACTACCTCGCCCGCATGATCGAGGCGGGGGAGGACCCGCGGTTCATCGCCCGGCGGCTCGTCATCTCCGCGTCCGAGGACGTCGGGCTCGCCGACCCCCAGGCGCTCGGCATCGCCGTGGCCGCCGCCGACGCCGTGGCCTTCATCGGGATGCCGGAGGGACGCATCCCGCTCGCGGAGGCCACCGTGTACCTGGCCACGACCGCGAAGTCGAACGCGGCGTATGTCGGCATCGACGCGGCCATCGCCGACATCCGGGCCGGAGGGTTCGGGCGCGTGCCGCTGCACCTCCGCGACGCCCACTACCCGGGCGCCAAGCGCCTGGGCCACGGCCGCGGCTATCGCTACGCGCACGACAGCGAGTTCGGGATCGTGCCGCAGCAGTACCTGCCGGACGAGCTCGACGGACGCCACTACTACGAGCCGAAGAACCTGGGCGCGGAGCGCGACATCAGTGCACGGCTGGAGCGCATCCGCCGGATCCTCGGCGACCGGTGATCCGCGGGCCTCGGGTGTCTGCCGTCGTCTGTTAGAATTGAGCGGCTCGAAACCGTGTTTTCGGGCATCTCCTCGTTCACACCCCACCTCGACGGCACCCCGGCGTGCGCCCCGAGGAAGAACGCGGTGATACGTCCGTCGGACGTGAAATCCACGTCCACGTCATCGGAAGGATAACTTCGTGGTCACGAAGTCCCAGGACCGCCGCAAGGTGCGTCTCAGCCGCGCCCTCGGCGTGGCACTCACCCCCAAGGCCGCCCGCTACCTCGAGAAGCGTCCCTACGCTCCGGGCGAGCACGGCCGCACCAAGCGCAAGGCCGACAGCGACTACGCCGTCCGTCTGCGTGAGAAGCAGCGTTTGCGCGAGCAGTACGGCATCCGCGAGAAGCAGCTGCGTATCGCGTTCAACGAGGCCCGTCGCCAGGACGGTCTGACCGGTGAGAACCTCGTCGAGCTCCTCGAGATGCGTCTCGACGCGCTCGTGGTCCGTTCGGGCTTCGCCCGCACCACGGCACAGGCTCGTCAGCTCGTCGTGCACCGTCACATCCTCGTCGACGGCCAGCTCGTCGACCGCCCGTCGTTCCGCGTGAAGCCGGGTCAGCTCATCCACGTCAAGCCCAAGAGCGAGGGCCTCGAGCCCTTCCAGGTGGCAGCCGCCGGCGGTCACGCCGAGGTCCTGCCCGCCGTTCCGGGTTACCTCGAGGTCGAGCTCGACAAGCTCCAGGCCCGCCTGGTCCGTCGTCCGAAGCGCGCCGAGGTCCCCGTGACCTGTGAAGTGCAGCTCGTCGTCGAGTACTACGCGGCTCGCTGATCCAGCGGAAGAGCATCAGGCAGGAGGCGTCGGGGTTCCCGACGCCTCCTGTCGTTTCCGCCTACGATGGAGAGACCGCGCCTTCGCGGCTCTAGGGCAAGGATGACGACATGAAGAACGTGCTGTGGTTCCTGATCGGCGTGATCGGCGGCTTCGTCGCGGCTCACTTCATGAACAAGGACCCGCGGGGCCACGACATCCTGGCCGACGTCGACGCCCGCCTCAACGGCCTCGCAGCGATCCTCAGCGACGCATATCGCGCGCAGGAGGCTCGGCTGACCGAGCCGGGCGAGAACTGACCCCCCGCATCTGCGCCTCGGCGCGCCCCCTCACGCAAGGACATCCGGCACTCCTATGAAAACTGCGGAAATCGCGCAGCGCTACCTCTCCTACTTCGAGAAGAACGACCACCTCATCGTCCCCTCGGCATCCCTGGTCAGCGACGACCCCTCGCTGCTCTTCACGGTCGCCGGCATGGTCCCGATGATCCCGTACCTCACGGGCGTGGTCCCGGCGCCGCACCCGCGCATCGCCGACCTGCAGAAGTGCATCCGGACCAACGACATCGAGGAGGTCGGGCGCACCGCGCGTCACGGCACGTTCTTCCAGATGCTCGGCAACTGGTCGTTCGGCGACTACTTCAAGGAAGGCGCGATCCGCTACGCCTGGGAGCTGCTCACGAGCTCGGAGGCGGACGGCGGCCTCGGCTTCGACGAGAAGGATCTCTGGGTCACCGTCTACGAGACCGACGACGAGGCCGAGGCGATCTGGCGCGACATCATCGGGCTCAAGCCGGAGCGCATCCAGCGCCTCGGTCGCGCGGACAACTACTGGAACACCGGCCAGCCCGGTCCCGGCGGACCTGACTCCGAGATCTTCTTCGACCGTGGCCCGGCCTACGGGAAGGACGGCGGCCCCGCTGCCGACGACTCGCGGTTCCTGGAGATCTGGAACCTCGTGTTCATGCAGGACTTCATCGAGAACATCCGCGGCAAGACCGAGTTCGACATCGTCGGCGAGCTGCCGATGAAGAACATCGACACCGGCATGGGGCTGGAGCGCGTCGCCTTCCTCAAGCAGGGCGTCGAGAACATGTACGAGACCGACCAGGTGCGGCCGGTGCTCGACCGCGCCGTCGAGCTCTCGGGCCGTCGCTACGGCGCCGTGCACGAGGACGACGTCCGTTTCCGCGTGATCGCGGACCACGTGCGCTCCTCGCTCATGCTGCTCTCCGACGGCGTCCGTCCGTCGAACGAGGGCCGCGGCTACATCCTGCGACGCCTCATGCGCCGCACCGTGCGGGCCATGCGCCTCCTCGGTGTCGACGATCCCGCGTTCCCCGAGCTGTTCGCCGCCTCACGCGACGCGATGAAGTCGGCGTACCCGGAGCTGGAGCGCGACTGGTCCGTGCTCTCCTCGGCGGCCTTCGCCGAAGAGGAGACCTTCCGGCGCACCCTGGCGCAGGGATCGACCATCCTCGACCTTGCGCTCGACGAGACGAAGAAGGGCGGCGGGAAGACCCTCAGCGGTTCCGAGGCGTTCCTGCTGCACGACACCTACGGCTTCCCGATCGACCTCACCCTGGAGGTCGCCGAAGAGGCCGGGCTGGACGTGGACCGTGCCGCGTTCGACTCCCTCATGCAGGAGCAGCGTCAGCGCGCGAAGGACGACGCCCGCAACCGCAAGCGCCAGCTCGCGGACGTCTCGGTCTACCGTGACCTGCGCGCGCTGGGCGAGACGGGCTTCGACGGCTACACGGCCCTCGAGGTGGAGTCCCGCGTGCTCGGCCTGCTGGTCGACGGTGCGCCGGTGCGCAGCGCCGCCGAGGGCCAGATCGCCGAGGTCGTGCTCGCCGAGACGACGCTGTACGCCGAGTCCGGCGGCCAGGTCGCGGACAAGGGCACCATCGTGGGCCCCGGCTACGAGCTCGAGGTGCTCGACGTGCAGCGGCCGGTCCCCGGGCTGATCAGCCACACGGTGGAGGTCTCCCGCGGCACGGTCGCGGTCGATGACATCGCGACGACGATTGTCGACGCCGCCAACCGGCGCGCCGCCCGTCAGGCGCACTCCGCCACCCACCTCGTGCATGCCGCCCTCCGCGACACGCTCGGCCCGACCGCCACGCAGTCGGGCTCGCTCAACCGCGCCGGCTACATGCGGTTCGACTTCGCCTGGTCGCAGGCACTGTCGACGGACACCCGCACGGAGATCGAGGAGATCACGAACCGCGCCGTGCAGGACGCCCTTGAGGTGACCACCCGCATCGTGACGCTCGACGAGGCCAAGGAAGCGGGCGCCATGGCGCTCTTCGGCGAGAAGTACGGCGACGTCGTGCGGATGGTCGACATCGGCGGCCCGTGGTCGCGCGAGCTCTGCGCCGGCACGCACGTGTCGACCAGTGCCGAGATCGGTCTGGTCAGCGTGGTGGGGGAGTCGTCGGTCGGCGCCTCCAACCGCCGGATCGAGGCTCTCGTCGGCGCGGATGCGTTCCGGGAGCTCGCGGCAGAGCGCGCTCTCGTCTCGCAGCTCACCGCCTCTCTGAAGACCCCGCGCGAGCAGCTCCCGGAGCGGATCGCCGATCTCGCCGCGAGCCTCAAGGCCGCGGAGAAGCGCATCGCGCAGTTCGAGGCGAAGGAGCGAGCGGGACGCATCCCCGCCATCGCCGAGGCCGCGACGCGCGTCGGGGACTTCCGCGTGGCGGCACAGTCGCTGGGTGATGTCGCGTCGGCGGACGATGTCCGCGAGCTCGTCAACGGCGTGCGCGACCGGCTCGGCTCCGACCGCGCAGTCGTCGCGCTCGGGGCGGTCGTCAACGGTCGCCCTGTCATCGTCGTCGCCACGAACGAGGCCGCGCGCGGTGCCGGGGCGAAGGCGGGTGCGCTCGCGAAGCGCGCCGCCGGTGTGCTCGGCGGAGGCGGCGGTGGCCGGGACGACGTCGCCCAGGGCGGCGGTACCGACGCAGCGGCGCTGCCCGCCGCGCTCGAGGCCGTCTCCCAGGAGCTGCGGGGCGCGTGAGCGGTTATCGCCGCGGGGTCCGGCTCGGCATCGACGTCGGCCGGGCCCGCGTGGGCGTGGCCCGGTCCGATCCGGACGGCATGCTGGCCGTCCCCGTCGAGACCGTGCCGCGCGACGAGCACTCGCTGACGCGCATCGCGGAGCTGGCTGCGGAGTACGAGCCGCTGGAGATCGTGGTCGGACTTCCGGTGAACATGCAGGGCGCGGACACGCCGTCGACGGTCGATGCGCGGGAGTTCGCGGCCGCACTCCAGGGGCGCAGTGGCGTGCCGGTCCGCCTCGTGGACGAGCGTCTGAGCACCGTCTCCGCGCATGCCGCGTTGCGGAGTTCTGGGCGATCACAGAAGAACTCTCGTAGCATTGTGGATCAGGTCGCCGCCGTGGTGCTGCTGCAGCAGGCGATCGACACGGAGAAGAGCACCGGAAACCCGGCCGGTGCCCCGGTCCCCGTTGACGAGGAGCCCGCCTGAACATGTCCGAACGCGAGAGCCGTGCGCCCGAGCACGAGCAGAGCACCCGGTTGGGGGATCTGTTCGAGAACCTCCCCGCTCCGTCCCCGCAGGTCCCGACCGCCGCGGATGACACACCGGCACCCGGATCCGCCGCGCGGCGAGGGAGGCCGCGGCCCGCGAGCAGGAGGCTCCGGCCGCCCCGGACGCGACGGCTGCGCCCGATGCCGACGTGCCGGCCCGCCCGGTCTCGGCGTCGGCGGCGACCACCGCGGATGCGGCCGTGACCGACCACCGGCCGCAGGCGAATGCCGCAGACGCCGAAGCGGTCGTGACCCGCGCGATGCCCGTCGCCGCGACGAGCGCGGACGAGGCCCCCGCCCCGGGCCCGCGCCGGTCGACCGGCACCGAAGACACCGCACCGGCGCTGGGCGGAGGACTCGACGAGATCTTCGCCGCTCAGGACGACGGCCGCGATCACGGCGCTCCGACCAAGAAGAAGCGCCGCAAGGGCTGCCTCATCGCCCTGATCATCGTCCTGGTGATCCTCGGCGGCATCGCCGCCGGCGGCGTCTGGGTCGCGAACACCTTCGGCGACCGCATCGCCGACGCCATGGGGTGGGGCGAGCCGAAGGACTGGGAGCCCGGCCAGGCGACCGGTGAGGTACTCGTCACGATCAAGGAGGGCGATACCGGCGGCCCCGTGTCGACCGCGCTCTACGAGGCGGGCGTCACCAAGACCGAGGACGTCTTCTACGACTACCTCATCGACGAGAACATCGCGGTGACCTTCTATCCCGGCGTCTACCGTCTCCAGGAGAAGATGACCGCCGAGGACGCCCTCGCCGCTCTCCGCAACGAGGAGAACAAGCTCGAGAACACCGTCTCCATGCCGGAGGGCGGGACGATCGAATCGGCCCTGCCGTCCATGGCCGAGACTCTCGGGATGCCGCTGGCCGACCTCGAGGCAGCCGTCGCCGATCCGTCCGCGTACGGGGTGGAGGCGCAGAGCCTGGAGGGGTGGCTGTTCCCCGCGGTGTACACGTTCGACCCCGAGGTCACCGCGACGCAGGTCATCCAGCGCATGGTCGACCGGACGCGCGAATCGCTCGCCGCCGCCGGCGTCCCGGACGAGGACGCGCAGCGGATCCTCACGATCGCCTCGATCATCCAGCGCGAAGGCCGCACGGACGACTTCGCCAAGGTGTCCCGCGTGATCCAGAACCGCCTCGACGACGACATGCTGCTCCAGATGGACTCGACGGCGCAGTACGGGTATGGCTCCCTGCACGAGGGCGTGGTCTCGAGCTCGGCCGAGGCTCTGGAAGACCCCAACGAGTGGAACACCTACGTGAACAAGGGGCTTCCGGCCACGCCGATCGCGAGCCCGAACGATGCCGCGATCGATGCCGCGATGCACCCCGCGGACGGGCCGTGGATCTACTTCGTCACCGTCAACCTCGAGACCGGCGAGACGCAGTTCTCGGAGACTCTCGCGGAGCACGAGCAGGGCGTGGAGAAGTGGCGGGACTGGTGCCGCGCGAACCCCGACGCCGGTTGCTGACGCGGTGAACCGGAGACGGCTGGCGGTCTGGGGCGACCCGATCGGGCACTCACGGTCGCCGGAGCTGCACGCTGCGGCCTACGCGGTGCTCGGACTGGACTGGGAGTACGGGCGCCGTCAGGTCGGCGAGGAGGGCTTCACGGACGCGGTCGAGGCCCTCGACGACACCTGGCGCGGCCTGTCCCTGACGATGCCGCTCAAGGAGGAGGCGTACCGATACGCCGCCACCCGGGATGCCCACGCGGAGCTGACCGGCGCGGTCAACACGCTCCTGCTCTCGGAGACCCCGGCGGGATTCAACACCGACGTCGGCGGGATCGTCGATGCCCTCGGTGATGCCGGGATCCGCGAGATCGGAACGGCACGGATCCTGGGCGCCGGAGCGACGGCAGCCTCGGCCCTCGTCGCCCTCGCCGACCTCGGGGCGACGCGGGTCGAGGTCGCCGCCCGTCGGCCGGAACGCGCCGCGGGGCTCGTCGGGATCGGGGAGCGACGCGGCGTCGTGGTCACCCCGCGACCGCTCGACGAGGTGGAGGGCGCCGTCGACCTCACGGTGGCGACCCTGCCCTCCGGCACCGTGCTTCCGCCGGAGAGTGCCGCCCGACTGGCCCAGAGCGGCGGCACGCTGTTCGACGCCGCCTACGCGCCGTGGCCGTCCGCCCTGGCGGCGGCATGGGGTGCGGCGCCGGTGGTCTCCGGGCTCGGGATGCTGCTGCGTCAGGCGGTCCGGCAGATCCGGATCTTCCTGCACGGCGACCCGGTCTCGCCGCTGCCGGACGAGGACGCGGTCCTCGCCGCGATGCGTGCCACCCTCTGACCGCCGCCCGACGAAACGCGGCACGGCGCGGGGGGAAACGCATGGGAGACTAGAGCACATGCTCCGCGTGCTCACGGCCGGCGAATCGCACGGCCCAGAACTCATCGCCGTCATGGAGGGTCTGCCCTCCGGCGTCCCGGTGTCGTCCGAGGCCATCCAGGCCGACCTCGCCCGCCGCAAGCTCGGCTATGGACGCGGCTCCCGGATGAAGTTCGAACAGGACGAGCTCACCATCTCCGGCGGTGTCCGGCACGGGAAGACGCTGGGCAGCCCCATCGCCCTGCGCATCGGCAACACCGAGTGGCCGAAGTGGATCGAGGTCATGAACCCGGAGCCGGTGGAGCTCACCGATCGCTCGCGCGGTCGTGGCGCCCCGCTGACCCGGCCGCGTCCGGGCCACGCCGACCTCGTGGGCATGCAGAAGTACGACTTCGACGAGGCCCGTCCGATCCTCGAGCGTGCGAGCGCCCGGGAGACCGCCGCCCGCGTGGCGCTCGGTGCCGTCGCCCGCTCCTTCCTCGGCGAGCTCGGCATCCGACTCGTCAGCCACACGCTCTCCATCGGGCCGGTGCGTGTGCCGGATGGCGCGGCGCTGCCGACCCCGGACGACGTGGACGCCCTGGACGCCGACCCGCTGCGGTGCTTCGACCCCGCGACCTCCGCACTGATGGTCGCGGAGGTGGACGACGCCAAGAAGGACGGCGACACGCTCGGCGGCATCGTCGAGGTCCTCGCCTACGGCCTGCCGCCGGGCCTCGGCTCCCACGTGCACTGGGACCGTCGCCTGGACGCCCGACTGGCCCAGGCACTCATGAGCATCCAGGCGATCAAGGGCGTGGAGGTCGGCGACGGCTTCGAGACCACACGTCGCCGGGGTTCGGCCGCCCATGACGAGCTCTTCGTCACCGCCGACGGCATCGCCCGCGGCACGGACCGCGCCGGCGGCACCGAGGGTGGCATGTCCACGGGGACCGTCCTGCGCGTGCGGGCGGGCATGAAGCCGATCGCGACCGTGCCGCACGCGCTGCGCACGATCGACATCGCGACCGGCGACCAGGCGACCGCGCACCACCAGCGTTCCGACGTCTGCGCCGTGCCCGCGGCGGGCGTCGTTGCGGAGGCCATGGTCGCCATCGAGCTGGCCCGCGCCGTGTTGGAGAAGTTCGGCGGCGACAGCATCCGTGAGACGCGCCGCAACCTGGAGGGATACCTCGACGGCATCCCCGCGGAGCTGCGCACGGCCCCCGCGTCCGAGGC
Organism: Microbacterium meiriae; assembly: GCF_025143875.1. NCBI lineage: Bacteria > Bacillati > Actinomycetota > Actinomycetes > Micrococcales > Microbacteriaceae > Microbacterium > Microbacterium meiriae. Next base: position 22,361 of record NZ_JAMBDU010000023.1, on the reverse strand, counting down.
GGCGCTCATCGCGCATGACGAACGAGGCTGAGCCGCTGACGCTGGTCCTCGTTGGACCGATGGCGGCAGGCAAGACCAGTGTCGGGCGACGGGTCGCGCGGCGTCTGGGGGTCGCCTTCATCGACACCGACAAGCGCATCGTCGCCGCGCACGGCCCGATCCCGGAGATCTTCGCCACGCACGGCGAGGCGCACTTCCGGGAGCTCGAGCGCGCGGCGGTCCGTGAGGCTATCGCCGAGGGCGGCGTGATCTCCCTCGGCGGCGGCGCGGTCACGGACCCGGAGACGCGCGCGCTGCTGCGTGCGCACCCCGTGGTCTTCCTCTCCGTGAGCGAGGCAGCGGTGGCCGACCGACTGCGCGGCGGGACGCGCCCGCTGCTGGCGGGCGAGGACCCGGTCGAGAAGTGGAAGCGCATCTTCGCGGAACGGCGAGGATGGTATGACGAGGTGGCGTCGACCACGTTCGACACCTCACGGCGTCCGATGCAGCGCATCGCGGACGAGATCGTGGCATGGAGGAGAGAACAGCGATGAGCACGACGACCATCAGCGTCACCGGGAACGACGCCTACGACATCACGATCGGACGGGGGATCCTCGACCAGGTGTCCGCGGCTCTCGCGCCGGGCGTCCGCAAGATCCTCGTCGTGCACCCGCCGACCCTCGCGGCCCGCGCCGCCGAACTCCGCGACCGACTCCTCGCCGACACCGCCGATGGCCCGCGGGAGGTGCTGCTCGCCGAGATCCCGGATGCCGAGCAGGGCAAGCGCATCGAGGTGGCCGCGTTCTGCTGGCAGGTCATGGGTCAGGCGGACTTCACGCGCACGGACGCCGTCGTCGGCTACGGCGGGGGAGCGGTGACCGACCTCGCCGGCTTCGTCGCGGCGACCTGGCTGCGCGGCATCCAGATCGTTCAGGTGCCCACCACCGTGCTCGGCCTCGTGGACGCCGCCGTGGGCGGAAAGACCGGGGTCAACACCGCGGAGGGCAAGAACCTCGTCGGCGCCTTCTGGGCACCGCGCGCGGTGATCGGCGACCTCGACGAGCTGGGCAGCCTGAGCCCCAACGAGGCCACTGCGGGGTTCGCGGAGGTCGTCAAGGCCGGCTTCATCTGGGCACCGGAGATCCTCGACATCATCGAGGCCGATCCCGCGCGCGCGGTCGACACCACGACGGAGGAGTTCCGGCGGTCCGTCGAACTCGCGATCGACATGAAGGCGCAGGTCGTCTCGGACGACTTCCGCGAGGCCGGACAGCGCGAGATCCTGAACTACGGCCACACCCTCGGCCACGCGATCGAGCATGCCGAGCGGTATCGCTGGCGGCACGGGGCGGCCATCTCGATCGGCATGCTGTATGCCGCGGAGCTGTCCCGGCTGGCGGGGCGCCTCTCGGACGCCGCGGCGGAGCGCCACCGCACGATCCTCGAGTCGCTGGGCCTGCCCACCTCGTACCGTGCCGGAGCCTGGCCGCAGCTGCTCGCCACGATGCAGCGCGACAAGAAGAGCCGCGGCGGCATGCTCCGCTTCATCCTGCTGGACGACATCGCCAAGCCCACCGTGCTCCAGGCGCCGGACGAGTCGCTGCTCTTCGCCGCGTATCAGGAGATCGGCGCATGAGCATCGCCGTCCGGCGCATCACGCCGGAGGACTGGCGGGAGGTGAAGGCGCTGCGGCTGCAGGCCCTCGCCGACCCCGCCGCGCCGATGGCCTTCCTCGACACCGTCGAGCACGCCGCCGCACAGCCCGACCGCTTCTGGCAGGAGCGCGCGGCGAACGCCTCGGGTGACGCGGCCGCGGCGCAGTTCGTCGCGATCGCCGACGACGGCACCTGGACCGGGACGATCACGCTGCTCCCGCATCGCGAGCAGCATGACGCCGGCCTGGTCGTGGGGGTCTACGTGGCGGATGCGCACCGCGGTGCGGGCGTCATCGATGCGCTCCTCGACGCCGCGGCCGCCTGGGCACGTGATCGTGGGCTGCGTGCGCTCGTGCTCGAGGTGCACGTGGACAACTCCCGGGCGCAGGCCGTCTACCGTCGAGCCGGCTTCGTCCCTACCGGCGAGATCGAGACCTCGGGTTTCGGTCGGGAGTGGGTCATGCGCCGCGAACTGGCCGACACGGGGAGCGTGCCCGCATGACCGCTCCGCGTCGGCTGCTGCTCGTCAACGGCCCCAACCTGAACCTCCTCGGCACCCGCGAACCCGAGGTGTACGGCACGGCGACCCTCGCCGACGTCGAGCGGATCACCGCCCAGGCCGCCGCGGCGTTCGGGTTCGAGGTACGGGCGCTGCAGAGCAACCACGAGGGCGTGCTCATCGACGCGATCCACGACGCGCGGTCGGACTGCGCGGGCATCGTCATCAATCCGGGCGGCCTCACCCATACGTCGGTGGCCCTGCGCGACGCGCTCACCGGCGTCGCGTTGCCCTTCGCCGAGGTGCACATCTCCGACGTGTACGCCCGCGAGGAGTTCCGTCACCACTCGTACCTGCACGACGTCGCCGCGGTCCGTGTCGTCGGACACGGCGTCGACGGCTACCCGGAGGCCGTGCGGGAGCTCGTCGCGCACCTCTGACCAGGCGGGATCAGGGCAGGCCGACGAGCAGGACGCAGACGGTGATGCCCACGAGCGTCAGCAGAGCCATGGCGAGGAAGCAGCCGGCGAGCGCACGGAGCCGAGGACGCACAGGCGCCACGGTGAGGCGGATGACCACCATCGCCACCAGGCCCAGCACCAGGACGATCGCCGTGATGAGGCCAACCGTTCCCGCCGCCCCGCCGCTGCGGACGATCCCGATCAGGGGCACGAGGCTGACCGCGGTGAAGATCGCGGCGACGATGAGCCACACCGCCCCGGACGACGTCCGCAGTGCCGGCTGATTCGCCATCCTGGTCGGGTCGCGGTCGCGGTCGTTCTCACTCATGTCGATTCCTCCTGTCCCGCTCCAGGCTGCCCGGGGGCGGTCATCGTCGTCACGGGGCTTCCCCTCGCACCCAGGAGCGTCTATCGTGCCCACGCGGCGGCTGGCGCCGGGCATCCCGTAGAATCGACTGTCGGCCGACCCCGGCCCCCACGGACTCAGGAACGGAACTCCTCGCACATGGCATCCACCGCAGACATCAAGAACGGCGTCGTCCTCAGCATCGACGGGCAGCTCTGGAGCGTCATCGAGTTCCAGCACGTCAAGCCCGGCAAGGGCGGCGCGTTCGTCCGCACGAAGCTGAAGAACGTCGTCTCGGGCAAGACCGTGGACCGCACGTACAACGCCGGTGCGAAGATCGACATCGAGAACGTCGACCGTCGCGACTACACCTACCTCTACACCGACGGTGACGGGTTCGTGTTCATGGACCAGACCGACTTCGACCAGATCACGCTGCCGGCCGCCACGGTCGGCGACGCGAAGAACTTCCTGCTCGAGAACCAGCAGGTCACCATCGCCCTCAACAACGGCAACCCCCTCTACATCGACCTCCCGGCGTCGGTCATCCTCGAGGTGACCTACACCGAGCCCGGCCTGCAGGGCGACCGCTCGTCCGCCGGCACCAAGCCCGCGACGCTCGAGACCGGCTACGAGATCCAGGTCCCGCTGTTCCTGGAGACCGGCACCAAGGTCAAGGTCGACACCCGCACGGGCGAGTACCTCGGCCGCGAGAAGTAAGGCGTGAGCGCCCGCACGAAGGCGCGCAAGCGCGCGCTCGACATCCTGTTCTCCGCCGACGTCCGCGGCGACGACGTCGCGGTGGCCCTCGCCGCCGAGGCGAAGCGTGCCGCGAACGAGCCCGCGCGCGAGGCGTCGTGGCTGTACGCCCGCGAGATCGTCGACGGCATCATCGACCAGCGCGATGAGATCGATGAGCAGATCACGACGCACAGCCGTGACTGGAAGCTCGAGCGGATGCCCGCCGTCGACCGCGCCCTGCTGCGCATCGGCGCGTGGGAGATCCTCTACAACGACGAGGTGCCGACCGCGGTCGCGATCGACGAGGCGGTGGAGCTCGCGAAGGAGTTCTCCACCGATGAGTCGGGCGCGTTCGTGCACGGCGTGCTCGCCCGCGTCGCCCGCTCGGCCTGAGCGCCGCAGCGGCGGTGTCGGCGATGGCGGGCAGGATCATCCCATGATCCGCCCGCCCGTCTCCGCCTCGGGTGCCCCGGGAGACGGGGCGCGGGACTGGCGCGCGCTGTTCGAGGGCGGCGCCGCTCCGGCGGCGACGACCCCGCTGGCCCTCGGGTTCGAGCTGCGCGTCCGCGACGCCCGAGGAGCGAATCCGTGGGCGTCCCGGCCGCAGCGCACCGCGACTCCGCGTGATGTCGCGAAGGCGACCGGAGAGATCCTCCTCGGCATCCGTCCGCTGGAGCGGAGCGCGGCGACGGGGTCCTGGGTGCTCGGCTCCGCCACCTGGGACGCGGTCCGCCGCGCGCCGGACCAGTACGGTCGGGAGCAGTCGCGGTGGTTCGCCGATCTGCTGAGCATCGCGCGCGACGCGCTGCTCTCCGGCACGGCGGGGGACTGGCTCGTCGCCGACCTGATCGAGTCGCGGCTCCTCTGGGGGCATCTGCGGTCGGCGACCGACCTTGGCATCCCGCTCGTGGCGGCCCAGCGGTCGACGACGCTCGTCCTCGCTGACAGCGCAGAACTGGCGGCGACCGTGTCCCGTGACGACGACGGCGGCCTCGTCGTCCGTCCGGTCGTGACCCTGGACGGGCGCGAGACGCTGCCGGGCAGCATCCGCGCCCTCGGGCGCTCCGGCGTGTACGAGGTCGCGCAGAGCGGGTCGCGCCTGCAGGTGACGCTCGCGGAGCTTCCGCTCGCGGGGCCCGCGCCGTCGCTGCTCCGGGCCGGGATGCTCGTCGTCCCCGCAGCGGAGGAGGCGGCCTTCCTCCAGGACGCCTATCCGCTCCTCGCGCGTCGCCTCTCCGTCCGCGCGGTCGGCCGCGTCTCGCTGCCGGACCTCCCGCCGCCCCGTGCCGTGCTGCGGGTGGCGTTCCGTCGCGGCGACACCGTGGAGTACGCCGTCGAGTGGGACTATCGCGGCTTCGGGCGGGTGCCGTTCACGCCGGGTCCGGAGGCCGTGCGCGATCCGGAGGCCGAGGCCGGGGTGACGGAGCGGATCCGGAACGTCTGGCAGGAGCACGGTGTCGCGTTCGCCCCCGCGGGCGCGTTCCACGACGTGGAAGCCGCGGAGTTCATGACCCGCGTCGTCCCCGCCGTGGAGGCGGAGGGCGTCGAGGTGGAGGTGTCGGGCCGCCGCAAGACGTATCGCGAGCTCGCCGGGGAGCCGGAGATCACGGTCTCGACCGTGGAGAGCACCGACCCGGACTGGTTCGACCTCGGCGTCATCGTCCGCATCGACGGTCGGAACATCCCGTTCGAGCCGCTCTTCACCGCCCTGAGCGCGGGGAGACGGAAGCTCCTGCTCGTCGACGGCAGCTACTTCTCCCTGAACCACCCGGCGCTCGACCGTCTGCGTGACCTGCTCGACGAGGCCGGAGACCTCGACGAGTGGGAGACGGGCCCACGGATCAGTCGTCATCAGACGGATCTGTGGGAGGAGTTCGAGGATCTGGCGGACGAAGCCCTTCCCGCGGTGAGCTGGCGCGCCACGGCCGAGGGACTGCGCAGCGCCACTGCGGTGCCGTCGGTGCCGATCCCGCCGGGGCTCACCGCACACCTTCGGCCGTACCAGAAGGAGGGCCTCGACTGGCTCGCGTTCCTCTGGACGCACCGCCTCGGCGGCATCCTCGCCGATGACATGGGGCTCGGGAAGACCGTCCAGTTGCTCGCGCTCATCCTGCATGCCAGGGCGGCGGGGGAGGAGCGCCCCTTCCTCGTCGTGGTCCCGACGTCCGTGCTGGCCACGTGGCGCACCGAAGCCGCGCGATTCGCTCCCGGCCTCCGCGTGGTCACCCGGGACTCCACGGCCGGACCGTCGGCGAGTGTCGCGGCTCGCGAGGCCGACGTCGTGCTGACGACCTACGCCGTCGCCCGGCTCGATGAAGAGGGGTTCGCAGGCGTCACCTGGGCCGGATTGTTCCTCGACGAGGCCCAGTTCGTGAAGAATCCGGCGACGAAGCTGCACCGTGCCGTCGCCCGCTTCCCAGCCGACGTCACCATCGCGGTCACGGGCACGCCGCTGGAGAACAGCCTGGAGGAGCTCTGGGCGCTGCTGAAGCTCACGGCGCCCGGCCTGTTCGCCTCGGCGCGGAAGTTCCGCGAGCACTACATCCAGCCGATCGAGCAGGGGAAGGTCCCGGAGAACGCGGAGGGCGGACCCTACCGGCAGCGCCGCCTCGCGCAGCTTCGACGGCGCATCCGTCCCCTCGTGCTCCGCCGCACCAAGGAGCTCGTCGCCCCCGATCTTCCGCCGAAGCAGGAGCAGGTGCTGGAGGTCGAGCTGAGCGCGGGGCATCGCGAGCTCTACGAGACGGTGCTGCAACGCGAGCGGCAGAAGGTGCTCGGCCTGCTGGAGGATCTCGATCGGAACCGCTTCATCGTGTTCCGGTCGCTGACTCTGCTGCGCATGCTGAGCCTCGCTCCGGCGCTGATCGACCCGGCCGATGCGCGCCTCGGCTCCCGCAAGCTCGACGAGCTCCTGGAACGGATCGTCGAGCTGCAGGCGGAGGGGCACCGCGCGCTCGTGTTCAGCCAGTTCACGTCCTTCCTCGACATGGCGGCCGCGCGTCTGGACGCCGCCGGCATCCCGTACGCGCACCTCGACGGCTCGACGCGGCATCGCGAGCGGGTGGTCACGGACTTCGCGGAGGGGGAGCAGCCCGTCTTCCTCATCAGCCTGAAGGCCGGCGGATTCGGACTCACCCTGACCGAGGCCGACTACGTCTTCCTCCTCGACCCGTGGTGGAACCCCGCCGCCGAGGCGCAGGCCGTCGACCGCACGCACCGCATCGGCCAGCGCAGCCAGGTGTTCGTGTACCGCATGATCGCGACCGGCACGATCGAGGAGAAGGTCCTCGCGCTGCAACGCCGCAAGGCGCGGCTGTTCACGGCCGTGCTCGACGACGACGCGCTCTTCGCCCAGGCGCTCACCGCCGACGACATCCGCGGTCTCTTCGACGACTAGACCGTTTTCCCCGGCCCGTCCCGCCGGCTGCTCAGGGAGCCGTCGGTACAATCGAACGGTTCATCTTCGAGAGGAATGCAATGCGGATCACGGGACTCGGCCACGCCGGCATGTTCATCGAGACGGTGGGCGGCAACATCATCTGCGACCCGGTGCTCGGCCCGTCCTTCTTCGGGTCCTGGTTCCCGTTCCCGGACAACCGCGCGCTCGACTGGGAGCGGTACGGACGGGAAGCCGACTTCCTCTACATCTCGCACCGGCACCGCGACCACTTCGACCCGGCGCTGCTGGAGCGGTACATCCGCAAGGACATCGAGGTGCTCCTCCCGGAGTACCCGATCGACGACCTGGAGCAGGACATCCGGGCGCTCGGCTACACGAACATCACCTACGCGCCCGCCGGCGAGATCATCGAGCGCGGGGCGCTCAAGATGATGATCACCCCGCTGCGCGCTCCGAGCGACGGCCCGATCGGCGATTCGTCGCTCAGCGTGGACGACGGCACGGGGTCGATGCTGAACCAGAACGACTCGCACCCGCTCGATCTCGACAAGCTGCTGCACTTCGGGAAGCCCGACGCCTACTTCACCCAGGTCTCCGGAGCGATCTGGTGGCCCATGGTCTACGACCTGCCTCTGGACGCCAAGCAGAACTTCGCCCGTCTCAAGCGCGAGGCGCAGAACAAGCGGGCGATGTACTACATCGAGAAGGTCGACGCGCCGCACGTCTTCCCGATGGCAGGGCCGCCCATGTTCCTCCGCGACGACCTCTTCGACTTCAACGGGATGGGCCGCAACGGCGAGTCCATCTTCACGGACCAGAAGCAGTTCATCGCGCACATGAAGGAGCTGGCGCCGAAGTACGACGGGCAGCTCTTCGTCCCCGGCACGCTCGTCACGATCGACGGCGGTGCGGTGACCACCGAGCAGACGCTCTACACCGAGGCCGAGCTCGCCCACATCTTCGACGAGAAGTGGGAGTACCTGGAGGAGCAGCGCGCGACCCGCCAGCAGGAGATCCGCGACGAGGAGGCGTCTCGCGCCGAGACCATCCCGCCCGACGAGATGTTGGCGGCGATCAAGGAGTGGTGGGAGCCGCTGCTGAAGAAGTCGCGCACCATCCGCCTCGGTGTCGGCGGGCACGTCCGCTTCCGGATCGGGGAGCTGGACATGGTGGTCGACTTCCCGCGCGCCAAGGTCCGCGAGTACGCGGGCGAGGAGTGCGTGTACTGGTACACGATCCCGGCCGACCTCGTGTCGACGAACATCCGCGACCACGAGATCGACTGGTCGAACTCGATCTTCCTGTCGATGCAGTTCTCGGTCGGGCGCAGCGGCAAGTTCAACGAGTTCCTCACCACCTTCCTCAAGTGCCTCTCGGTCGACCGGATCGAGTACGTCGAGAACTGGTACCAGGAGCAGACCGACCAGACCGAGGATGCGGAGATCGGCGACTGGGTCGTCCAGCGCCGCTGCCCGCACCTTCGTGCCGACCTCACCAAGACGGGGAAGGTCGACGAGGACGGCATCCTGACGTGCAGCATGCACGACTGGAAGTGGGACCTGAAGACCGGGCGCTGCCTCTCCACGAGCGGCCACCCGATCCGTTCCTCGAAAATCGACGACGTGACGGATCCCGTGCTCCGCGAGGCGAGCTGACCGGGGGGACCATCGCGGGTCCGATAGACTGGGGGCACTAGCAACCTTTAACACCGTCCTGTGAGGCGGAGAAGGGAGCGGCTGATGAGTGTGCGCACTGTGCTGCACCAAGCCGACATCTCACGAGCGCTGACCCGGATCGCGCACGAGATCCTCGAGTCCAATCGCGGGGCCGACGGCCTCGTCCTGCTGGGCATCCCGACCCGCGGTGTCACGCTGGGTCACCGGCTCGCCGCCCTGATCAGCGAGATCGCCCAGGTCTCCGTCCCGGTCGGCTCCCTCGACGTGACGCTCTTCCGCGACGACCTCGCCAAGCACCCGACGCGGTCGCCGCAGCCGACGGAGATCCCCCCGGGCGGCATCGACGGGAAGACGGTCGTCCTCGTCGACGACGTCCTGTTCTCCGGCCGGAGCATCCGCGCCGCGCTCGACGCCCTGCAGTCGATCGGCCGTCCCGCCGTCGTGCGGCTCGCGATCCTCATCGACCGCGGACACCGGGAGCTTCCCATCCGCCCGGACTTCGTGGGCAAGAACATCCCCTCCGCGCGCACCGAGCGCGTCAACGTGCGCCTGTTCGAGAACGACGGCGCCGAGGAGGTGACGATCGGCGAATGAGGCACCTCCTCGACACCCGCACGCTCGACAGAGCCACCGCCCTGCGCATCCTCGACGTCGCCGAGGACATGGCTGACACGCAGTCCCGCGAAGTTAAGAAGCTCCCCACGCTCCGTGGCAAGACGGTCGTGAACCTCTTCTTCGAGGACTCCACGCGCACCCGCATCTCCTTCGAGGCCGCGGCGAAGCGCCTGTCCGCCGACGTCATCAACTTCGCCGCGAAGGGCTCCAGCGTCTCCAAGGGCGAGAGCCTGAAGGACACCGCGCAGACGCTCGAGGCCATCGGCGCCGACGCGGTCGTCGTGCGGCACCCCGGCTCCGGCGCCCCGCAGACCCTGGCCACGAGCGGCTGGATCTCCGCCGGGGTCGTGAACGCCGGCGACGGTACGCACGAGCATCCCACCCAGGCACTCCTCGACGCCTTCACCATCCGCAAGCGCCGGTTCGGAGCGGACAGCCGCGGACGCGATCTGTCCGGTCTCCGAGTGACGATCGTCGGCGACGTGCTGCACTCGCGGGTGGCGCGCTCCAACGTCTGGCTGCTCACGACGCTCGGCGCCGAGGTCACGCTCGTCTCGCCGCCGACCCTGGTTCCGCAGAACGTGTCCTTGTGGCCGGTCCGCGTGGTCTACGACCTGGACGAAGCCCTCGCGGAGGGGCCCGACGCCGTGATGATGCTGCGCATCCAGCTCGAGCGGATGAACGCGGCGTATTTCCCGACTGAGCGGGAGTATTCGCGCCGGTGGGGCCTGGACGCACGGCGCGTGGCGGCTCTGCCGGGCGGTAGCATTGTCCTGCACCCCGGACCCATGAACCGGGGACTGGAGATCTCCTCCGAAGCTGCCGATTCCCCCCGTTCGACGGTGCTGGAACAGGTGTCGAACGGGGTCTCCGTGCGCATGGCGGTGCTGTACCTGCTGCTGGCAGGGGAACGAGACGACGAACGAGGGGGAGACCTGTGAGCGAGACCCTCGTCATCACCGGTGCACAGCTGCTCGGCGCGACGAGCGCCGACATCATCATCGAGGACGGCGTGATCGCCGAGGTCGGGACGGGGCTCACCCGCACCGGCGCGCGCGTGATCGACGCCGCGGGCCTGGTCGCGCTGCCGGGTCTCGTCGATCTGCACACCCATCTGCGCGAACCCGGGTTCGAAGCCTCCGAGACGATCCTCACCGGCACCAGAGCGGCCGCCGCCGGCGGGTTCACCGCCGTGTTCGCGATGCCGAACACCTCCCCGGTCGCCGACACGGCGGGCGTGGTCGAGCAGGAGCTCGCCCTCGGCGAGGCGGCCGGTTACGCGACCGTGCAGCCGATCGGCGCCGTCACCGTGGGCCAGAAGGGCGAGCGCCTCGCGGAACTCGGCGCCATGGCCACCTCGCGTGCCCAGGTGCGGGTCTTCAGCGACGACGGCTTCTGCGTCTGGGACCCGCTGATCATGCGCCGGGCTCTGGAGTACGTGAAGTCCTTCGACGGCGTCATCGCCCAGCATGCGCAGGACCCGCGGCTCACCGAGGGCGCCCAGATGAACGAGGGCACCGTCTCGGCCGAGCTCGGGCTGGCCGGGTGGCCGGCGGTCGCCGAGGAATCGATCATCGCCCGTGACGTGCTCCTCGCCGAGCACGTCGGCTCGCGGCTGCACGTGTGTCATCTCTCGACGGCCGGCTCGGTCGACATCATCCGCTGGGCCAAGAAGCGAGGCGTCGACGTCACGGCGGAGGTCACGCCGCACCACCTGCTGCTCACCGACGAACTCGTCCGCGGCTACGACGCGCGGTTCAAGGTCAACCCGCCGCTGCGCCGCGAGGAGGACGTCCTCGCGGTCCGGGAGGGTCTCGCCGACGGCACGATCGACATCGTCGCGACCGACCACGCACCGCACCCCAGCGAGCACAAGGCGTGCGAGTGGCAGGCCGCCGCGAACGGCATGGTCGGTCTGGAGAGCGCCCTGCGCGTCGTGCACCAGTCGATGGTGCAGACCGGTCTGCTCGGCTGGGCCGACGTCGCCCGCGTCATGAGCTCGACGCCCGCCCGCATCGGCCGGCTCTCCGGCCACGGCACGCCGCTCGCAGCCGGGCAGCCCGCGCACATCACGCTGTACGACCCCGCGGTCGACGGTGTGTTCACCGCCGCGGACCTGCACGGGCGCAGCGTGAACTCGCCCTACCTGGGCCGCGCACTGCCCGGGCGCGTGGAGTACACGGTGCACGGCGGCGTCCTCACGGTCGACGGCGGCACCGTCGTCGAGGAGCTCGGCGCATGAGCGCACGGGACCTCGCGGTCGCGATCATCATCGCCGTCGCGCTGCTCATCCTGCTGTCGATGCTGTTCGCCTGGCGACGACGAGTGCGGCGCGATGCCGCGTACACGGCCCCGCTCGGGGTGCCGGAGCACGCGGAGGTGACGCGCCGCGACGAGGTGCTCTACGTGTCCACCACTCGGCACGAGCAGCCCCTCGAACGGCTCGCGATCACCCCGCTGGCGTTCCGTGCACGCGGCGAGCTGGCCGTGACCGACCGCGGCATCGCGCTGGCCCTGGACGGTGCCCCCACCGTCTTCCTCGCCGCCGACCGCCTGGTCTCCGTCGACCGCGCGACCGTCACCATCGATCGCGTCGTGGAGCCCGGCGGGCTCGTGCGCATCGCGTGGCACGTCGACGACGCGACCGTCGTCGACAGCTATGTGCGCCTCACCGGCGGCGACCTCCCGACCCTCATCTCCGACCTGCAGCGGCTCATCCCCGCCGCCCCTGACACAGGAGCCACGTCATGACCCTCTCGACTTCCTCCCCGCAGGCCTCCGCGGCCCGCCTCCCCGATCCCGCCGTCCTCGTGCTCGAGGACGGCACCCGACACCGCGGACGCGCCTACGGCGCGCGCGGACGCACCCTCGGCGAGGTCGTGTTCGCCACCGGCATGTCGGGATACCAGGAGACCATCACCGACCCGTCCTACGCCGGACAGATCGTCCTGCAGACGGCCCCGCACATCGGCAACACCGGCATGAACGACGAGGACACCGAATCCCGCCGCATCTGGGTCGCCGGCTACATCGTGCGCGACCCCTCGCGCGTCGTCTCGAACTGGCGTGCGACCGCGTCCCTCGACGAGGTCCTCGTCGAGGACGGCATCGTCGGCATCAGTGGCATCGACACGCGTGCGGTCACCCGTCACATCCGCTCCGCCGGCTCCATGCGCGGCGGCATCTTCTCGGGTGCGGACGCGGAGCTCGACCCGGAGGAGCAGCTGCGCATCGTCCGCGAGGCTCCGGAGATGACCGGCCTCAACCTCTCTGCCCAGGTGTCCGTCGAGAACGCGACCGTGACCCCGGCGGTGGGGGAGCGCATCGGCAACCTCGCCGTGCTCGACCTGGGTGTGAAGCAGGCCACGATCGACAACCTCGCCGCCCGCGGCTTCGACGTGCACGTCCTCCCGCAGGACGTGAGCATCGACGAGATCCGGGCGATCGAGCCTGTCGCCGTCTTCTACTCGAACGGCCCCGGGGACCCCGCGGCGTCGGGCGACCACGTCGAACTGCTGCGCGCGGTCCTCGACGACGGGCTGCCCTTCTTCGGTATCTGCTTCGGCAACCAGCTCCTCGGCCGCGCCCTGGGTCTCGGCACGTACAAGCTGCCGTTCGGCCACCGCGGCATCAACCAGCCGGTGCTGGACAAGCAGACGGGCAAGGTGGAGATCACCGCGCACAACCACGGCTTCGCCGTCGAGGCGCCCCTGGAGGGCTCGTTCGACAGCCCGCACGGCTACGGCAAGGTCGAGGTCAGCCACGTCGGCCTCAACGACAACGTCGTGGAGGGCCTGCGCGCCCTCGACATCCCCGCCTTCTCGGTGCAGTACCACCCCGAGGCCGCGGCGGGACCGCACGACGCCAACTACCTCTTCGACCGCTTCCGCGACATGGTCATCGCGACCCTTCGACCCGCTCAGGGACCCACCCAGGGAGATGCAAAGTAATGCCCAAGCGCGACGACATCCACTCCGTCCTCGTCATCGGCTCCGGCCCGATCGTCATCGGCCAGGCCTGCGAGTTCGACTACTCCGGCACCCAGGCGTGCCGCGTCCTCCGCGAGGAGGGCGTCCGGGTCATCCTCGTCAACTCGAACCCGGCGACGATCATGACCGACCCCGACTTCGCCGACGCGACGTACATCGAGCCGATCACCCCCGCGGTGATCGAGACGATCATCGCGAAGGAGAAGCCCGACGCGATCCTGCCGACGCTCGGCGGTCAGACGGCGCTGAACGCCGCGATGGCGCTGCACGAGCAGGGCATCCTCGAGAAGTACGACGTCGAGCTCATCGGCGCGAAGGTGGACGCCATCAAGAAGGGCGAGGACCGTCAGGTCTTCAAGGAGCTCGTCCTCGAAGCGGGCGCGGACGTCGCCAAGAGCGTCATCGCGCACACCATGGACGACCTCCTCGCCGGTGCCGAGCAGCTCGGCTACCCGCTCGTGGTGCGCCCCTCCTTCACGATGGGCGGGCTGGGCTCCGGCTTCGCCTACGACGAGGAGGACCTGCGCCGTATCGGCGGTGCCGGCCTGCGCGACTCGCCGACGACCGAGGTGCTCCTGGAGGAGTCGATCCTCGGCTGGAAGGAGTACGAGCTCGAGCTCATGCGCGACACCGCCGACAACACGGTCGTCGTCTGCTCCATCGAGAACGTCGACCCGGTCGGCGTGCACACGGGCGACTCGATCACCGTGGCCCCGGCGCTGACCCTCACCGACCGCGAGTACCAGAAGCTCCGCGACATCGGCATCGACATCATCCGTGCGGTGGGCGTGGACACGGGTGGCTGCAACATCCAGTTCGCGGTCAACCCGGAGAACGGGCGCATCATCGTCATCGAGATGAACCCGCGCGTGTCCCGGTCGAGCGCCCTGGCGTCGAAGGCCACCGGCTTCCCGATCGCCAAGCTCGCGGCCAAGCTCGCCCTCGGGTACCGCCTCGACGAGATCCCGAACGACATCACCGGCGTGACCCCGGCGAGCTTCGAGCCGACGCTCGACTACGTCGTCGTCAAGGTCCCGCGGTTCGCGTTCGAGAAGTTCCCGGCCGCCGACGCCACGCTCACCACGACCATGAAGTCGGTCGGCGAGGCGATGGCGATCGGCCGCAACTACGCCACCGCACTCCAGAAGGCGCTGCGGTCGCTCGAGAAGCGGGGCTCCAGCTTCCACTGGGGCGAGGAGTCGCGCAGCGTCGAGGAACTGCTCGAGATCGCGAAGACGCCGACCGACGGCCGGATCGTCACCCTGCAGCAGGCGCTGCGCAAGGGCGCGACCATCGAGCAGGCGTTCGAGGCCACGGCCATCGACCCCTGGTTCCTCGACCAGATCGTCCTCATCAACGAGGTCGCCGAGGTCGTGCGCACCGCCGGCGAGCTGGACGACGCGACGCTGCGCTACGCCAAGGAGCACGGCTTCTCCGACGCGCAGATCGCCCAGCTCCGCGGCGAGAGCGAGGCCGAGATCCGCGGCGTGCGCCACGGCCTGGGAATCCGCCCCGTCTACAAGACGGTCGACACCTGCGCGGGGGAGTTCCCCGCGCTGACGCCGTACCACTACTCGAGCTACGACGCCGAGACCGAGGTCGCGCCGTCCGAGCGCACCAAGGTCGTCATCATCGGCTCCGGCCCGAACCGCATCGGTCAGGGCGTCGAGTTCGACTACTCCTGCGTGCACGCCTCGTTCGCGCTGTCGGACGCGGGCTTCGAGACCGTGATGATCAACTGCAACCCGGAGACCGTGTCGACCGACTACGACACGTCCGACCGGCTGTACTTCGAGCCGCTGACGCTCGAAGACGTCCTGGAGGTCCTGGACGCGGAGGCGGCGAGCGGCACCATCCTCGGCGTCGTCTGCCAGCTCGGCGGCCAGACCCCGCTCGGGCTCGCGAAGGGCATCGAGGCGGCCGGCTACACGGTCCTGGGGACGAGCCCGGAGGCCATCGACCTGGCCGAGGAGCGCGAGCTGTTCTCGCGACTGCTCGACGAGGCCGGGCTGCTGGCGCCGCGCAACGGCACGGCGATCGACGTGGAGGGCGCGGTGCGCATCGCCGAGGAGATCGGCTACCCCGTGCTCGTGCGCCCGAGCTTCGTGCTCGGCGGTCGCGGCATGGAGATCGTCTACGGCACCGATGCGCTGCGCGACTACTTCGTGCGGACGGCCGGCGAGGTCGTGATCGAGGAGGGCAAGCCGCTCCTGGTCGACCGGTTCCTCGACGACGCGATCGAGCTCGATGTGGACGCCCTGTACGACGGCACCGACCTCTTCATCGGCGGCGTCATGGAACACCTGGAGGAAGCCGGCATCCACTCCGGCGACTCGAGCTGCACGCTGCCGCCGGTCTCGCTCGGTCGCAGCGACGTGGACCGCGTCCGCGAGGCCACCCTCGCCATCGCGCAGGGCGTCGGCGTGCGCGGCCTGCTGAACGTGCAGTTCGCGATCAGCGCCGGCGTGCTCTACGTCATCGAGGCCAACCCCCGCGCCAGCCGCACGGTGCCGTTCGTCTCCAAGGCGCTGGGCATCCCGATGGCGAAGGCCGCGAGCCGCATCATGGCCGGCTCGACGATCGCCGAGCTCCGCGCCGAGGGGATGCTGCCCGAGCAGGACGGCTCGCGCGTCCCGCTGGACGCCCCGGTCTCGGTCAAGGAGGCCGTGCTGCCCTTCAAGCGGTTCCGCACCGCCGACGGCAAGACCGTCGACTCGGTCCTCGGCCCGGAGATGCGCTCGACCGGCGAGGTCATGGGCATCGACCGGGACTTCCCGACCGCGTTCGCGAAGTCCCAGGCCGCGGCCTACGGCGGCATGCCGACGTCGGGAACCGTGTTCATCTCGGTCGCCGACTCCGACAAGCGTGCGGTGATCCTCCCGGCGCACCGCCTCCAGCAGCTCGGCTTCACGATCGTGGCGACCGAGGGCACGGCGGAGATCCTGTCGCGCAACGGCATCGCCGTCACGGTGGTCGAGAAGTACAGCGAGACGCAGGAGTCCGGAGCCCGGAACATCGTCGACCTCATCAACGACGGGGAGATCGACATCGTCGTGAACACCCCGTCGGGTGGTGCCGCTCGCGCGGACGGCTACGAGATCCGCGCCGCCGCGGTGGCTGCGGACAAGGCGCTCTTCACGACCATCGCCGTGCTCGGTGCGGCGGTGAGCGGGATGGACGCGGCGCACGAGGGCTTCCAGGTCAAGAGCCTGCAGGAGTACGCGCAGGACCGGATGGCCGCGGTATGACGGAACGCTTCGGCGAGCGGGCCCGCGCCGCCCTGGAGGCGCACGGTCCGCTCTGTGTCGGCATCGACCCCCACGCCGCTCTGCTGGCGGCGTGGGGGCTGACCGCCGATGCTGCCGGAGTCCGGGAGTTCGGGCTCCGTACCGTCGAGGCGGCCGCCGGTCGCGCCGGTCTCGTGAAGCCGCAGGTGTCGTTCTTCGAGCGGTACGGCGCGGCCGGGTTCGCCGCCCTCGAGGAGGTGCTGGCGGCCGCGCGCGCGGCCGGACTGCTGGTGATCGCCGACGCCAAGCGCGGCGACATCGGGTCGACGATGGCGGATTACGCTCAGGCCTGGCTCCCCGCGGGCGCGCCGCTGGAGGCGGATGCCCTGACGGTGAACCCGTACCTCGGCGTCGGTGCGCTGGAGGGTGCGTTCGCCCTCGCGGAGGAGCACGGCAAGGGGCTCTTCGTCCTCGCCGCGACCAGCAACCCCGAGGCGACCGTGCTGCAGCGCGCGACGACCGCGGACGGCGAGACCGTGTCCGCGGCCGTGATCGCCGAGGTATCGCGCCGGAACGCCACCGGGACGCCCGAGGGGGAGTGGGGGAGCTTCGGCTTCGTCATCGGTGCCACAGTGGACGCGGTGGAAGCGGGGCTGACTCCGTTCGCGCCCGTCGCCCCGATCCTCGCCCCCGGCTTCGGCGCACAGGGCGCCACTCCCGCGGATCTCGTCCGCCGCTTCGGCCCCCAGGCCGCCTCGGTGATCGCGAGCGAGAGCCGCAGCCTCCTCTCCGCGGGCCCGGCGGCCCTCGCCGAGACGATCGCCGACCGTGCCGCCCAGTATCGAGAGGTCAGCCGTGGCTGAGGAACGCCGGACCGTCCCCGAGGTCGACAGGGCCGCCGCCGCACGTCGAGCGGTCGAGCGGCGACGCGCCAGGGCCTCGCTCAAGCGCGACCTCACCATGCGCGTCGTCACCCCGCAGGCCGTGCTGCATCGCGCGACGGAGGACCCCGACTCGGTCGAGGGGTCCATGCGCATCACCGACTTCCTCCTGGCCCTCCCCGCGATCGGTGCGGGCAAGCGCGACCGGGTGCTGGAGCAGCTCCACATCTCGCCGGTCAAGCGCCTCGGCGGACTCGGCGCGCGTCAACGCCGAGTGCTGGAGGAGTGGCTCGACGAGCGCTTCCCCGTTCCGACCCCCCGTGGGGCGCGCAGCCGGCTCCTCGTCCTCGCCGGCCCGACGGCGGTGGGTAAGGGGACCGTCGCCGCGCACATCCGCGAGAACAACCCGGAGATCCACCTGTCCGTCTCGGCCACCACCCGGCCGCCGCGCCCGGGCGAGATCGACGGTGTGCACTACTACTTCGTGGACGACGCCGAGTTCGACCGCCTGGTCGCCGACGGCGAGCTGCTGGAGTATGCGGTGGTCCACAACCGCTCGCGCTACGGCACCCCGCGCGCCCCGATCGACGCCGCACTGGCGGAGGGGAAGACCGTCCTGCTGGAGATCGACCTGCAGGGCGCGCGCCAGGTGCGCGATGCGGAGCCGTCCGCGACGCTGATCTTCCTCCTGCCGCCGAGCTGGGACGAGCTGGTCCACAGGCTGGTCGGCCGCGGCACCGAGGACGCCGAGGAACGCGCCCGGCGGCTGCGCACCGCGAAGGTCGAGTTGGCGGCGCAGAACGAGTTCGACCACCTCATCGTGAACGAGGACGTCGCCACCGCCGCCCGCGAGGTCGTAGACTTGTCTACAAGCTCTGCGCGCTGACCTGATTCCAGGGTCGAGCACCACGCCGGTCCCTGAGCTCGTCGAAGGGTCGCGCGCCCGCAGCATCGTCTTCGCGGCGAATCCCGTCGCCTGATCAGGAGGTCCACCCATGGCCGGACGCAACAACGGCATCATCGATCCCCCCATCGACAACCTGCTGGAGCGCGTCGACTCCAAGTACGAGCTCGTCATCTACGCCGCCAAGCGCGCCCGTCAGATCAACGACTACTACTCCGACCTGCACGAGGGCAACCTCTTCGACAACGTGGGCCCGCTCGTCGACTCCTCGGTCGAGGACAAGCCGCTCACCATCGCCCTGCACGAGATCAACGAGGACAAGCTCCGCCTGCGTCACGCGGAGTGACTCGACGACCGCGCCGCCGCGACGTCGGTGGCGCGGTCCAGAATGGGTGCCACACCCTCCCACCGTCCGTCCCCGTTCTGGAGCATCGATGAGCGCGCTGCGTCTGTTCACGTCCGAGTCCGTCACCGAAGGGCATCCGGACAAGATCTGCGACCAGATCTCGGACAGCATCCTCGATGGACTGCTCGCGAAGGACCCGGGCTCCCGGGTCGCGGTCGAGACGCTCGTCACGACCGGCCTCGTCCACGTGGCGGGGGAGATCCGCACGGACGCCTACGTCGACATCCCGACGATCGTCCGCCAGGTCGTAAACGGCATCGGCTACACGTCCTCCGACACCGGCTTCGACGGTGACTCGTGCGGCGTCAGCGTCTCGGTGGGGGAGCAGTCCACCGACATCGCCCACGGTGTCGACAACGCCCAGGAGCACCGCGACGGCTCGTCCGTGGATCCGCTCGACGGTCTCGGCGCTGGCGACCAGGGCATCATGTTCGGGTTCGCCACCAACGAGACCCCGCAGCTCATGCCGATGGCCGCATGGACCGCGCACCGCATCGCCGAACGGCTGACGGAGGTGCGCCGCAGCGGGCTGCTGCCCTTCCTGCGCCCCGACGGCAAGACGCAGGTCACCCTCGGCTATGACGGCTTCACCCCGAAGACCGTCGACGCCGTCGTGCTGTCCACGCAGCACAACCCGGACATCGCCCAGGACGACCTGAAGGCGCAGATCCGCGAGCACGTCATCGATCCGGTCCTCGCCACGACCGGCCTCGACCTCGACGACGTCACCTACTACATCAACCCCGCGGGGCCCTTCGTCACGGGCGGCCCGAAGGGGGATGCCGGGCTCACCGGACGCAAGATCATCATCGACACCTACGGGGGAGCCGCACGGCACGGCGGCGGCGCCTTCAGCGGCAAGGACCCGTCGAAGGTCGACCGGTCGGGCGCGTACGCGACCCGCTGGGTCGCCAAGAACGCGGTCGCCGCTGGTCTGGCCGACCGCCTCGAGGTGCAGGTCGCCTACGCGATCGGTGTCGCGCGCCCCGTCGGTCTGTACGTGGAGACCTTCGGCACGGGGCGCGTGTCCGACGAGGTCATCACGCGGGCCATCGACGAGGTGTTCGATCTGCGGCCGCAGGCCATCATCGAGCAGCTCGACCTGCTGCGGCCGATCTACGCCCAGACGGCGGCCTACGGGCACTTCGGTCGGGAGCTGCCGGACTTCACCTGGGAGCGGACGGACCGGGCCGAGGAGCTGCGGCGCGCTGCCGGGCTCTGACGAGGCCGCGGTGCTGATCTCTCCGGAGAGCCGGCGCATCGCCCGGGTGCTCCTGGAATCCCCGCTGCCGCAGCTCGACCGCCTGTTCGACTACGCCCTTCCTCCCGAGCTCGGTGACGTCGAGCCCGGGGTCCGGGTGCGTGTCCCCCTGCGGACCGCCGGCCGCGTGGTCGACGGGTTCGTGGTGGAACTGGACGTGGAGGGCGACGCCGATCGGCCGCTCTCCGAGGTCGAGAGCATCGTGTCGAGCGTCCCCGTGCTGCCGGATCGTCTGTACCGACTGGCTCGGCGGGTCGCCGATCGCGCGGCGGGGTCGGCGTCCGACGTGCTGCGGCTGGTCATCCCGAAGCGGCAGGTGCGCGTCGAGAAGGCCTGGACCGCCGATTCTCCGACGCCGCTCCTCGGACCCGAGGCGCGCGACGCGGCCGCGTCCGTGGTCGGACTGTACGACGGAGTGCAGGCGGTGCTCGACGAGAGCGGTCGTGCGGCGGTCGAGGCCATCCCGCAGCTCACCGATGACGCACCGGGCTGGGCACGGATGCTCGCCGCCGCCGCTGCGACGACGCTCGCGGCCGGGAAGTCGAGCATCCTCGTCGTCCCGGACCACCGCGACCTCGATCGGCTCCTGGCGGCCCTCGACGGGTTCGTCCCCCCGGAGGCGATCGCGCGGCACGACTCCCGACAGACCAACCCGGACCGCTACCGCTCCTTCCTCCGCACGCTCGAGGACGCGCCCTGCATCGTCGTCGGGAACAGGTCCGCGGTGTACGCCCCCGTCGTCGCCGGTCTCGTGGCGGTGTGGGACGACGGCGACAGCCTGCTGGGCGAGCCGCTCGCTCCCTACGTCCACGCCCGGGATGCGGCGCTGCTGCGGCAGGAGGCGGAGGGATCGGCACTGCTCTTCGCCGGTCATACGCGGACGACCGAGGTGGAGCGGCTCGTGGCGCGCGGCTGGCTGCAGGACATCCGCGCGGCCCGGCGCGTGCTGCCGCGTGTGGTGCTCAGCACGCCCCAGGAGATGGAGCAGCCGACGCCGCAGCGCATGCCGTCGTCGGCCTTCCTCGCCGCCCGGAACGCGGCCGCGGAGGGACCCGTGCTCATCCAGGTCTCGCGGCCCGGCTTCGCGCCGTCCCTCGTCTGCGCCGACTGCCGAGCCCCCGCCCGATGCCCGCACTGCGGCGGCCCCCTCGGCGCCCGCCATCGCGGCGCGGTCCCGGTATGCGGGTGGTGCGGGCGCGGTGCCAGGGCATGGACGTGCCCGGCGTGTTCCTCGACCCGTCTCCGGCTCGCCTCGTCGGGAAGCGAACGGACCGCCGATGAGCTGGGCCGCGCGTTCCCCGGCGTCCGCGTCATCGTCGCGGACGGCAGCCACCCCGTCGAGCGCGTCGACGCGCGTCCGGCGCTGGTGGTGGCCACCCGCGGCGCCGAGCCGCTCGCGGAGGGCGGCTACCGTGCCGTCGTCCTGCTCGACGGGCCGCGCATGCTGCAGGCGCCGGATCTGCGCATCGGCGAAGCCTGCCTGCGGTGGTGGTCGAACGCGGCCGCTCTGGCCGCTCCCGGCGCTCCCGTCCACCTCGTCGGTGTGGACGGCGCCGTCGCCAAGGCCCTGGCGACCTGGAACCACGCTGCCTACGCGCGCACCGAGCTGGAGCAGCGAGCGCCGCTGCACATGCCGCCGACCGCCCGCGTCGCGCTCGTGGAGGGATCCGCCGCCGCGGTCGCCCGTGCTCTGGAGGCGCTCTCCGAGCTCTCGCTGCCCGGGGACGCGGTCCTCGGTCCCGTCCCCGTCGAATCGGACGACGTCCCCCCGCGGGTCCGGGCTCTCGTACGCTTCGACTACGGCGCGGGAAGCCGCGTCGCGACCACCCTCCGTGCGGCCGTCGTGGCCGAGGCGGTGAGCGGTCGCCGCGGTCGGACCAAGGCCGCCCGCAGCACGCTCTCGGTCCGCCTCGATATCCTCGATCCAGAACTCTGACCCTTCCGGAGAACCTTCATGCGCCTCGTCTTCGCCGGCACTCCCGCCGCCGCGGTCCCCACTCTGCGTCGCCTCGCCGCCGAGCACGACATCGCCGCCGTCGTGACGCGCCCCGACGCTCCCCTCGGGCGCAAGCGTGTGCTCACTCCCTCGCCCGTCGCCCAGGCCGCGGCCGAACTCGGCCTGCCCGTCATCCACGCCGCGCGCCTCGACGAGGCGGTGACGGAGGAGATCGCTGCCCTGCGCCCCGAGCTCGGCGTGATCGTCGCGTACGGCGGGCTCGTCCGCGAGCCTCTGCTGTCCACGCCGGAGGCCGGGTGGATCAACCTGCACTTCTCGCTCCTGCCGGCCTGGCGGGGCCCCGCCCCCGGGGCGCCCGGCC
>NZ_JAMBDU010000022.1:0-59868 GCF_025143875.1 Microbacterium meiriae | reverse complement strand
CGCCGACGCCCCCCCCCCCGGCGGCGGCGCCGCCCCCCCCCCCCCCCCCCCCGGCGGGGGGGGCCCCCCCCCCCCCCCCGGCCAGGACCATGACGAGGACGACATGACAGACACCGAAGAGCGCACCGCGCCCCCCACGCCTCGGCAGCGCCAGGCGGCGAAGATCGCCGAGGCGGCCTCCCGACCGATCGGGTGGATGTTGCTCAAGATCCTGTTGCTGGCGATCGTGGACGCGATCGCCGTCTACGCCGTGTTCGTGCTGCTCGTGCAGCGGGAGTGGCTCGTGCTCGGCCTCGTCGTCGCGGTGACGGTCGTCGTCAACTACATCTACTTCTCCCGCAAGCGCATCGCGGCGAAGTACCTCACCCCCGGCATCATCTTCCTGGTCCTGTTCCAGGTCTTCACGCTCCTCTACACGGGCTACATCGGCTTCACGAACTACGGCACCGGCCACAACGGGAGCAAGGAGCAGGCGATCTCGTCGCTGCTCGCCTCCGCGCAGGAGCGCGTCCAGGACTCTCCGACGTATCCCGTCACCGTGGTGGAGCAGTTCGGAACCTACGGCCTCCTCGTCACGGATCCCGAGGACGGCGACGCCCTCCTCGGCACCGCGGAGCAGCCCCTCGCCGAGGTCGACGCGCAGTTCGAAGGCAGCAAGGCCGTCGCCGTCGACGGGTGGACCACGCTTCCGCTCGCCACCGTCTTCACGCTGTCGGAGGAGCTGGAGCAGCTCTCCGTCCCGTTCAGCGACGATCCCAATGAGGGCAGCCTCCGCGCCCCCGACGGGCAGAACGGCTACCTCTACGTCTCGACGCTGGCGTATGACGCCGATGCCGACACGATCACGGACACCGCGACCGGCACCGTCTACAGCGACACCGGCGACGGCGCGTTCACCGCCGAGGACGGCGAGCAGCTGCTGCCCGGCTGGCAGACCACGGTCGGCGTCGACAACTTCGTCCGCGCGGTGACCGACGAGTCCATCCGCGGCCCGCTCATCTCCGTCACCGTCTGGACCTTCGTCTTCGCGCTGGTGTCCGTCGCGACCACCTTCTTCCTCGGCCTGCTGCTCGCACTCGTCTTCAACAACACGCGGATGCGCTTCCGCAACGGCTACCGGATCATCCTCATCCTCCCGTACGCCTTCCCGGCGTTCCTCTCCGCGCTCGTCTGGGCCGGGATGATGAACGAGAGCTTCGGGTTCATCAACCAGGTGCTGTTCGGCGGCGCGGCCATCCCGTGGCTCACCGACCCGGTGCTGGCGAAGGTGTCCGTGCTGCTGGTGAACCTCTGGCTCGGCTTCCCGTACATGTTCCTCGTCTGCATGGGGGCGCTGCAGGGCATCCCGGAGGACGTCAACGAGGCGGCCGTGATGGACGGCGCGAACCCCTGGCAGGTCTTCCGCCGGATCAAGCTGCCGCTGCTGCTGGTGACCGTGGCGCCGCTGCTGATCTCGTCGTTCGCGTTCAACTTCAACAACTTCAACCTGATCTACATGCTGACCAAGGGCGGCCCCCGCTTCAGCGACGTGTCGATCCCCGTCGGCCACACCGACATCCTGATCTCGATGGTCTACAAGGTGGCGTTCACCGGACAGACCCGCGATTACGGCCTCGCCTCCGCCTTCACGATCCTGATCTTCGTCGTGGTCGCGACGATCTCGATCATCAGCTTCCGCAAGACCAAGGCCCTCGAGGAGCTGAACTGACATGAGCACCGTCCGCAGCACCGCCACCGCCCGCCGCACCGCCCCGCCGCGTCGCTCGTTCGGCGCCTGGTTCGCCGACACCGGATGGCGCCACCTCGTCGCCATCGTGGTGAGCGCCTTCGCCCTCTTCCCGCTCCTGTACGTCGTGTCGGCGTCGCTCAACCCGCAGGGCACGCTCACCGGGTCGAACCAGCTCTTCTCGGCCATCGGGATCGACAGCTACGTGCGTATCCTCAGCGACCCGCAGAACCCGTATGGAACCTGGTTCCTGAACACCCTGCTCATCGCGGTCGTGACCGGAGCGGTGACGGTCTTCATCGGAGCCTGTGCGGCATATGCGTTCTCCCGCATGCGCTTCGCCGGGCGCCGCGTGGGACTGGTCACCATCGTCGTGGTGCAGATGTTCCCGCAGCTGCTCGCGGTCGTCGCGATCTTCCTGCTGATGTCGACGCTGGGGGACTGGTTCCCGGCGATCGGCCTGAACACGCATACGGGGCTGATCCTGGTGTACCTCGGCGGCGCGCTGGGCGTGAACACCTACCTCATGTACGGGTTCTTCAACACGATCCCGAAGGAGATCGACGAGGCCGCCCGCATCGACGGCGCGGGGCACGCGCGGATCTTCTTCACGATCATCCTGCGCCTGGTCGCCCCGATCCTCGCGGTCGTCGGTCTGCTCTCCTTCATCGGCACGGTGAACGAGTACGTGATCGCCAGCGTCATGCTGGTCGACGTGGATCAGCAGACCCTCGTCGTCGGTCTGACCAAGCTGGTGGCGAACCCCCGCTACGCCGACTGGTCGGCCTTCTCCGCCGGTGCGGTCATGGCGGCGATACCGGTGATGGTGCTCTTCCTCTTCCTGCAGAAGTACATCGTGGGCGGTCTGACCGCGGGGGCGACCAAGGGCTGATCTCACACCGTTCGGTGCTAGCGTGCGTCACATGCTACCTTGTGAGGCATGACAGCTGACGTCGGGGCGCAGATGCGCAAAGGAGTGGTCGAGTACTGCGTGCTCGGCTTGCTCTCGCGTGAGCCCATGTACGGCTGGCAGCTGTCGGAGGCACTCACCGGAGCCGGGCTGATCGCCAGCATCGGCACGCTCTACCCGCTGCTCGGGCGCTTGCGGGACAACGGCTGGGTGACGACGTTCGACCGGCCGTCCGAGAGCGGTCCGGCGCGCAAGTACTACCGGCTCACGGATGCCGGTATCGATCAGCTCGCGCGCTTCCGGGCGCAGTGGGCGCCGTTCGCCCGTGCCGTCACGGGCATGGTGGGGGAAGGATGACCATGACCGAGAAGACCGCAGCCGAGCTGCGTGACGACTATCTGGCCCGGCTCGACGAGGCGATGCGCGGACTTCCGCACGGTGTCGCCTCCGACATCCGTGGCGGGATCGCGGAGGAGCTCGACGGACTCGACGCGGCAGCGACCGCGGAGCGGATCGACCGCCTGGGAGATCCGAGGGGGATCGCCCGCGAGGCGGAGGACGAGGTGCCGACGGCACCGCCCCTCGTGCTCCCCGCGCCCTCGGCTCCGCGCACGCCGACGACCGCGACGCGGGGTTTCGCGATCGCGGCCGCGCTCACCCTGAGCTTCGGCGGAATCGTGGTGCCGGTCATCGGCTGGTTCGTGGGCGCGGTGCTCGTGAGCCTCAGTCCGCTGTGGCGCACGTGGGAGAAGGCCGTCGCGATCCTGGTGCCCTTCGTTGCCACCGGGCTGTCCTTCCTGATCGCCTCGACGATGACCGGATTCTCCACCGGATCGGCGTCCGGCAGCTCGAGCGACGGCGACGTGATGTCGGAGGTGGTGAACCCGCTCGTCCCCGCTTTCGGCGAATGGCACCTCCTCCTCCTGCTGGGCGGACTGTTGGTACCGATCTCGGGACTCTGGCTGCTGTGGCGGATGCGCGGCCGCGGCACCCGCTGAGCGACACCACCTCGACGCGGCGTTGCTCCGCACCCGCGCGGGAGCTGGGGCCTACGGTGGGACCATGGCGCGAGTGGGGGGACGAAACCTCGGGATGAGCTGGTTCGCCGGCATCGTGTGTGCAGGGATCGTCGCCGGACTCGTCTGGCTCTCGCTGCCGATGGTGCCGATCCTCGCGCAGTTCGCCGGGGACGCCCTCCGCAACACCTTCCCGTGAATCGCGCAGACCCGCGGAAGCACGCGTATGGCGACACGTCGGCACGCCTAAGGAAGCGTCGGGAGCCGCGGCGGTAATCTCGCACTGCACATCCCCGATGAGAGGCGCACCCCATGAGTGATCCCGAGGCTCGTCAGCCCGAGAAGTCGAACGACGTCGACGACGTCGTCGGCAGCGCGAACGCCGGTCTCGACGCCGCGGCGGCGGCCCGCGGAGATGTCCCCGGCCACGCCGACGACGCACGTGCGGATGACTCCCGCGCCGCAGACACCACCGCGGCCTCCTCCGAGCCTGCGGCCGACCAGGCCGCGACGCGTCAGGAGCCCGCCGTCGACCCCGATCTCGCCGCGTTCGAGGCCGCCGAGCGGGACCACCCCGGTACTTTCAGCTCCGCCGCCCCGGCGCCCTCGCGCACCGACGGCGACCGCTTCGACGCCGATGGCCGTGAGGCGGGACTTCGCGACGCCGACCGCCGCGATGCCACCCCGGAGACCTCGCTGTACGCGACGCCGGAGACCTCGCTGTACTCCACGCCGAGCACTCCCGCGCACGAGGAGTCGGCCATGGCCGGCGCAGCCTACGCGTCGCACGCCGACGACACCGACACCAGGATCGTGCCGTCCGAGCCGCTCACGAACGGCGCGGCCGCCGCACCGCAGCAGCCGCAGCCGATCTTCGTGCAGGCACCGGAGCCGCCGCGCGAGCGCGGCAACCGGGGCACCGCCGGCGCGATCGGCCTGCTCGCCACCGTCGCCTTCGCGCTGCTCTACCTCGCCACCACGCTCGGCCTCGGCGCCCTCGCCGGCGACGTGAACGGGGAGAACATCGGCGAGGCGCTCGTCGCCCCGCTGCTCACCTGGGGGTTCTGGACCCCGGTGGTCGTGTTCTTCCTCGGCTTCTGGCTCCTCGGAGCCATCATCAACCGCGGCCGCTGGGGCCTGTGGGTGGTGTTCGGCATCGTTGTCGGGCTCATCGCCTACGCCGGGCACATCCTGGGTCAGCTCTTCGAGGCGCCCTTCTGGAAGCTCACCGCATCGCAGGGTCTCGAAGTCGCGGGGGAGCAGCTGTTGGCCCCGCTCGCCATCGCGGCCTTCGTCTTCGCCCGCGAGCTCACCATCTGGTTCGGCGCCTGGGTAGCCCGCAGCGGTGCCCGCAAGACCGAGCTGAACGAGGAGGCGCAGCGGGAGTACGAGCGCACCCTCGAGGCCGGTCCCACCCTGTCGAGGTAATCACGAACACCACCACACCGAACCCCCGCGGGCCCGAGTCCGCGGGGGTTTCGGCTGTCCTCGCGGCGGTGATGGCCACCATCGCCTTCTTCGCCCTCGCCGTCTTCGGACTCGGTGCGCTGAGCGTCGCCACCGACCGGGACATCATCGGCGTTCCGGGTCTTGGCCAGGTGCCCGGAGTGTCGGGCATGGTCGCGGCCGTGGTGGTCTTCGCGCTCGTCCTCTGGGCGACGGTGCGACGAGGGCATGCCTCCTTCGGCTCTGCTCCGGTGATCGCCCTGCTCACGGCGCTGGTGCACCTGATCACCGTCTGGATCGCCGTGCTCGTCGCGACGAGCGATGTGGTCGTGGCCACGGCCGTCGCCGGCGACCTCGTCCGCGGTGGCGCGAGCATCGTGCTCCTCGCCGCGGCGGCGGTGGCGGCGTGGGGCGGCATCGCCCTCCGCCGGACGAGGTCGGCGCAGCCGCGATGGCCGTGGGAGCGCGACGAGGAGGAGTGACACCCCGCAAATCCGCACGGTGAGCGGCGACGCGCCGTACGCTGGTGGGGTGGAGCGCTCATTGGAGACGCAGGTCGACCAGGCCGTCGAGGCCTGGTTGCGCTGGGTGCCGCGCTGGGAGCCGGCGACGCACCGCGGCCGCACCGCGCCGTGCCGGCGCTGCCTCGGCTCGCCCATCCTCGCCGCCGCAGGCATCGCGGGCACCACGCCGCATGGCGTCCAGCACGGCCTGTCGACGCGCATCAAGACGATCGTCGACCACGCGGTCGCGGAGTACACCGCGCGCAACCTGCCGACCCTGCAGCGTGAACTCGATCAGCAGGCCGCGCGCAACCGGGCTCGCAGCTACCGGCCGACGGAGGACCTCGATCCCGAGTTCGAGGGCATGCCGCTGGATCCGGAGCCGGTGCCGGGCGCCCCCTTCCTCTTCACGATCGCCGGTCTCGCCGACGATTCGGCCGCCGAGTTGCCGCCCCTGCCCCCGCTGTCGGACGAGGCGAAGACCGCTCTGCGACAGGAAGTCGCCTTGGCGGACGAATACGCGAACCTCGTCGGGCGCGAGATCTGCGGGATCCTGCTCCGACACCGGATCACGATCCAGGCGGCGGTGTCGCGGCACGTCGAGCCGCAGATCGAAGCGCTCCTGGCCGAGCTCACGGAGTCGCTGGACTCGCCGTTCGACCCCGACATCCCCTGACTTCAGGCGGCGCCGCGGAGCGCGACCGTCATTTGACCGTCAGGTTACGCGGCATTACACTTGATCAGGTGTGTGCACGTCCTGACGTGCGCGCTGGGCGTCGGCACCTCGCCGGTCCGCCCCCACGGCATACCCACCACACCAAAAGCTCGTCGGTTCCGGCGTGCCGGTGGGTCATGATGTGAAACCCATCACGCTGTCACCGTGCAGCACTATGAGGAGAGAACGTGCCAACCATTCAGCAGTTGGTTCGCAAGGGTCGCTCGCCCAAGGTCACGAAGACCAAGGCACCCGCGCTCAAGGCGAACCCGCAGCAGGCCGGGGTCTGCACCCGCGTCTACACCACCACCCCGAAGAAGCCGAACTCGGCGATGCGCAAGGTCGCTCGTGTGAAGCTCCGCAACGGGACCGAGGTCACCGCGTACATCCCCGGTGAGGGCCACAACCTGCAGGAGCACTCCCTGGTGCTCGTCCGCGGCGGTCGTGTGAAGGACCTCCCCGGTGTGCGTTACAAGATCGTCCGTGGTGCCCTGGACACCCAGGCCGTCAAGAACCGTAAGCAGGCTCGTTCCCGCTACGGCGCGAAGAAGGGTTGAGTTAGATGCCTCGTAAGGGTCCCGCCCCCAAGCGCCCCGTCGTCAACGACCCGGTCTACGGCGCACCGATCGTCACCTCGCTGGTGAACAAGATCCTCGTCGACGGCAAGAAGTCGCTGGCCGAGTCGATCGTCTACGGCGCCCTCCGCGGCGTCGAGGCGAAGAACGGCCAGGACGCCGTCGCCACCCTGAAGAAGGCGCTCGACAACGTGCGCCCCACGCTCGAGGTCCGCAGCCGCCGTGTCGGTGGCTCGACCTACCAGGTTCCGGTCGAGGTCAAGCCGCACCGTGCGAACACCCTCGCGCTGCGCTGGCTCGTGAGCTACGCCAAGGGTCGTCGTGAGAAGACGATGACCGAGCGTCTCCAGAACGAGATCCTGGACGCGTCGAACGGCCTGGGTGCCGCGGTCAAGCGCCGTGAGGACACCCACAAGATGGCCGAGTCGAACCGCGCGTTCGCTCACTACCGCTGGTAACCCCTTCGACGGGCTCAGGGACCCTTCCGCGTTCCTGGGCCCGTCGCACCCCCTCTTCGCAGTACACCTGCTGCTCCAATAGATAAGGACACTCCTGTGGCACAAGACGTGCTCACGGACCTGAGCAAGGTCCGCAACATCGGCATCATGGCGCACATCGATGCCGGCAAGACCACGACGACCGAGCGCATCCTGTTCTACACGGGCGTCAACCACAAGCTCGGCGAGACGCACGACGGCGCGTCGACCACCGACTGGATGGAGCAGGAGAAGGAGCGCGGCATCACGATCACGTCTGCCGCCGTGACCTGCTTCTGGAACAAGAACCAGATCAACATCATCGACACCCCCGGTCACGTGGACTTCACGGTCGAGGTGGAGCGCTCGCTCCGCGTCCTCGACGGCGCGGTCGCCGTGTTCGACGGCAAGGAGGGCGTCGAGCCCCAGTCCGAGACCGTGTGGCGTCAGGCCGACAAGTACAACGTCCCCCGCATCTGCTTCGTCAACAAGATGGACAAGCTCGGCGCGGACTTCTACTTCACGGTCGACACGATCATCAACCGCCTCGGCGCGAAGCCGCTGGTGCTGCAGCTCCCGATCGGTGCCGAGAACGACTTCGTCGGCGTCATCGACCTCGTCGAGATGCGTGCTCTGGTCTGGCCCGGCGACGCCAAGGGTGACGTGACCATGGGCGCCTCCTACGAGGTGCAGGAGATCCCGGCCGACCTCAAGGACAAGGCCGAGGACTACCGCCAGCAGCTGCTGGAGACGGTCGCCGAGACCGACGAGGAGCTTCTCGAGAAGTTCTTCGGCGGCGAGGAGCTCACCGTCGCGGAGATCAAGGGCGCCATCCGCAAGATGGTCGTCGCCAGCGAGATCTACCCGGTCCTCTGCGGCTCCGCCTTCAAGAACCGCGGTGTGCAGCCGATGCTGGACGCCGTCGTCGACTACCTCCCGTCCCCGCTGGACGTGCCCGCCATCGAGGCGCACGACCCGAAGGACGAGGAGAAGATCATCGAGCGTCACCCCGACGCGAAGGACCCGTTCGCGGCCCTGGCCTTCAAGGTCGCCGTGCACCCGTTCTTCGGTCGTCTGACGTACGTGCGCGTCTACTCGGGCGAGCTCGAGTCGGGTGCCCAGGTCATCAACTCGACCAAGGGCAAGAAGGAGCGCATCGGGAAGATCTTCCAGATGCACGCCAACAAGGAGAACCCGGTCGACAAGCTGACCGCCGGCAACATCTACGCCGTCATCGGCCTGAAGGACACCACCACCGGTGACACCCTCGCCGACATCGCGCAGCCGGTCGTCCTCGAGTCGATGACGTTCCCGGAGCCGGTGATCGAGGTCGCCATCGAGCCGAAGACCAAGGCCGACCAGGAGAAGCTGGGTCTCGCGATCCAGAAGCTCGCTGAGGAGGACCCGACCTTCCGCACGGAGCTCAACCCCGAGACCGGTCAGACGACCATCAAGGGTATGGGCGAGCTGCACCTCGACATCCTCGTGGACCGCATGAAGCGCGAGTTCCGCGTCGAGGCGAACGTCGGCAAGCCGCAGGTCGCGTACCGCGAGACGATCCGCAAGGCCGTCGAGAAGCACGACTACACGCACAAGAAGCAGACCGGTGGATCGGGCCAGTTCGCCAAGATCCAGTTCAACATCGAGCCGCTCGAGCTCGACGGCGAGAAGACGTACGAGTTCGTGAACGCGGTCACCGGTGGCCGTATCCCGCGCGAGTACATCGGCTCGATCGACGCCGGTTTCCAGGACGCCATGAACGTCGGTGTCCTCGCGGGCTACCCGATGGTGGGCGTCAAGGCGACCATCGTCGACGGTGCGGCGCACGACGTCGACTCCTCGGAGATGGCGTTCAAGATCGCGGGCTCCATGGGCTTCAAGGAGGCCGCTCGCCGTGCCAACCCCGTGCTGCTCGAGCCGCTGATGGCCGTCGAGGTCCGTACTCCGGAGGAGTACATGGGCGACGTCATCGGCGACCTGAACTCGCGTCGTGGCCAGATCCAGTCGATGGAGGACGCCGCCGGCGTCAAGGTCGTGCGCGCCGCGGTGCCGCTGTCCGAGATGTTCGGCTACATCGGCGACCTGCGCTCGAAGACCTCGGGCCGTGCCGTCTACTCCATGGAGTTCGACAGCTACGCCGAGGTCCCGCGCGCGGTGGCCGACGAGATCGTCCAGAAGGCCAAGGGCGAGTAATTCTTCTGGGAGCCCTGGGTCGCTGAGCCTGTCGACGCACCCGGGGTTCCCAGGTCACCTACAACTTCACATTCCCTCTCTACTAAACTGAGAACCTAACCCGTAGAGAACCGGTCGCAAACCAGTGCCCGGCACCTCTACAACGACGTCCTGAGGAGGACCCAGTGGCTAAGGCCAAGTTCGAGCGGACCAAGCCGCACGTCAACATCGGAACGATCGGTCACGTCGACCACGGCAAGACCACGCTCTCCGCAGCGATCTCGAAGGTGCTTGCCGACAAGTACCCGTCCGACACGAACGTGCAGCGCGACTTCGCTTCCATCGACTCGGCGCCGGAAGAGCGCCAGCGCGGTATCACGATCAACATCTCGCACATCGAGTACGAGACCCCGAAGCGCCACTACGCACACGTCGACGCCCCCGGCCACGCCGACTACGTCAAGAACATGATCACGGGTGCGGCGCAGATGGACGGCGCGATCCTCGTCGTCGCGGCCACCGACGGCCCGATGGCGCAGACGCGCGAGCACGTTCTGCTCGCCAAGCAGGTCGGCGTCCCCTACCTGCTCGTCGCGCTGAACAAGTCCGACGCGGTCGACGACGAGGAGATCCTGGAGCTCGTCGAGCTCGAGGTCCGCGAGCTGCTCTCGAGCCAGGGCTTCGACGGCGACAACGCTCCCGTCGTCCGTGTCTCCGCTCTCAAGGCCCTCGAGGGCGACGAGAAGTGGGTCGACGCGATCCTCGAGCTCATGCAGGCTGTCGACGACAGCGTTCCGGACCCGGAGCGTGACCGCGACAAGCCGTTCCTCATGCCCGTCGAGGACGTCTTCACGATCACCGGTCGTGGCACCGTCGTCACGGGTCGCGCCGAGCGTGGCACCCTGGCCATCAACTCCGAGGTCGAGATCGTGGGTCTGCGCCCGACGCAGAAGACGACCGTCACCGGTATCGAGATGTTCCACAAGCAGCTCGACGAGGCATGGGCCGGCGAGAACTGTGGTCTGCTCCTCCGCGGCACCAAGCGCGAGGACGTGGAGCGCGGTCAGGTCATCGTGAAGCCGGGTTCGGTCACGCCGCACACCAACTTCGAGGGCACGGCCTACATCCTGTCCAAGGACGAGGGTGGCCGCCACAACCCCTTCTACACGAACTACCGTCCGCAGTTCTACTTCCGCACCACGGACGTCACCGGCGTCATCTCGCTGCCCGAGGGCACCGAGATGGTCATGCCCGGCGACACCACCGACATGACGGTCGAGCTGATCCAGCCGATCGCCATGGAGGAGGGCCTCGGCTTCGCCATCCGTGAGGGTGGTCGTACGGTCGGCGCCGGTACGGTGACGAAGATCATCAAGTAAGCATCCGCTTCCTCGCAGAGGGGTCGAGCCTTCGGGCTCGGCCCCTCTGTCGTTTTCCGCATCGAGGGTTCCGTCGCTCGGCTCTGCCCTGCACAATGAGGTGGTCCGGCGGGATCGCCGGACGCACACACCTCCGAAGGGGATTCACATGGGTATCGAGGACGCCGTCAACAAGGGCAAGGGCCTGTACGAGCAGAACAAGGACAAGCTCGCCGAAGCGGTCAAGAGCGAGCAGGCCGAGGACATCAGCGACAAGGTCCTCGACGGCGTCGCCGACTTCGCGAAGAAGATCGCACCCGGCGCCGCCGACAAGATCGACGAGATCCGCGAGAGCGCTGACAAGAGCATCGGCAACGAGTAGAGCCGGACGTCTCCGCGAAGAGCGGCGGTCCCCGCACCCGGGACCGCCGCTCTTCCGCGTCGGGGAGAAGCGCGGCGCCCTCGGATGTGGCGGATTCTCCGAGGGATCGAGTAGGATCGTCTCGACCGCCTGGGGATCTTGCGGTCGGGGCGCCGAAGGGGTTCGGCTTCCGAATCACGCGGGTCTTCCGCGTTCACACTGGGGAAAGCGATCTTGGGGATCATCGTGCGACGCGCGCACTCCGTGCGCCTGAGCGTCTCCCCGCCTGCGCGGCGGGTCTTCCGCCGTGCCCTCGGTCGAGGCGTCCGGCGTCCCTTCACGCCGGATTCCTCGCGTTCGGTGTGCCCCCTCGCACCGGACGCCCTCCCCAAGCGGGGCGAGGCATGGGGATGCCTCGCCCCGCGCTCCTCTGCGCGCTGAGGCCCCGCGGCGACGAGGTTCGCTGGGAGTCCGGTGAGCGCGACACGCCCGGGTTTGCAGAAGTGAAATCCGCCGTGGCAGAATAGACAGGTTCGATATTCCGTCGCCGCTGTGCGTGCGCCGGATCACTGCCAGGGCAGTGCATAGACGGCGCCTCCTCCGGGAGGCTGCAGGGTTCTAGGCCGCGGGTAGCAGAACACAATCCGACACCTTCATCATCGAGGGCACTGCCGTGCGCGGCGGGGGTCGGACATCCGTTCACCTTCGGGTGGGCGGCTGACAGCAGAACAGTGGTGCAGCCTCTTCGACAGGCTCCCGGGCCGCGAGGTCGAGGAGTCCGAGAAGACGAGTGCCGAGGCGC
Organism: Microbacterium meiriae; assembly: GCF_025143875.1. Classification (NCBI taxonomy): domain Bacteria; kingdom Bacillati; phylum Actinomycetota; class Actinomycetes; order Micrococcales; family Microbacteriaceae; genus Microbacterium; species Microbacterium meiriae. The sequence goes on along the minus strand of NZ_JAMBDU010000022.1, from coordinate 47,808 downwards.
GAACAGCGCCGACGTGCGTCCAATGCCCCAGGGCCACCCGGTCCAGGACGGTAAGACGCTGAAAGAGAGAGAGCAGACAATGGCGGGACAGAAGATCCGCATTCGCCTGAAGTCGTATGACCACGAGGTCATCGACACGTCCGCACGCAAGATCGTCGACACCGTGACCCGTGCGGGCGCGACCGTCGTCGGCCCCGTGCCCCTTCCGACCGAGAAGAACGTCGTGTGCGTCATCCGGTCGCCCCACAAGTACAAGGACAGCCGCGAGCACTTCGAGATGCGCACCCACAAGCGTCTGATCGACATCGTCGACCCGACGCCCAAGGCCGTCGACTCGCTGATGCGTCTCGACCTGCCGGCTGACGTCAACATCGAGATCAAGCTCTGAGGTCCGCCATGGTTGACATCAACTCCAAGGTTTCCAAGGGCATGCTCGGCACCAAGCTCGGCATGACCCAGGTCTGGAACGAGAACGGCAAGCTCGTTCCCGTCACCGTCATCGAGCTCGCCCCGAACGTGGTCACCCAGATCCGTACCCCCGAGAAGGACGGCTACAACGCCGTGCAGATCGCGTACGGCCAGATCGACCCCCGCAAGGTGAACAAGCCCCTTTCGGCTCACTTCGAGGCTGCCGGCGTCACGCCGCGTCGCCACGTGACCGAGGTCCGCACGGCCGACGCCGCCGACTACACCCTGGGCCAGGAGCTCACGGTGGACGGCACGTTCGAGGCCGGCCAGCTCGTCGACGTCGTCGGCACGAGCAAGGGCAAGGGCACCGCCGGTGTCATGAAGCGCCACAACTTCAAGGGCGTCTCGGCATCGCACGGTGCACACCGCAACCACCGCAAGCCCGGCTCCATCGGCGCATCGTCGACCCCGAGCCGCGTCTTCAAGGGCATGCGCATGGCCGGCCGTATGGGTGGCGAGCGCGTGACCGTCCTCAACCTCACGGTGCACGCCATCGACATCGAGAAGGGACTCATGCTCGTCAAGGGCGCCGTCCCCGGTGCTCGCGGCCGCATCGTCTACGTCCGCAACGCAGTGAAGGGTGCCTGATCATGGCTGACTCCACTCTCGCGCTCGACGTCCTCAAGGCAGACGGCAAGAAGGCAGGCTCCGTCGAGCTTCCCGCCGCTCTGTTCGACGTCAAGACGAACATCCCGCTCATCCACCAGGTCGTCGTCGCGCAGCTCGCGGCGGCTCGCCAGGGCACGCACTCGACCAAGCGTCGTGGTGAGGTCTCCGGTGCCGGCCGCAAGCCCTTCAAGCAGAAGGGCACGGGTAACGCCCGTCAGGGCTCGATCCGCGCGCCGCACATGACCGGCGGTGGCATCGTGCACGGCCCGAAGCCGCGCGACTACTCGCAGCGCACCCCCAAGAAGATGATCGCGGCCGCCCTGCTGGGCGCGCTCAGCGACCGCTTCCGCGGCGACCGCCTGCACGCGATCGACACGTTCGGCACCGACGGCGCGCCGTCGACCAAGGCTGCTGCGGGCTTCCTCGCCCAGGTCGCCACGTCGAAGAACGTCCTCGTGGTCATCGAGCGCGGCGACGAGCTCGCGCTCAAGAGCCTGCGCAACCTCGGCAACGTGCACCTGCTGTCGTACGACCAGCTCAACGCCTACGACGTGCTCGTCTCCGACGACATCGTCTTCACCCAGGCCGCGCTCGAGGGCTTCATCGCCTCCAAGTCCGGCGCCAACCAGGAGGTCTCCGCATGAGCGAGCAGGCATCTGTTCTCCAGACGGCCCTGAACAAGGACCCGCGCGACATCATCCTGAAGCCGGTCGTGTCCGAGAAGAGCTACGGCCTGATCGACGAGGGCAAGTACACCTTCCTCGTCGACCCGCGCGCTTCGAAGACCGAGATCAAGCTCGCCATCGAGAAGATCTTCGGCGTCAAGGTCGCGTCCGTCAACACGATCAACCGCGTCGGCAAGGCCCGTCGCACCCGCTTCGGCACCGGTAAGCGCAAGGACACCAAGCGCGCCATCGTGAGCCTGAAGTCGGGCACCATCGACATCTTCACGGCAATCGGCTGATCCGGGGGATAAAGGACAATCATGGCTATTCGCAAGTACAAGCCCACGACCCCGGGCCGTCGCGGCTCGTCGGTGGCTGACTTCGCCGAGATCACCCGATCGACGCCGGAGAAGTCGCTGCTGCGCCCGATCTCGAAGACCGGTGGTCGCAACAACCAGGGCCGCATCACGACCCGTCACATCGGTGGTGGCCACAAGCGCCAGTACCGCGTCATCGACTTCCGTCGCAATGACAAGGACGGCGTGAACGCCAAGGTCGCTCACATCGAGTACGACCCCAACCGCACCGCGCGCATCGCGCTGCTGCACTACTTCGACGGCGAGAAGCGCTACATCCTCGCGCCGGCGAAGCTGAAGCAGGGCGACATCGTCGAGTCGGGCCCCGCGGCGGACATCAAGCCGGGAAACAACCTCCCGCTGAAGAACATCCCCACGGGTACCGTCATCCACGCCATCGAGCTCCGCCCCGGCGGCGGCGCGAAGATGGCGCGCTCGGCCGGTGCATCGGTCCGCCTCGTCGCCAAGGACGGCCCCTACGCCCAGCTGCGTCTGCCCTCCGGTGAGATCCGCAACGTCGATGCGCGCTGCCGCGCGACCATCGGCGAGGTCGGCAACGCCGAGCAGTCGAACATCAACTGGGGCAAGGCCGGCCGCATGCGCTGGAAGGGCGTCCGCCCGACCGTCCGCGGTGTCGCGATGAACCCGGTCGACCACCCGCACGGTGGTGGTGAGGGCAAGACGTCCGGTGGACGTCACCCCGTCTCCCCGTGGGGTCAGGCCGAGGGCCGCACCCGCCACGCCAACAAGGAAAGCGACAAGTACATCGTGCGTCGTCGCAACGCCGGCAAGAAGCGCAAGTAGGAGTAAGAGAAGATGCCTCGCAGTCTCAAGAAGGGCCCCTTCGTCGACGAGCACCTGCTTCGCAAGGTGGTCGTGCAGAACGAAGCCGGCACGAAGAACGTCATCAAGACCTGGTCCCGCCGGTCCATGATCATCCCGGCCATGCTGGGTCACACGATCGCGGTCCACGACGGTCGCAAGCACATCCCTGTGTTTGTCTCCGAGACCATGGTCGGTCACAAGCTGGGCGAGTTCGCGCCCACCCGCACCTTCCGCGGCCACGAGAAGGACGACAAGAAGGGCCGCCGCCGCTGACGCGGTGGCGATAGAGGAGAGAGAAATGGTGGAGTCCATCGCACGCGTGCGACACATCCGCGTGACCCCTCAGAAGGCTCGTCGTGTCGTCGCGCTCATCAAGGGCAAGCAGGCCCAGGAGGCTCTGGCGATCCTGAAGTTCGCTCAGCAGTCCGCCAGTGAGCCGATCTACAAGCTTGTCGCGTCGGCCATGGCCAACGCGCAGGTCAAGGCGGATCGTGACGGCGAGTACCTCGACGAGCAGGACCTGTACGTGGCTAACGCCTACGTCGACGAGGGCACGACGCTCAAGCGTTTCCAGCCCCGTGCACAGGGTCGCGCTTTCCAGATCAAGAAGCGCACGAGCCACATCACGGTCGTGCTCTCGACGCCGGAGGCGGCTCCTGCCGCGGCCGGCGACAGCAACAAGAAGGCGAGCAAGTAATGGGACAGAAGGTCAACCCGTACGGCTTCCGCCTCGGCATCACCACGGACCACGTGTCGCGCTGGTTCTCCGACTCGACGAAGCCGGGTCAGCGTTACGCCGACTACGTGGCCGAGGACATCAAGATCCGTCGCCTGCTGCAGACGCAGCTCGACCGTGCCGGCGTCTCGAACATCGAGATCGAGCGCACCCGTGACCGCGTCCGCGTCGACATCCACACCGCCCGTCCGGGCATCGTGATCGGTCGTCGTGGTGCAGAGGCCGAGCGCATCCGCGGCGACCTCGAGAAGCTCACGGGCAAGCAGATCCAGCTGAACATCCTCGAGGTCAAGAACCCCGAGGCCGACGCTCAGCTGGTCGCCCAGGGCATCGCCGAGCAGCTCTCGGCTCGTGTGGCGTTCCGCCGCGCGATGCGCAAGGGTCTGCAGGGCGCGCAGCGCGCCGGCGCCAAGGGCATCCGCATCCAGGTCTCGGGCCGTCTCGGCGGCGCCGAGATGAGCCGGTCGGAGTTCTACCGCGAGGGTCGTGTGCCGCTGCACACGCTGCGCGCGAACATCGACTACGGCTTCTACGAGGCCAAGACCACCTTCGGCCGCATCGGCGTGAAGGTGTGGATCTACAAGGGCGACCTCACCGCCAAGGAGCTCGCGCGCGAGCAGGCCAACGCGCCGAAGTCGCGCCGTGACGACCGTGGTGACCGCCGCCGTGCCCCGCGCAACGAGGCACCTGTTGCAGAAGGAGCGTCGGCATAATGCTCATCCCCCGTAAGGTCAAGTACCGCAAGCAGCACCACCCGGGGCGCTCGGGTCAGGCCACCGGCGGCACGAAGGTCTCCTTCGGCGAGTACGGTATCCAGGCCCTCACCCCCGCGTACGTGACGAACCGTCAGATCGAGTCCGCTCGTATCGCGATGACCCGTCACATCAAGCGTGGCGGCAAGGTGTGGATCAACATCTACCCGGACCGTCCGCTCACGAAGAAGCCGGCCGAGACCCGCATGGGTTCCGGTAAGGGTTCCCCCGAGTGGTGGGTCGCCAACGTCAAGCCGGGCCGCGTCCTCTTCGAGGTCGCGGGTGTCGACGAGCAGCTCGCTCGCGAGGCACTGACCCGTGCAATCCACAAGCTGCCGCTCAAGGCACGCATCATCAAGCGCGAGGAGGGCGACGCGTAATGGCGATCGGCACCAAGGAGCTCGCTCCGGCAGAGCTCGACACGTTCGAAGACCAGCGCCTCGTTGAGGAGCTGCGCAAGGCCAAGGAGGAGCTGTTCAACCTCCGTTTCCAGTCGGCCACCGGCCAGCTGGAGAGCCACGGCCGCATCCGCGCCGTCAAGCGCGACATCGCGCGCCTCTACACGGTGATCCGCGAGCGCGAGCTGGGCATCCGTGCGACGCCCGCTCCGGTCGAGGCTCCCGCGAAGAAGGCGACCAAGTCGAAGGCGAAGAAGGCGGACGCCGCCGAGGACGCCCCGAAGGAAGAGGCTGAGTGATGGCCACCAAGAAGGAAGCGACTGTGGAGACGCAGGCCGCAGGACACGAGTCGTCCGAGCACGACGTCCGCGACTCCGCTGCCCGCGGCTACCGCAAGGCCCGCCGTGGCTATGTCGTCAGCGACAAGATGGACAAGACGATCGTCGTCGAGGTCGAGGACCGCGTGAAGCACCCGCTTTACGGCAAGGTCATCCGCCGGACGTCGAAGGTCAAGGCGCACGATGAGGCGAACTCCGCCGGCATCGGCGACCTGGTCCTGATCAACGAGACCCGCCCGCTGAGCGCCACCAAGCGCTGGCGTCTGGTGGAGATTCTGGAGAAGGCCAAGTGATTCAGCAGGAGTCCCGCCTCAAGGTCGCCGACAACACCGGCGCCAAGGAGCTGCTCACGATCCGCGTCCTCGGTGGCTCGCGCCGCCGCTACGCCGGTCTGGGCGACACCATCGTCGCGACCGTCAAGGACGCGATCCCCGGTGGCAACGTCAAGAAGGGCGACGTCGTCAAGGCGGTCATCGTCCGCACCAAGAAGGAGACCCGTCGTCCCGACGGCTCCTACATCAAGTTCGACGAGAACGCCGCCGTCATCCTGAAGAACGACGGGGAGCCCCGCGGCACCCGTATCTTCGGGCCGGTCGGCCGTGAGCTTCGCGACAAGAAGTTCATGAAGATCGTCTCGCTGGCACCGGAGGTCATCTGATCATGGCGAAGATCAAGAAGGGCGACCTGGTTCAGGTCATCTCGGGCGCCAAGCCCGAGCGTGGTGGCGACCGCGGCAAGCAGGGCAAGGTCCTCGACGTCCTCGTCGGGCAGAACCGTGTCGTCGTCGAAGGCGTCAACTACGTCACCAAGCACACGCGCGTCGGTCAGACGCAGCGTGGCACCAAGACGGGTGGCCTCGAGACCGTCGAGGCGCCCATCCACATCTCGAACGTCGCACTCGTCGACCCCTCGACCAAGAAGCCGACCAAGGTCGGCCACCGGGTCGAGGAGCAGACCAAGGACGGCGTGAAGCGCACCGTCCGCGTGCGCTTCGCGAAGAAGAGCGGTAAGGACCTCTGATGGCAACGACCGACGCTGCGGTGGCTGGCAAGATCCAGCCCCGCCTGAAGGCGAAGTACAACGCCGAGATCAAGAAGGCTCTGCAGGACGAGTTCGGCTACGAGAACGTCATGCAGATCCCCGGCCTGGTCAAGGTCGTCGTGAACACCGGTGTCGGCGAGGCTGCTCGCGACAGCAAGGTGATCGATGGGGCGGTCGACGACCTCACCAAGATCACCGGCCAGAAGCCGATCGTCACCAAGGCCCGCAAGTCCATCGCGCAGTTCAAGCTGCGTGAGGGCCAGGCCATCGGCGCGCACGTCACCCTCCGTGGCGACCGTGCGTGGGAGTTCGTGGACCGCCTGGTGTCGCTCGCGCTGCCCCGCATCCGCGACTTCCGCGGTCTGTCGGGCAAGCAGTTCGACGGCAACGGCAACTACACCTTCGGTCTCCAGGAGCAGAGCGTGTTCCACGAGATCGATCAGGACAAGATCGACCGCGTCCGTGGTTTCGACATCACTGTCGTGACCTCGGCGAAGACGGACGACGAGGGACGCGCGCTGCTGCGTCACCTCGGCTTCCCGTTCCGCGCGGACGACGCCCAGGCGTGACCCTTCGACGGGCTCAGTGGTCTCCGTGTCACTGAGCCCGTCGATGTGCACGTACAATTGAAGATTGCGTGCTCATCGCAGGCCGTCTGTCGTGTAACGGCAGCCGGAACCTCATGATCGAAAGTAGACAACAATGACAATGACAGACCCGGTCGCAGACATGCTGACCCGTCTGCGCAACGCGAACTCGGCGCACCACGACACCGTGACGCTGCCGTCGAGCAAGCTCAAGACGCACATCGCAGAGATCCTCCAGCAGGAGGGCTACATCGCCGGTTGGGAGACCTCCGACGCTCGCGTGGGCAAGAACCTCACGCTGACGCTGAAGTACGGTCCGAACCGCGAGCGCTCGATCGCGGGCATCAAGCGCGTGTCGAAGCCCGGCCTGCGCGTGTACGCGAAGTCGACCGAGATCCCCACGGTCCTCGGCGGCCTCGGCGTGGCCATCCTGTCCACCTCCTCCGGTCTCCTCACGGACCGCCAGGCTGAGCAGAAGGGCGTGGGCGGAGAAGTTCTCGCCTACGTGTGGTAATCCGAAATGTCGCGTATTGGACGACTTCCCATCGACGTTCCCGCGGGCGTGACCGTTTCGGTCGACGGCCGTGAGGTCGCGGTGAAGGGCCCCAAGGGTGAGCTCACCCTCACGGTGGCCAGCCCCATCGAGGTGTCGGTCGAGGAGAACCAGGTTCTCGTCACCCGCCCCGACGACGAGCGCGAGTCCCGGTCTCTCCACGGCCTGACCCGCACGCTCATCAACAACAACATCATCGGCGTGACCCAGGGCTACACCAAGGGTCTCGAGGTCGTCGGCACCGGTTACCGCGTGCAGCAGAAGGGGAACTCGGTCGAGTTCGCCCTCGGCTTCTCGCACCCGGTCCTGATCGACCCGCCCGCCGGCATCACGCTCACGGTCGAGGGCACGAACAAGCTCACCGTCAGCGGGATCGACAAGCAGGCCGTCGGTGAGGCGGCTGCGAACATCCGCAAGATCCGCAAGCCCGAACCGTACAAGGGCAAGGGTGTGCGCTACGCCGGCGAGAACGTGCGTCGCAAGGCCGGAAAGAGTGGTAAGTAACCATGGCTCTCAAGTCAAAGTCTGACGCCCGCGCGCGTCGTCACGCCCGTCTTCGCAAGAAGATCGTGGGCACCGAGGTGCGTCCGCGCCTCGTCGTCAACCGTTCGGCGCGTCACGTCTTCGTGCAGCTCGTCGACGACAGCAAGGGCCACACGGTCGCCTCGGCCTCGACGCTCGAGACCGACCTGCGTTCGCTGGATGGCGACAAGACCGCCAAGGCTCGCAAGGTCGGCGAGCTCCTCGCCGAGCGCGCGAAGGCCGCAGGCGTTTCCGAGGCAGTGTTCGACCGTGGCGGCAACCGCTACGCGGGTCGTGTCGCCGCCATCGCCGACGGCGCCCGTGAAGGGGGTCTGGCACTGTGAGTGACAACAAGGAGAACGAAGTGACCGAAGCGGCTGCTGCCACTTCCGAGACGGCCGCCGGCACCACGCAGGCTGAGCCCTCTCGCGACCAGCGGGACGGCCGCCGCGGCGGACGTGACCGTAACCAGGGCGGCCGCGACCGCAACTCGCGCGACCGCGGCGACAACCAGTTCCTGGAGCGCGTCGTCACCATCAACCGCGTCTCGAAGGTCGTGAAGGGTGGTCGTCGCTTCAGCTTCACCGCTCTCGTGGTCGTCGGTGACGGCAACGGTCTGGTGGGCGTCGGCTACGGCAAGGCCCGTGAGGTCCCCCTGGCGATCTCGAAGGGTGTCGAAGAGGCCAAGCGCAACTTCTTCCGCGTCCCGCGCGTCGGCAGCACCATCCCGCACCCCGTGCAGGGTGAGTCGGCCGCCGGTGTGGTGCTCCTGCGCCCCGCCGCCGCCGGTACCGGTGTCATCGCCGGTGGTCCGGTCCGCGCCGTGCTCGAGTGCGCCGGCATCCACGACGTGCTGTCCAAGTCGCTCGGCTCGTCGAACACGATCAACATCGTGCACGCGACGGTCACCGCCCTGAAGGAGCTCGAGGAGCCCCGCGCCGTCGCCGCACGCCGTGGTCTCGAGTTCGACCAGGTCGCCCCGGCCCGGCTCGTCCGCGCCGAGGCCGAGGCCATCGCCGCACAGAAGGTAGGTGCCTGATGGCCGCGCGACTCAAGGTCACGCAGATCAAGTCCAAGGTGAGCGAGAAGCAGAACCAGCGCGACACGCTGCGCAGCCTCGGTCTCAAGCGGATCGGTGACACCACCGTCCGCCCCGACGACGCGCAGACGCGCGGCTACGTCAAGACCGTCGCCCACCTCGTCAAGGTTGAGGAGATCGACTAATGGCTGAGAAGAACGAGGCCGTCGAGGCCGAGAAGGCCACCAAGAAGGCGGCGGCTCCCAAGGCCGACGCTGCCAAGAAGCCCGCCGCGAAGAAGGCACCGGCCAAGACCAGTGCCGCCGACGCCAAGGCTGACGGCTCCGCGAAGGCTGCGCCGAAGAAGGACGCCCCGGCGTCCCGCCCCGGTGTGCTGAAGGTCCACCACCTGCGTCCCGTCCCCGGGTCCAACACCGCGAAGACCCGTGTCGGTCGCGGTGAGGGCTCGAAGGGCAAGACGGCCGGTCGCGGCACGAAGGGCACCAAGGCCCGCAACACCGTGCGCGTCGGCTTCGAGGGTGGCCAGATGCCGCTGCACATGCGCACGCCGAAGCTGCGTGGCTTCAAGAACCCGTTCCGCGTCGAGTACCAGGTCGTGAACCTGGAGAAGCTCGCGGAGCTCTACCCCCAGGGTGGCGACGTCACCGTCAGCGACCTGGTCGCCAAGGGTGCGGTTCGCAAGAACGAGAAGGTCAAGGTTCTCGGCAACGGCGACATCGCCGTGAAGCTCACCGTCGCGGTCGACAAGGTCTCGGGTTCTGCCGAGCAGAAGATCGTGGCTGCGGGCGGATCCGTCAAGTAACCACTGAGGAAGAGGGGTCGGAGATTCTCCGGCCCCTCTTCTGGTTCGGCGGGGGAGAAGCCGACCGCACGCATTCCCCCGGCCTCGGAGTGGGTTACCCTGGTGTTTCAGCCGCCCCTCGGGGGTTCGGCCACCTTTTCAGGAGGAACGTTCTTGTTTAGCGCCATCGCGCGGATCTTCCGCACGCCCGACCTGCGTCGGAAGATCGGTTTCACTCTCGCGATCATCGCGATCTACCGCCTCGGCTCGAACGTCCCCGCGCCGTTCGTCAACTTCCCGAACGTCGAGCAGTGTCTCGCGGCCAACGCCGGCACCGAGGGTCTGCTCGGACTCGTCAACCTCTTCTCCGGAGGCGCGCTGCTGCAGCTGTCGATCTTCGCGCTCGGCGTCATGCCGTACATCACCGCGACGATCATCACCCAGCTCCTGCGCGTCGTCATCCCGCACTTCGAGGCGCTGCACAAGGAAGGCCAGGCCGGGCAGGCCAAGCTGACCCAGTACACGCGGTACCTCACGATCGCCCTCGCGCTCCTGCAGTCCACGACGCTCGTCACCGTGGCCCGCACCGGCCAGCTCTTCGGTACGACCGACATCGGCGCGTGTACCCAGCTCCTCACGAACGACGTCTGGTGGGCGCAGGTGCTCATCATCATGGCGATGACGGCCGGTACCGGTCTGATCATGTGGTTCGCCGAACTCGTCACCGAGCGCGGCATCGGCAACGGCATGTCGCTGCTGATCTTCACCTCGATCGCCGCGACGTTCCCCGGCGCGATGTCGATCATCTGGCAGACCCGGGGCTTCGAGGTCTTCCTCCTCGTGCTGCTCGTCGGCATCATCGTGATGGGACTCGTGGTGTTCGTCGAGCAGTCGCAGCGGCGCATCCCCGTGCAGTACGCGAAGCGCATGGTGGGCCGTCGCACCTACGGCGGCACGAACACGTACATCCCGATCAAGGTGAACATGGCCGGTGTGATCCCCGTCATCTTCGCCTCGTCGCTGCTGTACATCCCCGCGCTCATCGCCCAGTTCAACACCCCGCAGGACGGCTCCACCCCGCCCGCGTGGGTCAGCTGGGTCAGCGCGAACTTCACCACCGGCAACAGCCCGATCTACATGGCGGCATACTTCCTGCTGATCATCGGGTTCACCTACTTCTACGTCGCGATCACGTTCAACCCGGTCGAGGTCGCCGACAACATGAAGAAGTACGGCGGCTTCATCCCCGGGATCCGGGCCGGCCGTCCGACCGCGGAGTACCTGGACTACGTGCTCACCCGCATCACGCTCCCCGGTTCCCTCTACCTGGGCCTGATCGCCCTGATCCCGCTCATCGCGCTCGCGACGGTCGGTGCCAACCAGAACTTCCCGTTCGGTGGCGCGTCGATCCTCATCATCGTCGGCGTGGGTCTCGAGACGGTCAAGCAGATCGACGCCCAGCTGCAGCAGCGACACTACGAAGGACTTCTCCGATGACAGTGCCCCACCTGGTCCCTGAGCCCGTCGAAGGGCACCGACCCACTGCCCGTTTGCTCATCGTCGGCCCCCAGGGTTCCGGCAAGGGCACCCAGGGTGTGCGCATCGCCGAGTCCTACGGCATCCCGGTCGTCTCGACCGGCGACATCTTCCGCGCGAACATCAAGGAGGGGACGCCGCTCGGCCAGCAGGTCACCGCGATCCTCGACAAGGGCGACCTGGTGCCGGACGAGCTGACCAGCGAGATCGTGCGCGACCGGCTGAGCCAGGAGGACGCGGAGAACGGCTTCCTCCTCGACGGCTACCCCCGCAACACCGCGCAGGTGGCGCACCTCGATGCGTTCCTCGAAGGACGCGGCGAGGCGCTGGACGCGGTGATCCTCCTCGACGTCCCGCGGGAGGAGAGCATCGCCCGCCTCGCCCTTCGCGCTGCGGAGCAGGGGCGTTCCGACGACACCGACGAAGCCATCGCGCACCGACTCGACATCTACGAGAAGGAGACGGCGCCGATCATCGAGGTCTACAGCAGCCGCGGCATCGTCGACCGCATCGACGGTGTGGGCTCGCTCGAGGAGATCACGGAGCGCATCGCCGCCGCTCTGGCCGCTCGCGGGCTGCGTTCCCCCGCCTCCGCCGCCTGAGATGTTCCGCCGCTCGATCTACAAGACCCCGGCTCAGCTACGAGCCATGGTCGAACCCGGCCTCATCACCGCCGAGGCCCTGGACGCCGTCCGCGCCCTCATCAAGCCGGGGGTGAAGACGATCGAGCTCGACGCCGCCGCGAACCGCGCCATCCTGCAGCGGGGTGCGGAGTCGAACTTCCAGCTCGTCAAGGGCTATCACCACACGATCTGCGTCTCGGTCAACGAGCAGGTCGTGCACGGCATCCCGGGGGAGCGGGTCCTCCAGCCCGGCGACATCGTCTCGGTCGACTGCGGAGCCCAGTTCGAGGGCTGGAACGGCGACAGCGCGATCACCGTCGTCGTCCCGGATCCCGAACACCCTGAGCTCGTGGCCCGCCGTGAGGAGCTCTCGCGTGTGACGGAGGGGTCGATGTGGGCGGGGATCGCCGCGATGGCCTCGGCGTCCTCGATCGACGAGATCGGCGCCGCGATCCAGGACTACATCGAGGCGCAGGGGCCGTCCGCCGTGAGCGGCGAGCCCTACGGCATCCTCCGCGAGTACGTCGGTCACGGCATCGGTCGGAAGATGCACGAGGCGCCCAGCGTCTTCAACTACCGGACACCAGACCGCGGCGCGGACGTGAAGCCAGGACTCGTGCTCGCCATCGAGCCGATGGTCACCGCCGGGGGTGAGGCGACGTTCGTGGAGGACGACGACTGGACGGTCACCACGGTCGACGGCACCGACGGCTCACATTGGGAACATAGCGTCGCCCTGCATGATGGGGGCATCTGGGTGCTCACCGCGCCCGATGGTGGAAGAGCCGGACTCGCCCCGTTCGGGGTCGAGCCTCGAGAGATCGGAAAGTAATGGCAGCGGCGAAGAGCAACACCAACTGGTTCGCGATCGGCGTCTCCATCGCCGTCGTCGTGGTCCTGGTGGCCCTCGGCGGACTCGTGGTGTTCCTCAACAACCAGGCGACGTCTCCCGGCGCCACCCCGTCCGCCAGCGACAACTTCGACGCCGAGGCCGGCTCCGTCTCCATGGGCGACGGCGACACGACCGTGTCGGTCTTCCTCGACTTCCAGTGCCCGGTCTGCAAGTCCTTCGAGGACCAGTTCGGTGCGGCGCTCGAGGCGAAGGCCCAGAGCGGGGAGATCACGCTCGAGCAGCACCCCATCGCGATCCTCGACCGCTTCTCGCAGGGCACCGAGTTCTCCTCCCGTTCGGCCGGCGCGGCGTTCTGCGTCGCCGAGTCGGACTCCGACCTGTACTTCGACTACGCCAAGGTCCTGTTCGAGAACCAGCCGGCGGAGAACACCCCCGGCCTGACGAACGAACAGCTCGCCGAGTTCGCCACCCAGGTCGGCGCGGGCGACGACGTCGTGTCCTGCATCACGGACGAGACGTACCGCAAGTTCGGCGCCGCACAGGCGAAGAGCAACGACATCCAGGGCACGCCGACCGTCGAGATCGACGGAGAGCGCCTCGACCTGCAGAACCAGGAAGACATGAAGCGGTTCACCGACCTGCTCGGCTGACACCCGCCCATCCGCTCGACGCCCCGTCCGGCCAAGTTGCCGGATGGGGCGTCGTCGGATAACATAGATCTTTGGTGCCTTGTGCCATGCGTTCGGCGTGTCCGATCCGGCCCGGTACCGCACACCACCCACCCACCGCAGATCGACCGATCTGCAGAAGCGTCAGCGAGGCTATGGCTAAGAAAGACGGTGTCATCGAGATCGAGGGCGTGATCTCCGAGGCTCTCCCCAACGCGATGTTCCGCGTTGAGCTCAGCAACGGACACAAGGTCCTGGCAACGATCTCCGGAAAGATGCGGCAGAACTACATCCGCATCATCCCCGAGGACCGTGTGGTCGTGGAACTCAGCCCCTACGACCTGACCCGCGGCCGCATCGTCTACCGCTACCGCTGATCGGTCGAGAAGTAACACCCCAGGCTTCGCGCCTGCCCGGTGAAGACAGCGAACAGGAAACATCATGAAGGTCAACCCCAGCGTCAAGCCGATCTGCGACCACTGCAAGGTGATCCGCCGCCACGGCCGCGTCATGGTGATCTGCAAGAGCAACCCGCGTCACAAGCAGCGCCAGGGCTGAGCGCCCCCGCTGCGTGAGCGCCGCTCTCGCAATCTCATAACTCAACACGAAACGGCAGGATCAGACGCTTCGATCCTTCGACAGGCTCAGGAACCCAGGTTCCCGCCTGTCGGACGACGCGGAGCTGACACCTCGGGGCGGAGGCCCGGGCACCGATCCTGCTCCACACCTCCACAACACCCAGGAGAACCGCATGGCACGTCTTGCCGGCGTTGACATCCCGCGCGACAAGCGCGTGGTGATCGCCCTTACCTACATCTACGGCGTCGGCCGTACCCGCTCCGTCGAGATCCTCAAGGCGACCGACATCGACGAGAGCATCCGCGTGAAGGACCTCAGCGACGACCAGCTCGTCGCCCTCCGCGACTACATCGAAGGCAACTACAAGGTGGAGGGTGACCTGCGCCGCGAGGTGGCCGCAGACATCCGCCGCAAGGTCGAGATCGGCTCCTACGAGGGCATCCGCCACCGTCGTGGTCTCCCGGTCCGCGGTCAGCGCACCAAGACCAACGCCCGTACCCGCAAGGGCCCGAAGCGCACCGTCGCCGGCAAGAAGAAGGCCCGCTAAGCAGCGGCCAGGGACTAGGAGAACACTTTCATGGCTGCACCCAAGGCCGCCGCGCGCAAGCCGCGCCGCAAGGAAAAGAAGAACATCGCGCTGGGCCAGGCCCACATCAAGTCGACGTTCAACAACACCATCGTTTCGATCACCGACCCGTCCGGCGCCGTCATCGCCTGGGCCTCGTCGGGTGGCGTGGGCTTCAAGGGCTCCCGCAAGTCGACCCCGTACGCCGCCGGCATGGCAGCGGAGTCCGCTGCCCGCCAGGCTGCGGAGCACGGCGTGAAGAAGGTCGACGTCCTCGTGAAGGGTCCGGGCTCCGGCCGCGAGACCGCGATCCGCTCGCTGCAGGCCGCCGGCCTCGAGGTGGGTTCGATCCAGGACGTCACCCCGCAGGCGCACAACGGCTGCCGTCCGCCGAAGCGCCGCCGCGTCTGATGCGTGTGCCGAGCCGCTCGTCCTTCGGGTCGAGCGGCTCGGCGCCCCGCGTGGGGCATCGACTTCCACAACTCAAGACCTCACCCCACCACATGTCATATAGCGGGCATGTGATCGAAAGGAACACAGAGTGCTTATTGCACAGCGTCCCACACTGACCGAGGAAAAGATCGTCGAGAACCGGAGCCGGTTCATCATCGAGCCTCTGGAGCCCGGCTTCGGCTACACGATCGGCAACGCGCTGCGCCGCAGCCTGCTGTCGTCGATCCCCGGTGCCGCTGTCACCAGCGTCCGCATCGACGGTGTGCTGCACGAGTTCAGCACGATCCCCGGCGTGAAGGAGGATGTCACCGAGATCATCCTCAACATCAAGCAGCTGGTCGTCTCCAGCGAGCGCGACGAGCCCATCACCGCGTACCTCCGCAAGACCGGTGCCGGTGAAGTGACCGCCGCCGACATCTCGGCTCCGGCCGGTGTCGAGGTGCACAACCCCGAGCTCGTCATCGCGACGCTCAACGACACCGCCAAGTTCGAGCTCGAGCTCACCATCGAGCGCGGCCGTGGCTACGTCTCCGCGACGCAGAACCGCAACGAGTACGCCGAGGCCGGTCAGATCCCGATCGACTCGATCTACTCGCCCGTGCTCAAGGTCAGCTACCGCGTCGACGCCACCCGTGCCGGTGAGCGCACCGACTTCGACAAGCTCATCCTCGACGTCGAGACCAAGTCGGCGATCAGCCCGCGCGACGCCGTCGCCTCGGCTGCCAAGACGCTCACCGAGCTGTTCGGTCTCGCCCGCGAGCTGAACGTCGAGGCCGAGGGCATCGAGATCGGCCCGGCGCCGGTGGAGGCTGTGAACTCCAGCGAGCTGTCGATGCCGATCGAGGACCTCGACCTGTCGGTCCGCTCGTACAACTGCCTGAAGCGTGAGGGCATCAACACCGTTTCTGAGCTCGTCGCCCTGTCGGAGACGCAGCTCATGAACATCCGCAATTTCGGCCAGAAGTCGGTCGACGAGGTGCGCGACAAGCTCATCTCGCTCGGTCTGTCGCTCAAGGATTCGGTGCCCGGTTTCGACGGCGCCCACTTCTACGGCGGCAGCGAAGACGAGTCCTTCTGATACCCGACCCTTTCTGACCAGGAGTTAGACGATTATGCCCAAGCCCACCAAGGGTCCCCGCCTCGGAGGCGGCCCCGCCCACGAGCGCCTGCTGCTTGCCAACCTCGCCGCTGCGCTGTACACCCACAAGTCGATCAAGACGACCGAGACGAAGGCCAAGCGCCTGCGTCCGCTCGCCGAGCGCCTCATCACCTTCGCCAAGCGCGGCGACCTGCACGCCCGCCGTCGCGTGCTGTCGGTCATCGGTGACAAGGAAGTCGTGCACGTCCTGTTCAACGAGATCGCTCCGCTCGTCGCGGACCGCGAGGGTGGCTACACGCGCATCACCAAGGTCGGCAACCGCAAGGGCGACAACGCTCCCATGGCCGTGATCGAGCTCGTCCTCGAGCCTGTCACCCCGAAGGCGAAGTCGACCAAGAAGGCCGCCGCGGCTCCGAAGGACGAGAAGCCCGCCGCCGAGGAGGCTCCCGCCGAGGAGACCGTCGAGGCTCCCGCGGACGAGACCGCTGCCGACGACACGGCTGCCGAGGCCGGCGCCGAGTCGCAGGCCGAGGGCGAGGCCGCTGAGGCCGCCGCCGAGGACGCTGTCGAGAAGAAGTCCGAGTAAGGACCTCTCTCCCCACGAAGCCCGCCGCCCCTTCCGGGGTGGCGGGCTTCGTCGTTCATCGAGGGGCGGTGATCCGGTAGCGTGCCCCCGGCCGTCCCTTCGTGGAGTAGTCCAGCGAGCGCACCGCCTGTCCGGTCGCCGCGAGGTGCTCCAGGTAGCGGCGGGCACTGACGCGGGAGATGGCCAGGTCGTCGCCGATCTCGGTCGCCGAGGCGTCGGGCCGGGCCGCGAGGGCCGCAGAGACCCGCTCCAGCGTCTCCGCGCTCAGACCCTTCGGGAGGCCGTAGCGCTCCCGGAAGGCGATGATGGCGTCGGCCGCCTCGACCCGGCGAACGACGTCGTGCAGCTCGGTGTGGTCGCGGAGCAGGAGCGTCGCCCCCACATCGGCGGAGCCGTTCCCGGACGCCGTGCTCCGGGCGACGAGCACATGCGAGCCGACGATCACGGGGCGTCCCGCGGCCTCGCCCTCGCGGAGCACCGTGGCGAGCTCGGTGCCGAGGACCTCGTCCGCGGGAGCGCCGTCGAGGTCGGCGGCATCGCGACCGAGGAATCGTGCGGCCGCGTCGTTGACCAGGGTGATCCGCCCGGCCCCGTCCACCGTCACGACGCCTTCGCTCAGCCCGTGCAGGGTCGTCTCCTGGTTCTTGACGAGCGCCGCGATCTGGTGCGGCTCGAGACGGTAGATGCGGCGACGGATGAACGACGTCACCCACGCGGCGCCGAAGACCCCGAGCACCGCCGCAGCGAGCATGGCGGAGATGAGTCCCACGAGGTTGCTGGTGAACTCCTCGTTCAGCTCCGACTCCAGGATGCCGACCGAGGCTGTGCCGATCACCGCGCCGTCCTCGTCGCGGATGGGCACCTTCACCCGCCACGACGTCCCGAGCGTGCCGGTCTGCGTGCCCACGAAGATCTCCCCGCCCAGCGGGATCGACGGGTCGGTGGACACCCGCTCCCCGATGCGGTCGGTGTTCGGATGCGAGTATCGGATGCCCTCGTCGTTGGCGACCACCACGTAGGCGAGGTCGGAGGCCTCGCGGATGACCTCGGCGACCGGCTGGATGGCGGCGGCCGGATCCTCGTCGTCGAACGCATCGAGGACGACGGGGAGTGCGGCGACGGACTGGGCGACCGCCTGCATGCGGTCCTTGTAGGCCTCGCGGAGCGCGTTCTCCTGGAACGCTCCGGCGGCGATGCCGGTGCCGAGGGTCACCAGGAACACGATCAGCGCCTGCAGCGCGAGCAGCTGCACGCGGAGCGTCATCTTCGAGGCCACGGGTCCATTCTCCCGGCTGGGTTCCCGGGCCGCGAGCCGCCGGCAGAGGTGTTCGCGACCAATAGTTACGGAACGCGACCAATGGTTTCCGAAGGTTGAGCGTGCGCATCTGCGCCTCGACAGTGGACGGATTGCATCCGAACGCTCAAGGAGGAGCGCCATGAATCATGCCCGCATCGGGACCCTCGCCGCGGCCGTCGCCGCGACCGCCCTCGTCCTCACCTCGTGCTCGACGACCGACGGCGGAGCCGCCGGCTCAGACGGCGGCGATGAGGCGGTCGCCATCACCGACGTGAACATCGTCGTCCCCGCCGACCCGGGCGGAGGGTGGGACCAGACGGGCCGGGCCCTGTCGCAGCTGCTCACGCAGGAGGACATCGTCGGCTCGGCGCCCGTCACCAACGTCGGCGGCGCGGGCGGCACGGTCGGCCTCGCACAGCTCGCCAACGAGAAGGACCCGGCCACGCTCATGGTCATGGGCCTCGTGATGGTGGGAGCGGTGGAGACCAACACCTCCGCCGTGCGCATCGAGGACATGACACCGATCGCCCGGCTCACGGATGAACCGCTCGTCGTGGTCGTGCCCGCCGACTCGGAGTACGACACGCTGGAAGACCTCGTCGAGGATGTCGTGGACAAGGGCCAGGAGGTCACGATCACCGGCGGTTCCGCGGGAGGAGCCGATCACATCCTCGCCGGGTTGCTGCTCGAGGAGGCAGGGCTCGACGGCGCGGAGATCGCCGAGAAGCTGAACTACACGCCCAACTCGGGCGGCGGCGAGGCGACGTCGCTGATCCTCGGCGGCAAGGTCTCGGCGGGCATCTCCGGTGTCGGCGAGTTCCTGCAGCACATCGAGGCCGGGACCATGAAGGCCCTCGCCGTCTCGTCGGAGGAGCCGGTCACACAGCTGCCGGACGTCGACACGATCACCGACTCCGGATACGACGTCGTGCTCACCAACTGGCGCGGTGTGATCGCCCCGGGCGGGATCAGCGACGCCGAGCGCTCGGAGCTCGAGCGCCTCGTCACCGAGCTGGAGGCGTCCGACGCGTGGAAGGACGAGCTGGGGACGCGGGGGTGGGCGGACGCGTTCCTCACGGGCGCGGAGTTCGACGAGTTCCTGGACGGCAACATCGCCGAGGTCACCACGACGCTGCAGAACATCGGGCTGGTCGGCTGAGATGACGACCGGGTCTTCCGGACCCGGCGAGGAGGTGCGGACCGATGCCCGTCGGTCCGCACGCCTCGCCGCGTCCCTCCCGCGGGGGGAGCTCGTCTTCGCCCTGCTCATGGTGGCCCTCGGCGTGTTCGCGTTCGCCGGTGTCTTCACCATCCATGTGCCCGCAGGCGGCCAGGTGGGGCCCACGGTCTTCCCGCTGTTCGTCTCCGTGCTGCTGCTCGGTTCGTCGCTCGCCGTCGTCGTGAGCATCTTCCGCGGACACCGCGGTGTGCCGGAGGACGGAGAGGACGTCGATCAGAGCCTCCCGACCGACTGGCTGACGCTCGTGAAGATCGTGGCGCTGGTGGTCGCGCACCTGCTCCTCATCGAACCGCTCGGCTGGGCACCCGCCGCGGCCCTGCTGTTCGGCGGCGTCGCCTGGGCGCTCGGTGCGCGGCGCTGGTGGACGGCGCTCCTCATCGGCGTGATCGTCGCGCTGGTCGTGCAGGTCGTGTTCGGCGGTCTGCTCGGGCTGTCGCTCCCGTGGGGACCGGCGCTCGGCTGGCTGGGAAGGATGTTCTGATGGACAGCTGGAGTCTGCTCCTCGAGGGGTTCGCGACCGCGCTGCAGCCCCAATACCTCGTCTTCGCCTTCTTCGGCGTGCTGATCGGCACCGCCGTGGGCGTCCTTCCCGGGATCGGGCCGGCGATGACGGTCGCCCTGCTCCTCCCGCTCACCTACACGCTGGAACCCGCCGCAGCGCTGATCACGTTCGCGGGGATCTACTACGGCGGGATGTACGGGGGGTCGACCACGAGCATCCTCCTGAACACGCCGGGGGAGTCGTCGTCGATTGTGACGGCGATCGAGGGCAACAAGATGGCCAAGCTCGGGAGGGGAGCGGCGGCCCTGGCCACCGCGGCGCTCGGGTCGTTCGTCGCGGGCACCCTGGCGACCGTCGGCCTGACGCTGCTCGCCCCGGTACTCGCGCAGTTCGCCGTGAACCTCGGGCCGGCCGACTACGTCGCCCTCATCGTCGTGGCCTTCGTCACGGTCGGTGCGCTCATGGGGTCCTCCGTGTCGCGTGGCCTGCTGTCGCTCGGCGTCGGTCTGTTCCTCGGCCTGGTCGGCACCGACTGGCTCTCGGGGCAGCAGCGCTACACGCTCGGCCTGCTCCCGTTGGCGGACGGCATCGACGTGGTGCTCGTGGCGGTCGGGCTCTTCGCCGTCGGCGAGACGCTCTACGTCGCGGCCCGGCTGCGTCACGGCGCGATCGACGTGATCCCCGTCTCCCGTGGGTGGCGCAGCTGGATGACGAAGGACGACTGGCGTCGGTCGTGGAAGCCCTGGCTCCGCGGCACCGCCATCGGCTTCCCGATCGGCACGATCCCGGCTGGCGGGGCCGACGTGGCGACCTTCCTGTCCTACGCCGCCGAGCGCAAGCTCTCGCGCCGCAAGGACGAGTTCGGCCGCGGGGCCATCGAGGGTGTCGCGGGCCCGGAGTCGGCGAACAACGCGGCCGCCGCGGGCGTGCTCGTGCCGCTGCTGACGCTGGGCCTGCCGACGACGGCGACGGCGGCGATCATCCTCACCGCGTTCCAGACCTACGGCCTGCAGCCCGGGCCGCAGCTGTTCACCGGACAGGCGGACCTCGTCTGGGCGCTGGTGGCGAGCCTCTACATCGGCAACGTGATCCTGCTCGTGCTGAATCTGCCCCTGGTGGGCATGTGGGTGAAGCTCCTGCAGATCCCGCGGCCGTACCTGTACGCCGGCATCCTCCTGTTCGCCGCCTTCGGGGCGTACGCGCTGAACTTCGCGGTCGTGGACATCCTCATCCTGCTCATCATCGGCGTCCTGGGCTACTTCCTGCGGCGGTACGGATTCCCGGTGGCGCCGCTGGTGGTGGGCATGATCCTGGGGCCGATGGGGGAGGAGCAGCTCCGTCGTGCGCTGCAGCTCAGCCAGGGCGACCTGACGACGCTCATCGCGCAGCCGTTCTCCGCGGTCGCCTACGTCATCCTCGCGCTGCTCATCGCCGGCGGGCTGTGGCTGCGGCGCCGGCAGCGACGCTACGAGCAGGCGCTCACGGAGTCCATCGCGGTGCCCGTCACAGCGGACTCGGAGGTCTGACCCGGCACCGATTCGAGCGGGGGAGAGGCCGGGAGTAGGCTGATCCGGTGAACGATGCGACGGTCCTGAAACGCGGGCCTCGCGCCTACGCGGCATTCATCGGCATCGGCCTCCTCGCCGGCCTCCTCTCCGGTCTCTTCGGCGTCGGCGGCGGCACGGTCATCGTCCCGCTGCTGGTGCTCCTGCTCGCGTTCGACCAGCGGCTGGCAGCCGGAACCTCGCTGGCGGCGATCGTCCCGACGGCGACCGTCGGCGTCATCTCCTACGCCGCATCGGGCTCCGTCGCCTGGATCCCGGCGCTGATCCTCGCCGCCGGGGCCGTGGTCGGCGCGCAGATCGGCACCCGCCTGCTCCCGCGGATCTCGCAGACCGCCCTCCGCTGGGGCTTCGTCGGCTTCCTCGTCGTCGTGATCGTGAGCCTCTTCCTCGTGATCCCGTCGCGCGACGCCGTCTTCGAGCTCACCTGGCTGACCGGGATCGCCCTGGTGGTCGTCGGAATCGGCACCGGCGTCCTGGCCGGCCTCATCGGCGTCGGCGGCGGCGTCATCGTCGTCCCGGTGCTCATGCTCGCGTTCGGGACGAGCGACCTCGTCGCGAAGGGCACCTCGCTGCTCATGATGATCCCGACGGCTCTCTCCGGCACAGTCGGCAACCTCCGCAACCGCAACGTCGACCTCCTGGCCGCACTTCTCATCGGCGTCTCGGCGTGCACCACCACGGCCCTCGGCGCGTGGCTGGCGACCATCGTCGACCCGACCGTCGGGAACCTCCTCTTCGCCGCGTATCTCATGGTGATCGCCGTGCAGATGGCCCTCAAGGCCGTCCGCGGCCGCCGGCGCGGCTGATCCCGCGGCCGCCGGACACCCGGTGTGCGCCGCCGGAAGAAGCGCGCGAGGCCCGCTCTTTCGGTGACTCCGCCGAACGATTTTCGCCGTACCTCTTTACAGGCGTCTTCGTGCTCGCTATCGTCAGTCATCACATGACGTTATATAACGAGTCATGATGTTTGATCGAAGGTCATCAGAAGGGACCATCTTGTCTGCCACCGCTCTGTTCGTCGACTCCGCCGCTATCGAGAACCAGCTCGCTGCGGCCCGCCAGGCGATCGCGACCCGGGACACCATCTCGCGCGTCGTGCTCACCGCCTGCGGCGGCTCCTTTGCCGTCATGCAGCCCATCGAGTACCTGTTCGGCACCAAGGCGGTGTCGCTCGAGGCGACCGCGCTCAATGCGGCCGAGTTCACCAGCCGCGCCTCGTCGCGCGTCGACGCCGACACCCTCGTCCTGCTCTGCTCGCACTCCGGAACCACGCCGGAGACGGTGGCCGCGGCGAAGCACGCACGCGAGCGCGGTGCGCTCACGGTCGCCTTCACGTTCGACCCGACGTCGCCGCTCGCCGAGGCATCGGAGCACGTGGTGGCGTATCAGCACGGTGAGGGGAAGAGCGAGGCCCACGTCGGTCCCGCGCTGCTGCTGCGCCTGGCGGCCGGCATCCTGGACGACCGTGAACAGGCCGGCATCGCCGGCGCAGTCGACGAGGCCGTCGCCCAGCTGCCGGCCCTCGTGCCGGCAGCGCGCGAAGCGCACTCCGCTGCCGCCGATGCCTGGGGGTACCGCCACCGTCGCGAGCCCCTGATTTACACGATGGCGGCAGGCTCCAACTACGGCTCCGCCTACTCGTTCGCCATCTGCCTGCTGCAGGAGATGCAGTGGGTGCACTCCGCCGCCATCCATGCCGGCGAGTACTTCCACGGCCCCTTCGAGATCACCGAGGAGGACGTGCCGTTCATCGCCCTCCTCGGACTCGACGAGACGCGGGCCGTCGAGCAGCGCGCGGTGGACTTCGTCACGAAGCACTCGGATCGGGTGCTCGTCCTCGACGCCCAGGAGTTCGGCCTGGACGTCGTCGCTCCGGAGGTGCGCGGCGTCTTCGCCCACCTCCTCTTCAACGTCGTGCTCCGCGCGTACGCGGATGCACTCGCCGACCACCGAGGACACCCCCTCAGCGTGCGCCGCTACATGTGGCGCATGGAGTACTAGGAACGAAAGGATCGCAACGATGCGAACATCAGCCCGGATCGGCCTGGCGGCTGCGGCCGCCGCAGCCCTCGTCCTACCCCTGGCCTCGTGCGCCGGAGGCGAGAGCGAGGCGTCGGACGGCCAGGTGGAGATCAGCTTCTTCCACCGCTGGCCCAACGAGCCGAAGAACTCGTACTACAACGACATGGTGGCGGAGTTCGAGAAGGAGAACCCCGACATCAAGGTCTCCGTCGAGAGCGTGCTCAACGACGCCTACAAGGACAAGGTGAAGGTCGTCGCGGGCTCCGCCAATGCTCCTGACGTCCTGTTCACCTGGAGCGGTTCGTTCGTGGACGAGCTCGTCTCCAATGACGCCCTGCTCGACCTCGGGCCGTGGCTCGAGGAGGACGCGGACTTCCGGGACAGCTTCTACCCGAGTCAGCTGGAGGCCTTCGAGGTCGACGGCACCTCCTACGGCCTGCCGGTGGGGATGCAGTCGAAGCTGTTCTTCTACAACAGGGACGTCTTCGAGGAGCTGGGACTTGAGGCGCCGGCGACGTGGGACGAGTTCATCGACGTCCTGGAGACGATCCAGGACGCCGGTATGACCCCGATCGAGTACGGTGCGCAGGAGCAGTGGACGATCGCGCACTACGTCGGCACGCTGAATCAGCGTGTCGTCGATCCGGAGGTGTTCGCAGCGGATCAGGATCCGGCGACCGGCGAGTTCACGGACGAGGGATATGTCCGGGCACTGGAGCGCTTCCAGGAACTCGCCGAGTACATGAACGACGACCTCACGGCCGTCGGGCATGAGATCGCGCGCAACGCCTGGATCGCGGGGGAGGCGCCGATCATGTACATGCAGAGCGCCGAGGTGGGGTACTTCGGCGACGCGCAGTTCGAGTACGGCACGTTCAACTTCCCCGCCGTCACGGGTGGCAAGGGCGATCCGGCGGAACTGACCGGAGCGCCGGAGGGCTTCGCGATCTCGAAGACCACGGAGCATCCCGAGGAGGCCCAGCGGTTCCTCGAGTTCCTGCTCAGCAAGCAGAGCGGTATCGCCTACGCGGAACGAGCGGGCGAGCTGAGCCCGGTCAAGGGGGCCGTGGAAGAGGCGGATGTGCCCGAGATCTCACGGGAGCTCGCCCAGGGGATCGTCGACGCCTCGGCGATGACGACCTGGCTCGACAACGCCTACGATCCGCAGATCGTGCAGGCGTATCTGTCCGAGACCCAGCTGATGCTCAGCGGCCAGCAGACCCCCGAGGGGGTCATGGCCGCCGTGCAGGAAGCGGCGAAGCGCGTGCGCGACGCCTCCTGATCCGCACCGGGGCTGCCGGCACCCGTGGCCGGCAGCCCCTCCCACCTTCGGAAGAGACACCGTGATGAGAACACGCTCCCGAGCCTGGTCGAACCTGCTCTACGTGCTTCCCGCGATCATCCTGATCGGGGTGTTCGTGTACTACCCGCTGGTCGCCAATGCGGCCTTCGGCTTCTTCTCCTTCAGCGCCGGCAGCGGGGAGATGCGCTTCGTCGGCCTCGACAACTTCGCGCGGCTCTTCGGCGATCCGATCATCGCGACGGCCCTGGGCAACAACATCCTGTACGCGGTCCTCTCGATCGTCTGCCAGGTGGGTGGCTCCCTCGTGATCGCCGCCTGGCTGACCCGGCTGCTCGGACCGCGCATGGGCGCGTTCCTGCGCAGCGTGTACTTCCTTCCCGCCGTGATCTCGATGACCGTGATCGCGCTGCTGTTCACGTTCGTGTACAACGCCCGCGGCGGACTCCTCAACGCTCTGCTGGAGGCGATCGGACTCGGCAGCCTGCAGACGGCGTGGCTGGCTGATGTCGACACGGCGATGGGAGCGGTCATCGGCGTCTCCCAGTGGCAGAGCATCGGCTACGTCTGCATGCTCTACGTCGTCGCACTGCAGCAGATCCCGGAGGAATACTACGAAGCCGCGTCGCTGGACGGCGCCGGACGGGTTCGCCAGTTCTTCAGCATCACCGTCCCGCAGGCCAAGGAGATGATCTTCGTCGCGATGATCCTCACCGTCTCCGGCGCTTTCACGGTGTTCAACGAGCCTTACATCCTGACCAAGGGCGGTCCGGGAAACACCACCCAGGTCCTCGCGACCTATATGTACAACCAGGGTTTCTTCCAGAACGAGATGGGCTACGCCTCAGCCATCGCGAGCCTGATCTTCGTGATCACCCTCGTGCTGTCCGTCGTGCAGATGGTCTCGTTCCGAAGCGGGAGGCAATGACATGAGCAGTACCCGGCTTCGTCCGGCGGAACGTGTCCGCCGTGCCCCGGTCCAGGTGATCCTGGCCGTCTACGCCGTCGTGATCGCCTACCCCCTGCTCTGGATGGTGATCTCCTCTTTCAAATCCTCGTCCGAGATCTTCGCCGATCCGTGGGGCCTGCCGTCGGTCTGGCTCGTCCAGAACTACGCCGCCGCCTGGGACCGCGGGATCTCCGACTACTTCGTCAACTCCGTCATCGTCACGATCATCTCCACCGTCGCGACCGTCGCGATCGCGGCCCTGTGCGCCTACGGCATGGTGAGGCTGTCGAGCCGGGTCGCGAACATCGTGCTGATCGTGGCGATGGGCGGGCTGGTGGTGGCGCCCCAGGTGAGCCTCATCCCGCTCTACCGGCTTCTCGACACGATGGGGCTGCTGAACACGTACTGGGCGATGATCCTCCCTTACGTGGCCTTCCGTCTGCCCATGGCGATCCTGCTGATCCGTTCGGTGTTCCTCGGCATCCCCCGTGAGCTCGAGGACGCGGCGACCATCGACGGCTGCCGCTCGTTCGGAGTCTTCCGGCACGTCTACCTGCCGTTGAGCGCGTCCGTGCTGACGACCGCTGCCGTCCTCACCGGTTACTTCGCCTGGAACGAGTTCCTGTTCGCGATCGTCTACATCGACGCCGATGCGCTACGCACCATCCCCGCGGGACTGATGTCGTTCCGCGACTCGCTCTCCACCGAGTGGGGTGTGCTCCTGGCAGGATTGACCATCGCGGCCCTGCCCATCGTGGTCGTGTTCCTCGCGCTGCAGCGGTACTTCGTCGCCGGAGTCGCGGCGGGGAGTGTGAAGGGATGACGATGGATACGGGTCAGCTCAGGGCCGCACTCGCCGCGGTGCCGCCCCCCTCGCTCGTCGGCGTCGGGGACAACGTGCTCGACTGCTATCTGCATGAGGACCTGGCCTATCCCGGGGGTAACGCACTGAACGTCGCCGCGTACAGCAGGCTCTTCTTCGGCGGCACCGCCGGATTCGTCGGGATCATGGGGGACGACCGCTTCGCAGAACACGTGCGGGGCGTCCTCGACGAGATCGGAGTGGACGGCGCCCGCGTCAGACGCGTGCGCGGCGCGAACGGCATGGCTTTCGTCGCGCTGGACGAGGACGGCGACCGGCGCTTCGTCGCCTCGAATCGCGGGGGAGTCCAGGCCGAGCTGAGGCTGCGGCTGAGCGAGGCCGATCATGAATACCTCTCCGGCTTCGACCGGGTGCACACCTCGGTCTATTCGTCGTTGGAGCCGGAGCTCCCGGCCATCGCGGAACGGGGGAGCCGCGTGTCGTACGACTATTCCGACGACGCGTCGCCGGACGTGATCCGGGCGACCGCTCCGCACGTCGACGTGGGGTTCTTCTCGGGAGGGGACCGCAGCGATTCCGAGATCGACGACCTCGGCCGCTTCGCCGTGGCCTGCGGCATGGGATCGGCCGTGGTGACGCGGGGTGCCCGCGGCTCCGTGGGCTTCGACGCCACTTCCGTGCGGCGCACCGGTATCCGGGAGGTCGACGCCGTCGATGCGCTCGGGGCCGGGGACGCCTTCCTCACCGGGTTCCTCGCGGCACGGGCGGGTGGGGCCGATCTCGCCGGATGCCTCGATGTGGCCGCCGTCAGCGGAGCGCTCGCCTGCACGTTGCGCGGGGCGTTCGGATACCCTGTGCATGCGGGGGACGACGCACGCGCGCAGATGCTGCGACGATACCCGGCGACGTAGAGGAGGGCTCCGACGTGACTCAGCTGTCGTCCGCCGTCGGCTCGACCCCGCTGCACGAACAGGTGCGAAGCCTGCTGATGCGGGAGATCGACGCCGGGACCTATGCCGAAGGCGAACGGCTTCCGTCCGAACCCGAGTTGTGTGAGCGCTTCGGCGTCAGCCGCATCACCGTGCGGCGGGCGGTGGCCGATCTGGAAGGACTCGGCATCGTGCGCCGACAGCAGGGCCGCGGGACCTTCGTCGCTCCGCGACGCGAGGTGATCGGTGCCATGACCCTGGGTGGCTTCGCAGACACCGTGGTGGCGGACGGGGTCAAATCCCGACGGATCATGCGCGCCGAGACGACCCCCGCCGACGAGAAGCGCGCCCGGCGCCTCGGCGTCCCGGTCGGCGACCCGGTCTTCCGGTTGGTACGCGTCTTCGCTCTCGACGGCATCCCCCTCTCCATCGACGACAGCCGGTATTCACTGACGCGCTTCCCTGATTTCGACCGGCACATCGACCACGACACCTCCACATACCAGGTGCTTCGCGACGTGTATGGCGTGGAGTTCTCGGAGATGTACCGGGAGATCGACGTCGGCTTCACCACCGCCCAGACCGCGGAGTGGCTGGCCCGCCCGGAGCACGATCCGCTCATCGTCGTCCGCAAGCGCGCGCTAGACCGGGCCGGCGAGGTCGTTCACACCTCACGGGTGAAGGTCGTTCCGAGTCGGATGACGTTGAACATGGTGGTCCGCTCCCAGGGGTGAGGCCCGCCGGTCCCCGCGATGTGGCATATCATCCGGGTTTCGGACGGCCCGCGCACGGCGGGCCGTCGGCGGGCCTCGGTAGGATCGACGGGTGGCAGTGAACCAAGAACTCGTCGGCCGGGAGTTCCCGCCGACCGCCCCCTACCTCGTCGGGCGGGAGAAGGTGCGCGAGTTCGCGCGCGCCGTCTTCGCCGACGCCCCCCAGCACACCGACGTCGAGGCCGCCCGTACAGCCGGCTTCGCCGACGTCGTCGCGCCGCCGACCTTCGCGATGGTCCTGCAGGACCTCACGCTCCAGCAGCTGCTGGCCGAGCCGGACTCCGGCATCGTGCTGGCGCGCACGATCCACGCGGAGCAGCGATTCCGCTACACCAGGCCGATCGTCGCGGGAGACGAGCTGACGGCGCAGCTGCGTGTCACCGGCATCCGCATGATGGGCGGGAACGCCATGATCACGAGCGAGGCCGAGATCACCGACGAAGCGGGCGCGCACGTGGTGACCGCCACCAGCGTCCTGCTCGTCGGCGCCGAGGAGGAGACCGCATGAGCGCGTTCACCGTGGGAGACGTGCTCGCCGAGCGCACCGTGCACCTGACGAGGGAGTCGCTCGTCCGCTACGCCGGAGCCTCCGGCGACTTCAACCCGATCCACTACCGCGACGACGTCGCCGCCGCGGTGGGCCTTCCCGGCGTGCTCGCGCACGGCATGCTGACCATGGGCATCGCCTCGTCGGTGGTCGTGGCCGCGCTCGACCCGCAGACCCGGATCCTCGATTACGGCGTGCGCTTCACGAAGCCGGTGGTGGTCGACCCCGAGACCGGCGCCGATGTGCACGTCGTCGCGACGGTCGGCGCCGTGGACGAGGAGTCCGCGCGCATCGACCTCAAGGTCACGACCGGCGACACCACCGTGCTCGTCAAGGCGCAGCTGCGCGTCGCCGTCCGATGAGCGAGGTCGAGCCGATCCGCCTGGCCGAGCTCACCACGCTCCGCACCGGCGCTGCGCCTGCGCACATGCGCGAGGCGACGACGACGGCGGAGCTCGTCTCGGTCCTCCGCGAGACCTGGGCGGAGGGCGACCCCTGGCTGGTGCTCGGAGGGGGCTCGAACCTCTTCGTCGGCGACGAGCCGTTCGAGGGCACCGTCATCCGCATCCGGACCCGGGGCGTCGAGGAGCTTCCGTCGCCGCATCCCGGTCGCGTCCGTCTGCGTGTGCAGGCCGGACACAGCTGGGACGACCTGGTGTCGTACGCGGTCGAGCGCGGGTACGCCGGGCTGGAGGCGATGAGCGGCATCCCCGGCACGGTCGGCGCGTCACCCGTGCAGAACATCGGCGCCTACGGCCAGGAGATCCAGGAGACCCTCGTCGAGGTCGAGCTGATCGATGAGGGCTCCGACGAGATCTCCACCGTGCCGGCGACGGAGCTCGGGCTCGGATTCCGCACCTCGGTGCTCAAGCATCACCACGGCAGCGAGCCGCAGCGTCGTGCCGTGATCCTGTCCGTCACGGTCGATCTGCTGGTCGCCCGCGAGCGCGTGGTGCGCGGGGAGCAGCTGCGTCGCGCCCTCGGCCTGACCGACGACACCCCGGTGCCGCTGACCTGGGTGCGCGAGCGCATCCTCGCCACCCGCGCATCGAAGGGCATGCTGCTCGATGCGGACGACCCGGACACGCATGGCGTCGGCTCCTTCTTCCAGAACGCGATCGTCACGGCCGCTCAGGCCCGGTCCCTCCCGCCGGAGTGCCCGCGGTGGCCGGTGGCCCCCGACCTCGACGCGGTCACCGTCATCCCCCTCGCCTCGTACGACGGGCACGTGCCGCCGACGAAGACCGAGGCCCCCGACGTGAAGGTGAGCGCCGCGTGGCTCATCGAGCAGGCGGGCATCCGCAAGGGGTTCAAGCTGCCCCGCTCGCGGGCGTCCGTCTCGACCAAGCACGCCCTGGCGCTCACCAACCGGGGTGGTGCCACGGCGGCCGAGGTCGCCGAGCTCGCCCGTTTCATCCAGAACCGCGTGCACGCCGAGTTCGGCCTCGTGCTGCAGCCGGAGCCCGTGCTGGTGGGCGTCGACCTGTGACGAAGGTCGAGCGGGTGTCGCGGACGCAGGCGGTCGTGGACGGACTGCTCGACGCCATCATCGCGGGCCGGCTCGAGGCCGGGCAGCCGCTGCCTCCCGAGGGGGAGCTGGCGGAGCAGTTCGGGGTCTCCCGTCTCACGATGCGCGAGGGTGTCCGTCTCCTGCAGGCGCAGGGCGTGATCGTCGCCGTTCCGGGCACCCGGCACCGCATCGCGCCGACCGACGAGTGGACGGGCCTCGACGCGGTCGTCCGGCACGCCCAGAGCGCGGGCGCTCGTGAGCGCTCGTCGCTGGAGATGCTCGAGATGCGCATGATGTTCGAGACCGGAGCAGCGGAGTTCGCGGCGGGTCGGCGCACCGAGGAGCACCTCGCCGAGATGGCCGCACTCCTCGAGGAGATGCAGGCGGCCCACGAGCGGGCCGACGTGGATGCGTTCGTCGCGGCGGACCTCGCCTTCCACGACGTGATCATCCGCGCGGCGGAGAACCGCATCCTCGTCGCCTCGATGCGTCCCCTCACGACGATGCTCCAGGCGACCCGCAGTGAGACGAGCGCCATCCCGGAGATCCGCGAGCACGCGCTGGCCGAGCATGCGGCGGTGCTGGAGGCGATGCGAACCGGCTCCGGCGCGGCCGCTCGTCAGGCCATGCGCAGTCACATGCGCCAGACCCGCGACGACCTGCTGCACTTCGTCCACGGTCGCTGATCCGCGCGCTCCCCGTCGGTTTGGAGCCGCGATGATCGTGAGGTACGCTCGTCGTTATCTGATATCGGATAACGATGCAGATTCCCCTGGTCCGTGGCCCCCACCACGGACCATCTCCCGGAACGAAGGAGTTCGTGTGCACATCGACGCCCTGCTGGCCCCCCTGCCTGCACCTGTCGCCGTCACCGCCGCCGACGTCCGTGCAGAGGTCGATCCCACGGATGTGCTGGTCGTCCTGGACGACGACCCCACCGGCACGCAGTCGGTCGCGAACCTCCCCGTCCTCACCCGGTGGGAGCGTGCCGACCTGGACGAGGCGCTCGCCACCGGCGCCGCCGCGGTATACGTGCTCACGAACACCCGGTCGCTCGACGAAGACGCCGCGGCCATCCGCAACCGCGAGATCGTCGACGTGGCTCTCGCCGCCGCCGAGGCCCAGGGGCGGCGCGTCACGTTCGTCTCGCGCGGCGACTCGACGCTGCGCGGGCACTTCCCGCTCGAGACCGACGTCCTCTCCGCGGAGATCGGCTCCCGCTCCGGTCGCGCCCCCGCGCTGACCCTGCTCGTCCCCGCCTTCCCCGACGCCGGCCGGATCACGGTCGACTCCGTGCACTACTGGGTGACCGACGGCGAGGCGACCCCGGTGGGCGAGACCCCCTTCGCGGCCGACGCGACCTTCGGCTACGCGTCCTCAGACCTGCGCGAATGGGTCGCCGAGAAGACGGGTGGCCGCATCCCGGCGTCCGCGGTCGCGGGCCTCGACATCCGCACCATCCGCGCGGGCGTGGACGCCGTGGCCGGCTTCCTCGCAACCCTGACCGACGGCACGGTCGTCGCGGTCGACGTGGTCGAGGAATCCGATATGCGCGTCGTCGCTCTGGCGCTGCACCGCCTGCGGGACCGCGACGTGCTCCTCCGGGTCGGCCCGCCCTACGTGCGCGCGCACATCGGGCAGGAGATCGCCGATCCGGTACGCGCGGAGGACATCCCCTTCGCGCACGACCGCGGCGGCCTCGTGGTCGTCGGCAGCCACGTGCCGCTCACCACCGCCCAGCTCGAGGCCCTCACGGCAGCTCGACCGAACACCCGCACGATCGAGCTCGACGTGCGCGCCCTCATCGGCCCCGAGCGCGAGACCCACCTCGAGACGCAGGCGCACGCGGTCGCCGACGCCCTCGCCACGGGTACCGTGATCGTGCACACCACCCGCGAACTCGTCACCGGCGCCGACGGTGACGAGAGCCTCGCGATCGCCCGCCGCATCTCCAGCGGAGTGGTCGACCTCGTGCGTCGAGTGCTCGCCATCGCGCCGCCCCGCTTCGTCATCGCGAAGGGCGGCATCACGTCGAGCGACGTCGCCAGTGAAGCGCTCGAGATCCGCCGGGCCACCGTGCTCGGCCCCATGCTGCCCGGCCTCGTGTCGCTGTGGCAGCCGGAGACCGGCCCCGCGGTCGGCATCCCGTACGTCGTGTTCGCCGGCAACGTCGGCGACGCGGACTCCCTCGTCACCGTCGTCGCCACTCTCGCAGGCGACGATGGAAACAACCCGGAAGGACACTCATGACATCCACCGTCGCTGTCATCGGACTCGGCGCCATGGGGCTGCCGATGGCCACCCGCCTCGCCGAGCGCTTCGCCGTGCGCGGCTTCGACATCGCCGCCGAACGCATCGCTCTCGCGGCGGAGGCGGGCGTGACGCCGGCATCGTCCGCAGCCGACGCCGTGGACGGTGCCGACGCGGTGCTCGTCGCCGTGCGCACCGGCGCGCAGCTCGACGCCCTGCTGTTCGGTGAGGACGGGCTCGCCCCGCACCTCGCCGAGGGTGCGGTCGTGATCCTCACCAGCACGGTGGGGACGGACGGCATCGACGCGATCGCCACCCAGCTCGCCGCGCACGGTGCGCAGCTCGTGGACGCCCCGCTCTCCGGTGGTCCGGTCCGGGCGGGGGAGGGCGACCTCCTCATCGTCGTCGGCGCCACCCCGAGCGCTCTGGAGACGGCGCGCCCAGTGCTCGACCAGCTCGCCTCCACGCTGTCCATCGTCGGCGACAAGCCCGGCGACGGCCAGGCGCTGAAGACCGTCAACCAGCTCCTCTGCGGCGTGCACATCGCCGCGGCCGCGGAAGCGCTCGCCCTCGCGGACGCCCTCGGCCTGGACCGCGCCCGCACACTCGACGCGCTGACCGCCGGGGCTGCCAACTCCTTCATGCTCGGCAACCGCGGCCCGCGCGCCCTGCAGGCGTACGACGAGGACGGCGCGGAGGTGCTCAGCCGCCTCGACATCTTCGTCAAGGACCTCGGCATCGTCGGCGACGCCGCGCGCCGTGCGCACCTGTCCACGCCGGTCGCCGCCGCGGCCGAGCAGCTGTTCCTCCTCGGCGAAGCGCAGGGCCTCGGCGCCCTGGACGACTCCGCCGTCATCCGCGTCGTCGCACCCGAACGACTGTCCTGAGCGCGACGTCGCGCCCTCACTGAAAGAAGAGATCCAGAGATGCTTCCTCTTCCGATCCTCATCCTGATCGGCCTGGCGGGCCTCGGCCTGCTGCTCCTGCTCATCATCCGGTTCAAGATGCAGGCGTTCTACGCCCTCATCCTCGTATCGATCATCGTCGGCATCGCGGCAGGCCTGCCGCTGACCACGATCCCCGCCGACGGCGACACCCCCGAGCAGCTCGGCGTCATCCAGGCGATCATCGCCGGTGTCGGCGGCACCCTCGGTTCGGTCGCGGTACTCGTCGCCCTCGGGTCGATGCTCGGCAAGATCATCGAGCTGTCCGGCGGTGCCGAGTCGCTCGCGGGGCGCTTCACCGGCTGGCTGGGCCCGAAGCGCGTCGGCATCGCGCTCGTCATCGCCGCCGGCATCCTGGCGATCCCGGTGTTCTTCGACGCCGGCTTCATCATCCTCATCCCCATCGTGTTCGCCTTCTCGAAGGTGGCCGGTCTCAACCCGATCAAGTTCGGTCTCCCGGTCGCCGGCATCATGCTCGCCGTGCACGTCGCGGTGCCACCGCACCCGGGCATCGTCGGTGGGTCCGCGATCCTCGGCGCCGACATCGGCTGGGTGACGATCTTCGCGCTCGCGATCTCTGTGCCGCTCGCGGTCCTGTCCTACCTCGTGGCGAAGTGGATCAACACCCGTGAGTTCGCGATGCTCGCCGCCACCAAGGAGATGTACGACAACTTCGGCACGGAGAAGTCGACGCTCACCGGCGGACTCGGCGAGGGCGAGAAGGCGCCGGGCGCCGGCACGGTCCTCGGCCTCATCCTCCTGCCGCTCGTGCTCATCATGCTCGGCACCGCCGTGGCGCCGCTGTTCGAGGCGGGCACGTTCTGGAACGGATTCCTCAGCATGGTCGGCCAGCCGATCTTCGCGCTCATGGTCGCGATCGCCGCCGCGATGTACCTGCTCGGCGTGCGCCGCGGCTGGTCGGCTGCGCACCTCGGCGAGGTCATGGAGTCGGCGCTGCCGGCCGCTGCGGTCATCATCCTCGTCACCGGTGCCGGTGGCGCCTTCGGCCGCGTCCTCACCGAGACCGGGATCGGCAGCGCGGTCGCCGAGGTGCTCGCCTCCAGCGGGATGCCCCTGCTGCTCGCGGCCTTCCTCATCTCGCTCATCATGCGTGCGGCTCAGGGGTCGGCCACCGTCGCGATCGCGACGACCGCGGGCCTCCTCCTGCCCTCGGTCTCCGCGATGGGACTCGACACTGTGCACACCGCGCTGCTCGCGGTCGCCATCGGCTACGGTGGCCTCGGCCTCAGCCACGTGAACGACTCCGGCTTCTGGGTGGTCACGCGGTACCTCGGTCTCTCGGTCAAGGACGGCCTGCGCACGTGGACGCCTCTGACGACGGTGCTCGGGGTCTCCGGATTCGTGCTGACCTGGGTGCTGTACGCGGTGATCCCGGTCTCCTGACCGCGCTCGCACGAACGGCCGTCACCTCCGGGTGGCGGCCGTCCGTCGTTCTCGGCAGGTGGTGACCGGAGCCGCCGCGGACTACGCTCGCGGGATGAGCGGACTGATCCCGTACCTGCTGTTCCCCGGCAACGCCGCCGAAGCACTCGGCCATTACCGCGATGTGTTCGGCGGTGAGCTCCAGCTGATGGACTACGCAAGCGCCGGCCGCCACGACGGCCCGGGCGACGCGGTCGCGCACGGACAGCTCGGCGGTCCGGTCGAACTCGCCGGAGCGGACGCGGGAGCCGATGACGACGCCGTCCAGATGAGCGGGATGTTCCTCTCGCTCCTCGGAACAGCCGACCCCGGAACGCTGACCCGCTGGTACGACGAGCTTTCCGGCGGCGGCCGCGTCATCGACCCGCTGCAGCAGCGCCCGTGGGGAGATGTCGACGGCACCCTCGTCGACCGCTACGGCATCCGCTGGCTGATCGGCTTCCACCCCGAAGACTGACCCGAGACCCCGGGTTCACGCCGAGACCCCCTCCTACCTGCGCAGGTACGAGGGGGTCTCGGCGGTAAAGCGGGGTCTCGGGGTCAGGAGGAAGAGGAGGAGAACAGGCGCTGGAGGCGCTGGACGCCCTCGAGGAGCTGGTCGTCGCCGAGCGCATACGACATGCGGATGTAGCCGGACGGACCGAACGCCTCTCCGGGGACGACGGCGACCTCGGCCTGGTCGAGGATGAGGTCGGCGAGCTCGAGGGACGTCGTCGGGGTCACGCCGCCCCAGGTGCGGCCGAGCAGGCCCTGCACATCGGGGTAGACGTAGAACGCGCCGAGCGGGTTCGGCACCACGAGCCCGTCGATCTTCGACAGCTCCGACACGATGAGCTGACGGCGGCGGTCGAAGGCCTCGCGCATCTTCTCGGCCTCGTCCTGCGGACCGTTGAGCGCCGCGATCGCCGCCTTCTGCGCGACGTTGTTGACGTTGCTCGTGAGGTGCGACTGCAGGTTGCCGGCGATCTTGATGGCGTCGGCAGGGCCCACCATCCAGCCCACGCGCCAGCCGGTCATGGCATAGGTCTTGGCCACGCCGTTGACGAGGATCGTCTGGTTCGCGGCCTCCGGCACGGCATCCACGATCGAGGTCGCCGTCACCGCGGTCCCTGAGCCCGTCGAAGGGTAGGTGAGGTTCTGGTAGATCTCGTCGCTGATGATCCAGATGCCGTGCTCCACGGCCCACTCGCCGATGGCCTTCGTCTCCTCGGCCGTGTACACGGAACCGGTGGGGTTCGACGGCGACACGAAGACGAGGACGGTGGTGCGGTCGGTCCGGGCGGCCTCGAGCTGCTCGACGGTGACCTTGTACTCCTGGTCGGCGCCCGCGAAGACCTCGACCGGGGTGCCGTCGGCGAGACGGATCGCCTCCGGGTAGGTCGTCCAGTACGGGGCCGGGAGCAGCACCTCGTCGCCCGGGTTCACGACCGCCTGGAACGCCTGGTACACCGACTGCTTGCCGCCGTTGGTGACGATGACCTGTGCGGGGGAGACCTCGAGTCCGGAGTCGCGGAGCGTCTTTGCGGCGATCGCCTCGCGCAGCGCCGGGAGGCCGGGAGCAGGGGTGTAGCGATAGCTCGCCGGGTCGGCCAGCGCCTCAGCCGCCGCGTCCACGATGAACTGGGGGGTGGCGAAGTCGGGCTCGCCCGCGGCATACGAGATGACGGGCTTGCCCTCGGCCTTGAGGGCCTTGGCCTTGGCGTCGACCTTGAGGGTCGCGGACTCGGCGATGGCGGACAGCTTGCGGGAGAGAGGAGCGCGTTCGGTCACGGTTACGAGCGTACTCGGGTCGATGCGGCGGATGAGGTGTGGGATGCCGCCAAGATCCGAGGTTCTTTCGGGTTCGACAGGTCAGTCGGTGGAGAGGCCGTGGGCCTGCGCGACGGCGTCCAGCGTGATGCGCCCGCCCTGCACGTTGAGCCCCTTCGCGAGGGCAGCGTCGTCGGAGGCCGCCCGCTCCCAGCCCTTGGCGGCGATGGCCGAGACGTAGGGGAGAGTGGCGTTCGTCAGCGCCCGGGTCGCGGTCGTCGGCACGGCTCCCGGCATGTTCGCGACGCAGTAGTAGATCGAGTCGTGCACCGCGAAGGTCGGGTCGTCGTGCGTGGTCGGACGGGAGCCCTCGAAGCACCCGCCCTGGTCGATCGCGATGTCGACGAGCACGGACCCCGGCTTCATGGCGGCGACCATGTCGTCGGTCACCAGCTTGGGGGCCGAGGCACCGGGGATGAGGACCGAGCCGATGACGAGATCCGCCGACGTCAGCTCCTCGGCGATGTCGTAGCGGCTCGATGCCCGGGTCTCCAGAGCGCCGCCGTAGCGGTGCTCGAGCTCGCGCAGCCGGGGGAGCGCCACGTCGACGACGGTGACCTTCGATCCGAGTCCGAGCGCGTTCGCGGCCGCGTGCTCTCCGGCGACGCCACCGCCGATGACCACGGTCTTGGCCCGGGGAGTGCCGGCGATGCCGCCCAGCAGCATGCCGCGGCCGCCCTGCGAGCGCAGCAGCGAGTGGGAGCCCATGATGACGGACAGGCGACCGGCGATCTCGCTCATCGGCACGAGCAGGGGCAGCGTGCGGTCGGGCAGCTGCACGGTCTCGTAGGCGACGGCCGTCGTCCCTGCGGCGACGAGGGCCTCGGTCAGCGGACGGTCCGCCGCGAGGTGGAGGTAGGTGAAGAGCGTGAGGTCGGGTCGGAGGAAGCCGTATTCCTCGGCGACGGGTTCCTTGACCTTGATGAGCAGGTCGGCCTCTCCCCAGGCGTCGGCGGCGGTGTCCACGATCTCCGCACCAGCCGCGCGGTACGCGTCGTCGTCGATGCTCGATCCGATGCCGGCACCCGACTGCACGAGCACGCGGTGTCCCTCCCGCACGAGCCGATCGGCGCCGGCCGGGGTGAGGGCGACGCGGTTCTCGTTGTTCTTGACTTCGGTCGGGACGCCGATCTTCATCGATCCTCCAGGTGTCGGGGCGCAGGGTGCAGACAAGGATCGCAGAAACGTCGCGAGATGGACAGAATCAGTGAAGAGTCTTCGGCGACGGGTCGAATCCTGAATAATGCTTCGTATGACCACCGCCTCCGCGTCGTCCGAGCCGAACAGCGTTCGGGCGCCCGCCCTCGACCCCATCGACGCGCGGATCGTGCAGCTCCTCACCGCCGACGGGAGGATGACGAACGCGGAGCTCGCCGGGCGACTGGGAGTCGCGCCGTCGACGGCGCACGCACGGCTGCGCGGGCTGATCGAGCGCGGGGTCATCACCGGCTTCCATGCGAGCGTCGACGAACGCGAGCTCGGCGCCGGACTCCAGGCGATCATCGGCGTCAGCCTGCGTCCGGCCGCCCGACGGGAGAGCATCGTCGAGTTCGCCGATCGGGTGCGCGCGCTGCCGCAGGTGATCCAGGTGTTCTTCCTCGGCGGTGACGACGACTTCCTCCTGCACATCGCCGTCGCCGACTCCTCGGAGATGCGCGAGTTCGTGCTCGAGCACCTGTCCGCGCAGAGCAGCGTGGCGTCGACCCGCACGAGCATCGTGTTCGATTACCACCGCAACTCGGTCGCCGCGTCGTTCCACTGAGTCGGCGGGCGGCGACTCAGGTCTCGAACGAGGAGGGGACTGCGCAGTAGTCGGCGAAACGCCGGGTGGGATGGGCCGGATCGGTCACGTCGACCAGGGCGTTCGCCGCGGTGTGCGGGGGCTCGTCCCCCGCGAGCTGCCAGAGGACGTAGTTCCACATCCCGCGCGTACTCGGAGCCACGATCGGGCCCGGGCCGGACACGAGGAGCACAGCTCCGCTGTCCGTGGCACGGAAGGGGCCCACCACGTCGGCGCGGAGGGCGGCTTCGTCCCCGTCAACGGTGTGCGCACGCTCGACGGTCTGGCCCGCCGTGGTCAGGGCTGTCGCGAGGTCGTCCGCGGCTGCGCGGGAGCGCTCGGCATCCGCACCGGCGACCGCGAGCAGTCGTCGTCCGCGCGGATAGAGGTGCAGGAACTCCTCGGCGATGCTGCTCCATACGTCGCTCATGGCTCCAGGCTACGCCCGGCAGGGAGCGGGCGGGCCGGGCACGACGCGGCGATGCCGCAGACCCCACGGCCTGCGGCATCCTCGCGTCGTCAGTCCTCGTCGACCAGGAACCGGCTGTAGGCGCCCAGGGTGAGGAAGGTGGGGAACTCCTCGCGGAGCGCGACCTCGCGGAAGATCTCGGCGGCGTCGTCGAAGCGGTCACGCTCGCGCCTGTCGACCTCGCTGAGCACGTCCGCGATCAGCCCCTCGACGTACTCGACCGTGATGGCCGTGCCGTCCTGCGTGGTGCGGTCCTGATGGATCCACTGCCACACCTGCGAGCGGCTGATCTCCGCGGTCGCGGCGTCCTCCATGAGGTTGTCGATGGCCACGGCGCCGAGTCCGCGCAGCCACGCCTCCAGGTAGCGGATGGCGACGGACACGTTGTCCCGCACGCCCTGCGCGGTGATCGGACGACCGATGTGCAGGTCGAGCAGGTCGCGCGCCTCCACGTGCACGTCGTCGCGCTGACGGTCGACCTGGTCCGGGCGGTCGCCGAGCACGGCGTCGAACTCGGCCTGAGCCGTCGGGATCAGGTCGGGGTGGGCGACCCAGGTGCCGTCGAAGCCGTCGCCGGCCTCGCGCTTCTTGTCAGCCGACACCTTCTCGACCGCGCGTGCCGTCACCTCGGGGTCGCGGCGGTTCGGGATGAACGCGCTCATGCCGCCGATCGCGAAGGCTCCGCGCTTGTGGCAGGTCTGCACGAGGAGCTCGGTGTACGCCCGCATGAAGGGCACCGTCATCGTGACCTCGCTGCGGTCGGGGAGCACGAAGCGGGCGCCGCGGCCGCGGTAGTTCTTGATGATGGAGAAGATGTAGTCCCAGCGTCCGGCGTTGAGGCCCGCGCAGTGGTCGCGCAGCTCGTACAGGATCTCATCCATCTCGAACGCGGCCGGCAGGGTCTCGATCAGCACGGTCGCGCGGATGGTGCCGTGCGGGATGCCGATGTACTCCTCGCTGAAGGAGAACACGTCGTCCCACAGCTTCGCCTCTTCGCTGGACTCGAGCTTGGCGATGTAGAAGTACGGTCCGCGGCCGGCCTCGATCAGCGCCTGCGCGTTGTGCAGGAAGTAGAGACCGAAGTCGACCAGGGAGCCGGATGCCGACGTGGGCCGGCCGGCGCGGTCGATGAAGGTGAGGTGCTTCTCCGGCAGATGCCAGCCACGGGGGCGCATCACGATCGTGGGCGTGCGCTCAGCGGTGACCCGGTACTCCTTGCCCTCGGGGGAGGTGAAGGAGAGCTCGCCGCGGATTGCGTCGCGGAGGGACAGCTGCCCCTCGATGACGTTCTTCCAGGTGGGGCTCGTGGCGTCCTCCTGATCGGCGAGCCACACCCGCGCACCGGAGTTCAGGGCGTTGACGGTCATCTTCGGATCGGTGGGCCCGGTGATCTCGACGCGGCGGTCCTCGAGTCCCGGTCCGGCGCCGGCGACCCGCCAGGTGGTGTCCTGGCGGATGTGCGCGGTGTCCTCTCGGAACTGCGGGTCGTGTCCGTTGCCGATCTCGAAGCGGCGACGCATCCGGTCGGCCAGCCGGTCGTGGCGGCGGGAGGCGAACCGGTGGTGGAGTTCGGTGAGGAAGGCGATCGCCTCCGGGGTCAGGATCTCGTCGTAGCGGTCGCGCATGGGCCCGGCGATCTCGATCGCGGGGCCCTGTCGGGTCGTCTGCATCGGTGCGGTGGTCATGATGGTGTCCTTTGCCTTATGCCGAGCCCCCGGGTTGTCGTCGAGACCCCGGGCTCCCGGCGTGTGCGGGGCGGGGTCTCGACGAGAACCTGGGGTCTCGGGGGAAGTGGGGGGAGAAAACGGGGGTCAGTGGAACTGGGCGGTCTCGGTGGAGCCGGCGAGGGCGAGGGTCGCGCTGTCGGGGTTGAGCGCGGTGGAGATGACGTCGAAGTAGCCGGTGCCCGCCTCGCGCTGGTGCTTGGTGGCGGTGTAGCCGTCGGCCTCGGCGGCGAACTCGGCCTCCTGCAGCTCGACGTAGGCGCTCATGGCGCGCTCGGCATAACCGCGGGCGAGGTAGAACATGGAGTGGTTCAGGGCGTGGAACCCGGCCAGGGTGATGAACTGGAACTTGTAGCCCAGGTCTGCCAGCTCCTGCTGGAACGTCGCGATCTCGGCGTCCGACAGGTGGCGCTTCCAGTTGAAGCTCGGGGAGCAGTTGTAGGCCAGGAGCTTACCGGGGAACTGCGCGTGGATTGCCGTGGCGAACTCCCGGGCCAGCTCGATGTCCGGCTCTCCGGTCTCGACCCAGAGCAGGTCGGCGTACGGGGCGAAGGCGAGGCCGCGGCTGATGACCGACTCGATGCCGGGGCGAACCCGGTAGAAGCCCTCGGACGTGCGCTCGCCGGTGGTGAACTCCCGGTCGCGTTCGTCGACGTCGCTCGTGAGCAGATCGGCGGCGAGGGCGTCGGTGCGGGCGATGATGACGGTCGGAACACCGGCGACGTCCGCCGCGAGACGGGCCGCGTTGAGAGTGCGGATGTGCTGCTGCGTGGGCACGAGCACCTTGCCGCCGAGGTGGCCGCACTTCTTCTCGCTCGCGAGCTGGTCCTCCCAGTGGATGCCGGCGGCACCGGACTGGATGAGCGACTGCGCGAGTTCGTACGCGTTCAGCGGTCCGCCGAAGCCGGCCTCGGCGTCGGCGACGATCGGCGCGAGCCAGTCCTGCGTGATCTCACCCTCGGCGTGCTCGAGCTGGTCCTGCCGGAGCAGGGCGTTGTTGATGCGACGCACGACCGCCGGGACCGAGTTCGCCGGATAGAGCGACTGGTCGGGGTAGGTCTGTCCGGCGAGGTTGCCGTCGGCGGCGACCTGCCATCCGGAGAGGTAGATGGCCTTCAGGCCGGCGCGCACCTGCTGCACGGCTTGGCCGCCGGTGTAGGCGCCGAGCGCCCGGATGTAGTCCTCCGTGTGCAGGAGGTTCCAGAGGTTCTCCGCACCGCGGTGGGCGAGGGTGGCGTCCTCGCGGACCGAGCCGCGGATGCGGACGACGTCTTCGGCGGAGTACGTGCGCTCGACACCGTCCCAGCGCGGGTCGGTGTCCCAGATCTCCTGGAGCTCCGCCGCCGTCTGGACCTGATCGCCGGCGCGCAGGCCGGCGGGGCGCGGGGTGGGGGTCGCTGCGGTGTTCGTCATGGTGTCTCCTCGGATGGGAATCGGCGTCGGTGCCGATGGCGTGCCTCCACTGTGTGTGAAGTTCTGTGCCTCTCCGGTGCCGAATCGAGGAGAAGTTTGCCTGAATTTCTGTTTTCGTGACAGACTCGGCCCGCACGCACCGCTCACGCGGCCTCGCGGGATCAGGAAAGACCCCGGCGCGGCCTCGCGCGGAGCTTCTCCCGTCCCGCACCGACGCGGACGGCGGTGGGCTGAGAGGAGCCGACATGGACGACACCACGGAAGAGACCGACGCCCTCACTGTCGGGCGGCGCATCCGCCAGCTGCGCACCGCGCGGGGCCTGACGCTCGAAGAGCTCGCGGCCGCGGTCGAGCGGGCGCCGAGCCAGATGTCGATGATCGAGACGGGCAAGCGCGAGCCCAAGCTCACGCAACTCCAGGCGATCGCCCGCGCGCTCGGGGTGACCATCGACGCGCTGCTCACGGGGGAGCCGCTTGACGAGCGCAGCGCGATCGAGATCGCCCTGGAGCGCGCGATGAAGGGGCAGACGTTCCAGGCGCTGGGCATCGCGCCGTTCCGCATCGCCAAGAGTGTGCCGACGGAGGCGCTGAAGGCGCTGCTGGCGCTGCAGGGGGAGATCGACCGACTCAAGGACGAGCGCGC
Organism: Microbacterium meiriae; assembly: GCF_025143875.1. Lineage (NCBI taxonomy): Bacteria > Bacillati > Actinomycetota > Actinomycetes > Micrococcales > Microbacteriaceae > Microbacterium > Microbacterium meiriae. Next base: position 5,244 of record NZ_JAMBDU010000022.1, on the reverse strand, counting down.
CGCGACCCCGGAGGAGGCCCGGCGCGCCAACGTCGAACTGCGGCATCTGATGCGCCGGCAGGACAACCACTTCGCCGAGCTGGAGGCGAAGGCGGCCGAGATCCTCGCGGCCGTCGGCCATCCCGGGGGACCGCTGACCCAGCGCACCGCCTCGGAGATCGCGGCCCATCTCGGCTTCACCCTCCACTACGCTCCCGACCTGCCGCAGACGACCCGCAGCGTCGCCGACCTCGCCAACGGCCGGCTGTACCTGTCGAGCAGCGTCCCGGCGAAGGGAGACGCACGCACCGCGGTGCTGCAGGCGCTGTCGAGCCGCATCCTGGGGCACTCCGAGCCGCGCAGTTACGCCGAGTTCCTCCGGCAGCGGGTGGAGACGAACTACCTCACCGGTGCCCTGCTCATCCCGGAGGCGCACGTCGTCCCCGCTTTGCAGGATGCCAAGCAGCGGAGGGCGATCTCCATCGAAGACCTCCGTGACGCATACTCGGTGTCGTATGAGACGGCGGCGCACCGGTTCACGAACCTCGCGACGCGGCACCTCGACATCCCCGTGCACTTCCTCAAGGTGCATGAGTCGGGCACCATCACCAAGGCGTACGAGAACGACGACGTGAACTTCCCGACCGACCGGCTCGGCGCCATCGAGGGGCAGATGTGCTGCCGCCGGTGGACCTCCCGGGTGGTGTTCGACGAGGACGACCGCTTCAACCCCTACTACCAGTACACCGACACCGGGAACGGCACCTACTGGTGCACCGCCCGTGTGGAGGCATCGAGCGAGGGTCTGCACTCGGTGAGCGTCGGGGTGCGGTTCGATGACACGAAGTGGTTCGTCGGCCGGGACACCCCGCACCGCGGTGTGTCGAAGCACTCGGTCGAGGTGTGCTGCCGTCGGGCTCCCGCCGAGCTGGAGGAGCGGTGGCGCGAGAACTCCTGGCCCAACGTGAAGACCCCGCGCACGCTGCTGGCGACGCTGCCCACCGGTGCCTTCCCCGGCGTGGACACCACCGATGTGTACGAGTTCCTGGAGTCCCACGCGCCCCGGTGATCCCGCTCGGTACGCTCGGTCGATGAGCAGTGCCGTCTTCCCCGGCCCCTTCGGCCCGATGCCCGAGGCGGGTGCCGCCGCGATCCTGTGGATGCCATCGCCGGCGGAGGCCCCGCGGCCGGTCCGCTTCGTCGACGGTTTCGAGCCGTTCGCCGACTTCCTGCGGGGCCTCGGGATCGACCCCGCGCTGCTGGCCGACGACCTCGCGGCGACGTGGGATGTGGTGGCAGCGCGTCCGGAGATCCTCGACCGCCCGGACCTCGCGGCGGCCGCCGCGCGCTTCGTCGGCAACGTCATCGCGGTCGTGCACCCGGCCGCGACCTGGCGGATGACGAGCGAGCCGGAGATCGGGACGAACACCCTCTCCATCCCGGTCGCGGGTCTCGTGCAGGGGATGGTGCAGCAGCCCGACCAGCGGGATGCGTTCCTGCAGATGCTCGCGTCGTGGGAGCAGGACGACATCGATGACGAGGAGATGAGAGCGCTGTCCGCGGAGGATTCCGCTCCCGCGGTCGTCGTCGTCCCGGCGCGCGCGTATGTCCGGCCCGCTCTCCCGCCCCTGACCTTCCACGACGACCGCGGCGAGGTCATCCGTTACGGACGCCGCTGGCCCGATGGCATCGCGCCGGAGGAGTCGTACTCTCGGGAGAGCCACCCGGAGCGCTTCGCACCGCTGCTTCTCGTGGTCGACGCGCTCGTCGAGCACCTCTCCCGCGAGTACGAGGTCGAGGCGCGGCGAGAGTCGGGGGAGGACGGGACGGAGCGCGTCGTGCTCGAACCGGCGCGCGGTGCGCGAGTCGTCATCACGCCGACCGTTCCCTCCGTCAGCGTCGAGGCGGGCGCCCACTTCCACGCGATCGTGCCGTCGTGCATCTGCGATGCCTGCGACGAGACCGCCGAGACGGCGGCGGACGAGCTGGAGCGGATCCTGCTGTCGGTCGCCGCCGGTGGCTTCCGGGAGAAGTATCCCGTCGGCCGCCGCGCGTGGCTGTACACCGAGATCCGGTCGCCGGACGGCGACCGGCGGGAGAGCAGCTCAGGCCCCGCTCCGGAGATGCCCGCGGAGGCGCGAGAGCGCACGGCCGCCCTGCTTCGCGGGCTCGACGACGGCTGGTGGCCCGCCTGGCCGCTCCGCTCGACCCCGGTCTGAATCCGCCCGTCCCGTCCCGTTCCGTCCTGGACACTGTTCCTTCTCGTTCTCTCCCCGGGCCACGGATGCACGACCGTGTTGCGCGCGCACGAGCCGAGGCCCGGGGGAGTCGTGCATCCGTCACCGGATCGTGCGGATGGAGTTAGTTTGATCTTGCTTAGTCAAGATTGACTATGTTACTTTCATCGAGCCATCAATGACGAACGGCCGAGAAGGGACCCTCATGGCTACTTCCTCTGCGGAAACCCGATTCCGCACCACTGCCACCCTGACGTGCGTTCTCGCCGCCACGCTGACGCTCGGAGCATGCTCCTCGCCGGCGCCCGGCGGCGATACCGCCCCCACGAGCGCGGGCGGCAGCGACGCCTGCCAGCGCAACCAGGATGCCGGCACCATCACCTACATCTCCGGCTACGGCTACTCCGCCAGCGCCGGGCAGCTCGACGTGTTCCTGGCGAAGGAGCTGGGCTACTTCGACGACCTCTGCCTCGACGTGGAGATCAACGCGTCCGGTGCGAACGGGCAGCAGCTCGTCGCCTCTGGGCAGGCGCAGTTCACCGCTCTCGGCTCCGCCTCCGATGTGATGCTCGCCGCGGCGAACAGCAAGAACCTCACCGCGGTAGCGACCTACGGCACGACCCCGCCGTTCTCGATCTTCGGCAACGAGAAGCTCACCGATCTCACCGACCTCGAAGGCGGCTCGCTGGGGTACTTCATCAACCTCACGCCCATCGCCTCGGCCATGCTCGATGAGGCCGGGGTCGACGTCTCGAAGGTCGAGATGGTGAAGATGACCAACTACGACCCGACCGTCGTGGTGCGCGAGCAGGTCGACGCGATCGTCGGCTACGCCTCCAACCAGCCGCAGACCCTCAAGGCACAGGACCTCCCGTTCAGCGAGTTCCTGCCCTCCGACCTGGGCGTCGAGGGCACGTACAACGTCATGGAGGTGAACTCGCGCTTCCTCGACGAGCACCGTGAGGTCGCCGCCGACTTCATGCGCGCGAGCCTCAAGGCCCTGCAGTTCTGCCTCGACGAGGCGGACGAATGCATCGACATGCTGGCGGCCCTCGCGGAGGAGAACGGCCAGGGTGCGGCGTTCCCGCGCGATCAGCTCGCCCGTACGTGGGAGGTCGAGTCGGCCTGGGTGCGCGAGAGCGCGGGCGGCAACCCCGGCGTGCAGACCGAGGACATGTGGCAGCCCGAGTACGAGATCGTGCAGGAGTACGGCGACGTCAAGGACCTCCCCGCCATCGCCGACATGATGGACCCGGATCTCGTGGCCGACCTGTACGACGGCGACACCCTCGTCTGGGCGGAGAAGTGATGACCGCGGCACACGGCGCGGGCGTCGAGGTCAGGAACGTCTCGAAGTCCTTCGGTGTCGACGGAGCCCAGGTGACGGTGCTCGACGATGTGAGCCTCACGATCGGCATGGGCGAGTTCGTGTCGGTCATCGGTCCCAGCGGATGCGGCAAGTCCACGCTGCTCAAGGTGGTCGCCGGACTCCTCGACGCCGACTCCGGCACCGTCACGATCGACGGCGAGAGCGTCACGGCGGCCTCCCGCGACAAGAAGATCGGTCTCGTCCCGCAGTCCCCGGCGCTCCTGCCGTGGAAGACGGTGCGCGAGAACGTCGAGCTCCCCGTGCGGATCAACCGCGGGGCCAACGGCGACCGCGCCCTCCGCGACCCCGCCGAGCTGCTGTCGACCTTCGGGCTCGGCCATGCGCTGAAGAAGTACCCGGGGCAGCTCTCCGGCGGTATGCAGCAGCGCGCCGCCATCGCCAGGGCCTTCGTGTTCGACCCGGCGATCATGCTGATGGACGAGCCGTTCTCCGCCCTCGACGAGATGAACCGCGACCTGCAGCGCATCGCCCTGCTGGACTTCTGGCAGTCGAACCGCAAGGCCGTGATGTTCGTCACGCACTCGGTGCCGGAGGCGATCATGCTCTCCGACCGGATCGTGGTGATGGCGGCCCACCCTGGCCGCATCGCCGAGGTGATCGATGTGAACCTTCCGCGGCCCCGGACCGAGGAGGCGTATGCGACGGACGAGTTCCGCGACCTGGAGGCAGTCGTGCGCGGTGCGCTGCGCGCGCAGACGGAGAAGGCCCATGTCTGAGCTGACGATGAGAGACACCACCGCCACCCTCGCCACGGCGCGGCTGAAGGCGCAGCCCCGCCGCGGCATCCCCGGCTGGCTCCGCTGGGGCTCGTGGGGACCGACCCTGATCACGTTCGTGATCGCGGCTCTGCTCTGGCAGATCGTGGCGTGGACCAACCCGTACGTCCTGCCGACGCTGGAGGCCATCGGCGCCAGCCTCGTCGAGGACGCGGGCATGTACTGGTCGAACTTCCTCGTGACGCTGCTGGAGGTCGTCGTCGGGGCCTCCGCCGGCATACTGGCGGGCTTCCTGCTGGCCGTCGTGATGGCCGAGTTCCAGATCATCGAGCGGGCCGTCATGCCGCTGGTCATCATCGTGATGGTGACGCCGATCGTCGCGATCGCCCCGGCGCTGGTCGTCGCCTTCGGGTTCGGCATGGTGCCGAAGTTCATCGTCACCGGCCTCGTGGTGTTCTTCCCGATGCTCGTGAACTCGCTCGCCGGCCTCCGCGACGTGGACCAGAAGGCGTTCGACGTGTTCACGACGCTGCACGCCTCGCGGTGGGAGATCTTCCGCGAGCTGCGGTTCCCCGGCAGCATGCCGTACGTGTTCGCCGGTCTGCGGATCGCACTGCCCCTCGCCGTCGTCGGCGCCGCCGTGGCCGAGTTCGTGGCGGCCGGTCAGCAGGCCGGTCTCGGCTCCCTCGTCACCACCTCGGCGGCACAGGCGAACCTGCCCGTGACCTGGGCGAGCATCGCTCTGCTCTGCCTGCTCGGGGTGCTCCTCTTCGTGCTCCTCGCGGTCGTGCGCCGGCGCGTCCTGTGGTGGAGCGACGGCGAGGTCACCGCGAAGGGCTGACCGCACGACCCCCGGTCCCCGGGGGGGGGGCCCCCCCCCCCCCCCCCGCCCCCGGGGGGGGGGGGGGCGGCGCCCCCCCCC
>NZ_JAMBDU010000021.1:0-64369 GCF_025143875.1 Microbacterium meiriae | reverse complement strand
TTACACGTCCCCACCCCGGGGTCTCGGCGGGAACCCGGGGTCTCGGCGACAGGAGGGGGAGCTACGACGTGATCGTCAGGTGCATACGCGCGTCGCCGCCGGACTCGACCCAGGCGCGCGAACGCTCGAGGATCCCGCGCAGCACGTCGAGGTCGACCTGGTCGAGGTCCTTGATGTAAAGGCAGCCCACCCCTGTCGTGTGCGGGCCGAGCGCGCCGAGAGCCTCCGCGTGGGCGTCCACGCCGTCGAGGAGGTAGATCGTGGTCGCGGCCTTCCGGGGGGCGAAGCTCAGAATGCCGCTGTCGCCCTCCGTCCCGGTGGGGTAGCGGTAGTGGCAGGAGCCGAACCCGATGATCGAGCCCCAGGTCTGCGGTTCGCGTCCGGAGATGTCCCGCAGGAGAGCGATCAGCGTCTCCGCATCACGGCGACGCACGGCCGGGGAGGAGCGGGCGATCAGCCCCGCGACGTCGTCCCCGGTCGGCTGCACTACTTCGCCGCCTTCGCCGCCGCCTTCATCGCCTTCTTGTACTCGCGCACCTTCGTCAGCGACTCGGGCGACACGATGTCGGCGACGCTGCGGTACGAACCGTCCTCGCCGTAGGGAGCGGAGGCCTCCCGCCAGCCCTCGCCGGTGAACCCGTACTGCTTGCCGAGGAGGGCGAGGAAGATCTTCGCCTTCTGCTCACCGAAGCCGGGAAGAGCCTTGAGTCTCTTGAGCACCTCGGCGCCGCTCGGCTGGGTCCCTGAGCCTGTCGACGGGCCTGAGCCTGTCGAAGGGCGCGTCCACAGGGCGGCGGCGTCCCCGTCCCACTCGTCGACGAGCGCCTGGCACAGGGTCTGCACCCGCGTCGCCATGGATCCGGGGAACCGGTGCACGGCGGGGGTCTGCCGGAAGGCCTCCAGAAACTCCTCCGGTGCCATGCCCGCGATCGCCGCGGCATCCGTGGCGCCGGTGCGCTGCTCGATCTTGAGCGGACCGGAGAACGCGGTCTCCATGGGGATCTGCTGGTCCAGCAGCATGCCGATCAGCAGAGCCGTCGGGTTCTCGGTCAGCAGGGCGTCGGCGGCGGTGTCTCCGGTGATGTGAAGGGCCATGAGTCCCATCCTCTCTCACTACGGGGCGGCGGATTCGCAGATGCAGAGCTGGGTCGAGGAGCCCGCCCCGAAGAGGCTGCCGTCCCAGCCGCCGAAGCGCTCGACCAGTCGGAGTCCGGCATGCGCAAGGAGCACCGGCAGTTCCTGGGGGAAGATGCTCCGCACCTCGATGGACACCGTCTGGAAGTCGGGCTCGGAGTCCGTCGAGAAGTACCAGGTGCCGCGCGTCACCTGTGCGGCGGCATCATAGGCGTCCGCGACGTCGACGCGGACGTCGCCGCGGTCGGGATCGGCGAATGTCGTGCGCGGGCGCCGGACCCCGTCGGCGTCAGCCAGGAGCCGCACGTCGGGATGGAAGACGTCGAAAGCGAAACGTCCGCCGGGCGCGAGGTGCCGCCGTGCCGCGCGGAAGCACTGCACGATGTCGTCAGCCTCGTGCAGGTGCAGCAGAGCGTTGCCCGCGATGAAGATGAGGTCGGACTCGTCGCCCAGGTCGAAGTCGCGCATGTCGCCGTGCTGCCACTCGACGGACACACCGCGCTCCTCAGCCTTCTGACGTGCCACAGCCAGCATGTCGAGCGACAGGTCGAGTCCGACGCTTGGGTGCCCGTCGGCCGCGATCGGGATCAGCTTCTGACCGGTTCCGCATCCGAGCTCGAGCACGCGACCGCCCACGCTGTCGGCTTCGGCACGGTAGAAGTCCACGGCTGCCTCGCTCGTCGGAAACAGCAGGTCGTACAGCCTCGCGTCCGAGTACAGATCCTGGGTCATTCGGGCCTCCTCGTGCCCCACGCTCTCACAGCGCGGATCCTCGCGCAGCCCATGGCTCCCGCCCTCTGGTCCATCAGCATGTCGACGCGCAGCACGCGGCTCTCGTTCCGCAGCGTCGGCGGCGGCGGTGTCTCCGGTGATGTGGAGGGCCGCGCCTCCCATCTCGCCCTCACGGGATCAGGCTGTGGCGGCGTCCTCGACCGTGTCCGCGGCAGGGGTGATGCCGTACAGCGTCGCGAGCGCGGCGGCGAACTCGTCCGCGCGACCGGCGGCGGCGAGCTCATGAGCCCGCACGGTCGGCGTGTGCAGCAGCACGCCGGAGAGGTGCCGGAGGGCCTGCTCGACCTTGCCGTCCTCGTCGCCGCGGGCGCGCGCACGGTCGATCTCGCGCTCCAGCAGCTCGAAGATGTGCGACCGGAACGCCACCACCGACGGGGTCACGCTCTGGCGGGCACCGACGACGTGGAAGGTCTCCGCGGCCTCGCGGACGACGCTCCGGGCGGCGTCCGTCGCCTGCAGCTCCTCGAGCGGGGCGTGCAGGCGGATGGTCTCCAGGTCCAGCAGCGCGACGCCCTCCAGTGCGGCCACGGCCGGGTCGACGTTGCGCGGCATGCCGAGGTCGACCACCAGCCGGCTCGGGACACCGGTGGTGCCGCTGGTCGCGCTGACGGGGCAGCCCGCGGCGGCGAGGCCGACCGGGAGCTGCAGGTGCTCCGGGCCGAGCACGGGCTCGGTCGCGGTGGTGCAGGTGATCAGCAGCGTGGAGTGCGCCGCCGTGCGTGCGTACTCGTCTGCCGGAACCGGGCGGATGTCGTGCTTGGCCGCGAAGATCTCTGCGCGGCCAGAGGGGGAGTAGACGGAGATGTCGACGGCGCCGCGCTCGCGCAGAGTCGCGAGGGTGACGGCGGCGTAGGCTCCGGTGCCGACCAGCAGCACGCGCTCGGCCGACCAGTCGGCGATGCGGCTGTCGGCGAGCTCCAGCGCGAGACGCACGAGAGATCGACCGGCGCGGCCGAGGGCGGTGACGTTCTTGACCTTGCGCTGCGCCTGGCTCGCGCGCTGGAACAGGCGCTCGAGCTCGGGGGAGGTGGTGCCGTCCTTGCGGGCGGACTTCAGGGCACGCCGCACCTGACCGGCGATCTCGCCCTCGCCGGAGACGACGGACTCGAGACCGGAGGCCACGGAGAAGAGGTGCTCGGCGACGCGGCGACCGGAATGCACGGCGTAGGCACCGTCGAGGTCGGCGGCGGGAATGCCGGTCGCGGACTCGACGGCCTCGATCACGGCTTCGACGCCGATGGCGCCGGCCGCGGTCACGGGCTCGTCCATTTCCACGTACGCCTCGAAGCGGTTGCACGTCGCCAGGACCACGGCACCCTGCACGCACGGCGCCATGCCCACGATGGTGGGAGCGACGTCGTCGGGGGTGCGGCTCAGGCGTTCGAGCAGTTCGAAGGAGGCGGTCTTGTGACTCGCCGTCACACACAGCAGCACCCTTCGATTGTACCCGAGCGTACGGAGCCGGGACTCGGCGGCTCCCTAGGCGCCGGATGGGAGGATGGGGGCATGGCACTCTCCGACGCCCCGCTGCTGCGCGCCCTCACCGGCGACCGCCCCGCCACCGCTCCGGTCTGGTTCATGCGCCAGGCGGGCCGATCCCTGCCCGAGTACCGGGAGCTGCGGGTCGGCACACGGATGCTCGACGCCTGCCTCACCCCCGACCTCGCCGCCGAGATCACCCTGCAGCCGGTGCGGCGGCACGGCGTCGACGCGGCGGTCTTCTTCAGCGACATCGTCATCCCGCTGCGTCTCGCCGGCGTGGACGTGGAGATCGAGCCCGGCCGCGGCCCGGTCTTCGCGAACCCGGTGCGGACGGTCGCCGACGTCGACCGCATCACGGCGATCGATCCGGACAGCCTCGACGGCAGCGCGATCGCGGAAGCCGTCGGCATCGTCGCCGCCGAGCTCGGCGACACTCCGGTCATCGGCTTCGCGGGAGCCCCCTTCACGCTCGCGGCGTATCTCGTCGAGGGCGGTCCGTCCAAGGAGCACCTGCGTGCGCGCGGCATGATGCACGCGGAGCCCGAGGCCTGGCACCGTCTCGCGGGCTGGCTGGCGCAGATCTCGCGGCGGTTCCTGGAGACGCAGCGCGATGCCGGCGCCGCGGTCGTGCAGCTCTTCGACAGCTGGGCGGGTTCCCTCAGCCCCGCCGACTACCGCACCTTCGTGGCGCCGCACTCACGGACCGCTCTGGACGGCATCGGCGTCCCGACGATCCACTTCGGCGTCGGCACCGGCCCCTTCCTCGGCGACATGCGGCTGGACGGCATCGCCGACGGCGTGGGGGTCGACTGGCGGCTGCCCCTCGACGAGGCCGCAGCGATCCTCGGCCCCGACGTCTCGGTGCAGGGGAACATCGACCCCGCGTTCCTCGGCGCGCCGTGGCCGGTGCTCGAGGCGCATGTCCGCGACGTGCTCGAACGCGGTCGCGCGGCCCGCGGGCACATCCTCAACCTCGGCCACGGTGTGCCCCCGGAGACCGACCCCGACCAGCTCACCCGTATCGTCGAGCTGGTGCACGCCGGCTGACCTCCGTTCGAATCGCCTGCTTTGCGGCATCTGCGGCCCAGATGCAGCCATTCAGGCGATTCGAAGCGCCCGCACCAGCCGCAGATCCGAAAGACCGAAGCGCCCGGTGGGCAGCGCGGCGCGGATGCTGGCGTCGTCGAACGGCCGTGAGGGGCGGATGCCCTCCGGCGGCTCCGGCGCCCACGGTGCCGGTTCGCTGACGCCCTCCGCGAGCATCCGCGCCTGCGCCTTCGCGACCAGGGGCACGACCATGGTCCACTCGGTGAGCTGCGCGAGCACCCGCACGACCCAGGCCGGAACGGGGAGGAACGCGGGACGACGTCCGGCGACGCGGGTGATCCGGCGGATGGCCTCCCCGAGCGTGACCTCGTCCGCCCCCATCACGGCGACCGTCGGCTCCGGGATGCGGCCCTCGAGCGCGGCCACCAGCACGTCCGCGGCATCCTCGACGGGGACGGGGCGGGCGGTGCGTTCGCGGTAGCCGACGGTCCAGAAGAAGGGGAGGGTGCGGACGGCACGGGTCACATGGTCGACCATGTGATCGCCGGGGCCGTAGATCATCCCGGACTTCAGGATCGTGTGCGGGAGCCCGGAGCCGCGGATGATCTCCTCGGCCTCCCACTTCGACTCGTGGTAAGCGGAGCCGCAGTCGGGCCGGGCGCGGAGGAAGCTCACCATGACGAGCCGCCGGACGCCGGCGCGGCGAGCGGCCTCGACGACGGCGGCCGTGCCCTCGACGTGCACGCGGCGGAAGGTCTGGTCGCCGATCTCCCGGTTGATCCCGGCGCAGTGGGCGACCGCGTCGCATCCGGCGAAGGCGGCGGTCAGCGCGTCGACGTCGGTGATGTCCGTGCCGGAGCGTCGGGAGATCACCACGGGCTCCTCCAGGCGATCGGCGAGGGCGCGGCCGACGAACCCACTGCCTCCGGTGATGGCGACCTTCATGGTGTTCTCCTTCGCTAATTAGCTATCTGGCGAAACTGTATCTAGCGAAGGTGCTATATTGCAAGCATGGCCGACAGCGCATCCGACATCTTCGCGGCGCTCGCCCATCCGACCCGGCGGCAGATCCTGCAGGACCTCAAGGAGGGGGAGCTCGCGGCCGGGGAGATCGCGTCCCGCTTCTCCGCGAGCGGCCCGACCATCTCCCGGCACCTGAGCGTGCTGCGGCAGGCAGGCCTCGTCTCCGAACGTCGCGATGCCAACCGCATCTTCTACTCGCTCGTCGGTGAACGCCTCGCCCTCTCCGTCGGCGACTTCCTCTCCACGGTCTGTCCCGAGCAGATCGTCCTCCGCGAGGTGCGCAAGCGCGGTCGGGCCTGACCTCCGTTCGGATCGCGCACCTGGCGGCATCAGCGGCGATTATCCGGCCAATCGGGCGATTCGAAGCACAGGGGCGGTGAAAGGATGGAGGCATGAGCCCCGAGCACCCCGCACCCGCTGAACCGGCCGACCTGGCGGCCCGTGCCGCACGGAAGCACGTCGTCGTGGTGGGCGGCGGCGTCGGCGGACTCGTGGCCGCGCGTGAGTGCGCGAAGGTCGGCATGCAGGTCACGCTGCTCGAAGGGTCCGAGTCCCTGGGTGGCGTGATCCGCAGAGTCGCGCTGGACGGTGTCGTCGTCGACGCGGGCGCGGAGAGCTACGCGACGAAGGGCGGGCACGTCCGGGCTCTCGTGAACGACCTCGGTCTCTCCGACCGCGTCGTGACGCCGCAGGCGGGAGGCGCGTGGCTCGCCGGACTCCCCGGCGGCGGCGCGGCTCCGCTTCCGGCCGGCGGCATCCTCGGCATCCCCGGCAACCCCTTCCAGGACGACGTCCGCCGCATCATCGGCTGGTCGGGCGCCTGGCGGGCCTATCTCGACCGCGTGCGCCCGCCGCTCACGATCGGGCATCAGCTCAGCCTCGGACGCCTCGTCGCCTCGCGCATGGGGGAGAAGGTGCGCGACCGCCTCGTCGCCCCCGTCACCACGGGTGTCTACTCCGCCTCCCCGGACGACGTGGACATCGACGTCGCCGCCCCCGGACTCAACGCCGCCCTGACCCGCGTCGGATCCCTCTCCGGGGCGGTCCTGGCGCTCCGCGGTGAGGCGGCGTCGCGCGGTGCGAAGACTCCGGGTGCCGCGGTCGAGGGGCTCGTCGGCGGGATGAGCGTGCTCGTCGACGCCCTCGCGGCCGACCTCGATGAACTCGGTGCGACCGTGCGCACCCGCGTCCGAGTCCGCCGCCTCGCGACCGACGGCACCACCTGGCGCGTCGTCGTCGAGGAGCCCGCCGCGGAGGAGCCGATCGAGGGCGAGGAGGCGACGCAGGAGGAGGAACTCGTCGCCGACGCGGTGATCGTCGCGACCTCCGAGCACGGGGCGCGGGAGCTGCTCGCGGGCGTCGTTCCCGCCCTCGCGGCCGCCGACGCGGCACCGGCCCCCGAGATCGAGATCATCAGTCTGCTGCTCGACGCGCCCGCGCTGCGCACCCCGCCCCGGGGCACCGGCGTGCTCACGGTGCCGCACAGCCACACGGCGAAGGCACTCACGCATTCCACGGCGAAGTGGTCCTGGGTGCGGGCGGCCGCCGGCGACCGGGAGGTCGTCCGCGTCTCGTTCGGTGCCCAGGGGGAGCCGGCGGCGACGGCGGCGCTGGACGACGAGGCCGCGGTCGACCTCGCCCGCCGGGAGGCCTCGGCCCTCCTGGGGGTTCCCCTGACGGCCGACCAGGTCGTGGCAGGCCACCGGGGGCGCTTCGTGCAGGCGCAGCCGGCATCGATCATCGGGTCGGGAGAGCGGCGCGCGGCGGCGCGTCAGGCCGTGCAGGCGGTTCCCGGTCTGGCCGCGGTGGGGGCCTGGCTGGCCGGCACCGGGCTCGCGCAGGTCGTGCCGGACGCCGCGGAGGAAGCCGAGCGCCTGCGTCGCGCCCTCCTCTGGGACTGAGTGCGCGCGGGGCGTACGCGAGTGCGCTCCGGGGCTCCGTGTCAACCCTCTCATCGATTGATGCCGAAATCGGCATACGGCGTTACGCTGGGTACCTGATCGCGGCGGAGACGCGGACGATCGGGCGTCCCCCGGGACGGACCACAGCCGGAACAACGTGAGGAGACCCCATGAAGGGGAAGATCGGACTCGTCGTCGGACTCGGCGTCGGCTATGTGCTCGGCACCCGCGCAGGACGCGAGCGTTACGAGCAGATCAAGACGCAGTGGCTGAAGGTCTGGAACACGGACCCGGTGCAGGAGCGCGTCGACAAGGTCAAGGGCTTCGTCGGCGACAAGGCCGCCGCGGTTCCCGGCGCGGTCTGGACCGGCGCCGTCAAGATCGTCAAGTCGGTCAAGGGCGACGGCACGCCCGGCCAGAAGCTCGACGCGGTCATCGCCTCCGGCAAGGACGCCGCGGAAGAGATCTCGGACGCCGCGGAGGACGCGGTCGACGAGGTCAAGGAGCGCGCGGCCGAGGCCCAGAAGCCCGCGGCGTCGAAGCCCGCCGCGAGCAAGCCCACCCCGCGGAAGTCCGACGACTGACATGCCCCGCGGATATCGGGATCGCGCCGACGACAGTCTGCTGACGCTGCTCGGCGACCTGCCGGAGCTCGTCACCACCCTCGTCAAGGCCGAGATCGACGCGGCCAAGGCGTGGGTGTCGCGCACGGCGAAGGATGCGGGCGTCGGCTCCGTCTGGTTCCTCGTCGCGCTGTTTTTCCTGTTCTGGGCCGTGCCCGTGATCCTCGTGTTCGCGATCGCGGGGCTGTCGTCGTGGTGGCCGGTATGGCTGTCCGCGCTGGCGGTGTTCGGCATCCTCATCGTCGCCGTGCTGCTGTTCGCGCTGCTCGGCATCCTGAAGTTCCGCAAGGTGCTCCGTCGCCAGAACCCGGCACAGGCCGTGGCCGAGGACATCCGAATCGTGAAGGAGGCCGGCGATGAGCACCCCTGAGTCGCTGCCGCGCACCGCGGTCCCCGCGGGAATCGTCGATCCCGTCGCCTCGGCGCGGGCGGAGTTGAAGGCGGCCCTGGCCGCCATCGAGGTCAAGGGGAACATCCCCCGGCGCGTGGAGAAGGCATCGGCGCGGGCGGCCGTGAAGGCGCGCGCGTTCGCCGATCGCAACCCCGCCGCAGCGATCGCCGCGACCGTGGGCATCGCCGCCGCCGTCGGCGGGGCGGTGTGGGCCATCGCCCGCGCCATCGCCCGCTGATCGACCCCCGTACCGCCCTCACCTGGGGGCAGTATTCCCCTGATTAGCGGCTCCTCCGCAAAGGGGGCAGACTGGGATCATGTCCGACCTGCGTGAAGAGAACCCGTCCGGTTACACCCTCTGGGCCGTCTGGCGACGCAACCCCGATGCTCCCGTCACCGAGAACGACGCGACCGAGGTCGAGTCGATCGTCTCGCACATCGAGGACTCGGGCGTCACCGTCCGCGGCTTCTACGACGTCTCCGGACTCAAGGCCGACGCCGACCTCATGGTGTGGCTGCACGGTGCCACGGCCGAGGAACTGCAGCGGGCGCTCCGTCGCCTGCGCCGCACCGAGATGCTGCGCTCGCTCCTGCCGGTGTGGAACGCCATGGGCGTCCACCGCGACGCCGAGTTCAACCGCGCGCACGTCCCCGGGTTCCTCCGAGGCATCGAGCCCAAGGACTGGCTCGTCCTCTACCCGTTCGTCCGCACCCCGGAGTGGTACCTCGCGCCGGAGGGGGAGCGCCGCACGATGCTCGCCGACCACGGTCGCAAGGGCGCCGCGTTCACCGGTGTCATCGCGAACACCGTCGCAGCCTTCGCGCTGGGCGACTACGAGTGGCTGCTCCCGATGGAGGCGGATGAACTCACGGATCTCGTCGACATGATGCGCGACCTCCGCTACACCGACGCCCGCATGTTCGTGAAGGAGGAGGTGCCCTTCTACACGGGGCGCCGCCTGCGCTTCGACGAGATCGCGGACGTGCTGCAGTAAGCGCCATGAGCACCCCCATCCGTCTCGGCACCCGTCGCAGCGCGCTCGCGCAGGCGCAGTCGGGCCACGTCGCCGCAGCGCTCGAGAAGGTCACCGGCCGGCGCGTCGAGCTCGTCCCGATCACCAGCGAGGGCGACACCAATCGCGCCTCGTTGTCGGAGATCGGCGGCCTCGGCATCTTCGCCACCCGTCTCCGTGAGGCCCTCCTCGCCGGCGAGTGCGACTTCCTCGTGCACTCCCTCAAGGATCTCCCGACCGCGGTGCCGGAGTCGCTCGTCATCGCCGCGACGCCCCGACGGGAGGATGCCCGCGACGTGGTGCTCACCCGACACGGCATCCCGCTGCACGAGCTGCCGGCCGGGAGCGCCGTGGGCACCGGGTCGCCCCGCCGTATCGCGCAGGTCCACCGCCGTGCGCCCCGCGCTCACGTCGTGGACATCCGCGGCAACGTCGACTCCCGGCTCTCCCGCGTCGCGTCCGGCGAGTTGGACGCCGTGATCCTCGCCGCCGCCGGGCTCTCGCGGCTGGGCACCGATTCGCCCCTGCATCGCGAGGAGCTCGGTCTCGCGGAATGGCCGACGGCGCCGGGCCAGGGGTCGCTGGCAGTCGAGACGCGGGCGGATGCCCCGGAGGAGCTGCGCGCGGCGCTGTCCGCGCTGGACCACCGCGAGACGCGGCTCGCGATCACGGTCGAGCGAGCCATCCTGGAGGGCCTGGACGCCGGTTGTCAAGCCCCCATGGCGGCGCACGCCGTCGTCCAGGGGGCCGAGATCCGCGTCAGGACAGTGGTCTACGCCCCGGACGGGGGGCGCCGGATCGGTCTGGACGTCACGGAAGCCCTGAACGGGGAGTATATTCATCGGAACGGCAGTGGCAATGGTGCGGATGCTGCCGATGGTGCAGACCCGATGCACGCAGCGCGTGAGTTCGGGCTCGCTGTTGCCCGTCGGCTGCTCGATCAAGGGGCGGCCGACCTCGTCCCTCAAGAGCAATCCGAATTGTCATGACCACTTCTGAAAGCAAGCAGGACCGACCGCTGGACGGCTGGCGCATCCTCGTGCCCCGTGGCGGACCCTGGGGCGACAGCGTCGCCGCGAGTCTCCGGAACCTCGGGGCCGTTCCCGTCGTCGCCCCGCTCATCAACTTCGCGCCCACGACGGACCAGGCGACGCTCGACCGGGCGCTGGAGCAGCTCGCGGCCGGTGAGTTCGATTGGCTGACCGTCACGAGCGCGACCACGGTGGACGTGCTGTTCGCCCACCGCGCCGTCGTGCCGAAGACCACGAAGATCGCGGCCGTCGGCGAGACGACGGCCACGGCGCTGCAGGCCGTGGGCTACGAGGTCGCCCTGGTGCCGGAACAGGACAACTCCGCGCAGGGCATGGCGCAGCAGCTCATCGCCCTGGAGCACGAGCCGCGCCGGATCCTGGCGCTGCGCAGCGAGATCGCCAAGCCCGTCCTCAGCCTCCTCCTTTCCGACGCGGGGCACGACGTGCACGGCGTCGTCGCCTATCGCACGGTCGGTGTCCCGGTGACGGAGCGCATCCGCCGCGATGTCGAGAACGGCCGGATCAACGCGATCCTCATCACCAGCGGTTCGGTGGCCGAGCAGGTGCGGGAACAGTTCCCCGAGATCCCGGACGAGACGCTGCTCGCGGCGATCGGTCCCCGCACGGCGAAGGACGCCGAGCGCGCCGGTCTCCCCGTCTCGGTGGTCGCCGACCGGCAGACCATCGATGCGCTGATCGAAGCCGTCTCGCAGTTCACCCTTCCGCACGCGGCAGACGAGTTCGCGCCGTGAGCTTCCCCGACATCCGCCTGCGCCGACTTCGCCAGTCGCGCGCCGTCCGCGACCTCGTGCGCGAGACCTCTCTCGAGCCCCGGCAGCTCGTGCTCCCGCTCTTCGTCCGCGAGGGCCTGAGCGAACCGGTCGCCATCGGTTCGATGCCCGGTGTCGCCCAGCACTCGATCGACTCGCTGCGCGCTGCGGCCGCGGAGGCCGCGGAGGCCGGGGTCGGCGGCGTCATGCTGTTCGGCGTTCCCGCGGTGCGCGATGCCCGGGGCTCCGGCGCGGACGACCCGCAAGGCATCCTGAACGTCGCCACCGAAGCGCTGGCGGCCGAGGTCGGCGACGCCCTCGTCGTGCAGACCGACCTCTGTCTCGACGAGTTCACCGACCACGGTCACTGCGGCGTCCTCGCCGCCGACGGCTCTGTGGACAACGACGCGACCCTGGAGCGGTACGCCTCGATGGCCCTGGCCCAGGCGCGCGCAGGGTCCCAGCTGCTCGGGCTGTCCGGGATGATGGACGGCCAGGTCGCCGTGATCCGTCAGGCGCTCGACGCCGAGGGGTTCACGGACACGCTGATCCTGGCGTATGCCGCGAAGTACGCGAGCGCGTTCTACGGCCCGTTCCGCGAAGCCGTCGACTCGCAGCTCCAGGGCGACCGCCGTACGTACCAGCTCGACCCCGGCAACCGCCGCGAGGGCGTGCGGGAGGCCCTGGTCGACGAGGACGAGGGCGCGGACATCGTCATGGTGAAGCCGGCGATGGCCTTCCTGGACGTGCTCCGCGAGGTGCGCGACGCCGTGACCGTCCCGGTCTGGGCGTACCAGGTGTCGGGCGAGTACGCGATGATCGAGGCCGCCGCGGCGAACGGGTGGATCGATCGGCGTGCCGCGGTGCTCGAGTCGCTGCTCTCGATCCGTCGCGCGGGTGCCGACGCGGTGCTGACCTACTGGGCCACGGAAGCCGCCCGCTGGCTGCGCGGCTGAGCCTCCCTCCTGTCCGCAGACGGCCTTCGAAGGGCAGGCGGCGGGTTAGCCTGGAAGGGATGCCGGGAGAGCTCCGTGCATCCACGGAGGAGCCTCGATGACCGACCGCAATGACGACCTTTTCTCTGCCGCCCGTGCGGTGATCCCCGGTGGGGTGAACTCTCCGGTGCGCGCCTACGGGTCGGTCGGCGGGACGCCGCGGTTCCTCGCCTCGGCGCGGGGAGCGACCGTGACCGATGCCGCGGGCAACGAGTACGTCGACCTCGTCGCGTCGTGGGGCCCCGCCCTGCTCGGCCACGCACAGCCCGAGGTCGTCGCCGCGGTGCAGGAAGCCGCCACCCGCGGGCTCTCGTTCGGCGCTCCCACCGAGGGGGAGGTCGAGCTCGCCGCGCTCATCGCAGACCGCGTCCGCTTCGGCGAGATCCGTCCCGTCGAGCGTGTCCGGTTGGTCTCGACCGGCACCGAGGCCACCATGACCGCCATCCGCCTCGCTCGCGGCGCGACCGGCCGCGATCTGCTCGTGAAGTTCGCCGGCCATTATCACGGCCACTCCGACGGCCTGCTCGCCGAGGCCGGCTCCGGGGTCGCCACCCTCGCGCTGCCCGGCTCGGCAGGCGTGCCCGCGCCGATCGCTGCGCAGACGCTCGTGATCCGCTACAACGACCCGGAGGCGCTCGCCGCCGTCTTCGCCGAGCACGGCCCGCGGATCGCGGCCGTCATCGTCGAGGCCTCGGCGGCGAACATGGGCGTCGTCCCTCCGCTGCCGGGCTTCAACCGCCTCATCGCGGAGACCGCCCACGCGCACGGCGCCCTCATGATCCTCGACGAGGTCCTCACCGGATTCCGGGTGCACCCGGCGGGCTTCTGGGGACTCCAGGCGGAGGCGGGGGAGGACTACCTGCCCGACATCCTCACCTTCGGGAAGGTCGTCGGCGGCGGTATGCCGCTGGCGGCCCTCGGCGGTCGTGCCGAGGTCATGGACCTTCTGGCGCCGCTCGGCCCGGTCTACCAGGCGGGCACGCTCTCCGGGAACCCGCTGTCGGTGGCCGCGGGCCTGGCCACGCTGCGACTCGCGACGCCCGAGGTCTACGCGACCGTCGACGCCGCAGCCGCTCGGGTGTCGTCGGCGCTGGACCGCGCGCTCGGCGAGGCCGGGGTCACCCACGCTCTGGCGTCCGCCGGCAACCTCTTCAGCGCGTCTTTCCGGGCCTCCGCTCCGCGCGACTACGCCGAGGCGCAGGCGCAGGAGTCTTTCCGGTACGCCGCGTTCTTCCACGCGATGCGCGAGCACGGGGTCGCGCTGCCGCCGAGCGTCTTCGAGGCCTGGTTCCTCACCGCCGCGCACGGCGAGGACGAGCTCCAGCGCATCGAGGAAGCCCTGCCGCACGCCGCCCGGGCCGCCCTCACCGCGCGTCCCTGACTTCCGCCGCCGCTCGCTCGCGCGAAGACAGGCGCCCGCTCGGGAACGGGGGCCCCTGGACCCTGCTGCCTGATGTCGCGCGGATGCCTGCGCAGGGAGCGGCGGTCGCGAGGTCGGCGAGATCAGGCGCTCGCGCGGAGTCAGGCTTGCACTCCCGGTAGCGGCCTGTTCCGGCGTGAGCGCCTGTCCTCGCGGGAGGTGGTTGCTGCGGGTGGGCGTGTGGGTGATTCCGACAAGGGATCGTTGCGTTCCTGTGAGCAACTTCCAGCCAACCGGGAGGGCGGCGCTGGCAGACTGGGGGCATGGTGACGTTGTTGCTGGATCAGACGCAACTCGAGGTCGTGCTCTCGCCCATCGAACGTGCCGCCACCTTCCACCGTGAGAACGTCCGCATCGTGCGCGACACGATCACCAAGGTCCAGCTGACCGATGACGCCTGGACCTGGCTCCGCGGCGTCCCGAACCCGGGCACCCACATCCCGGGCGTGCTGGCGGCGGGGAGCTGGAAGGCCGCGGGCAGCCTCGACTTCGTGCTGATCCGTCGCCGTCGCCCCAGCGTGGTCGTCGATCTCGAGGGCGACCCGCAGTACAACCGGCTGATCCTCACCACCCGGCACGGCCTCGCGCTCACGCAGGCTCTCCGTCTCCCCGTGTCGGAGGAGCCCGCGACGGTCGAGGAGATCGTCGCCACGGCCCCGACTCCCGTCTCGAAGGGCAGTCGCCGGCCCGTCATCCGGCCCCGTCCGGCCTGACCTCAGACGCAGAACGCCCTCCCGATCGGGAGGGCGTTCGTGTGTGCGGTTCAGCCGTGGTTCTCGTCGGAGCGCGCGCCGTGGTCCTCGTCCGCCTGCGCGTCGGGTGCCTGCTCCTGACCTGGAGCGTGCGCACCGGGCTCCTCCGAGGACTCGTCGTCCGCGGATGGCTGCTCCTCGGACGATGCGGTCTCGGCGGGGGCGTCGCCCTCCGCGGACGCGAGCGGGTAGTCCCTGGGCTCGTCCTCGTAGTAGGCGCGGGCGGCGGCGGCGAGCATGGAGCTCACGGCCGCGGATCGCGGGTCCTCGTCGTCGGTCGCGGGGTCGGATGCCTCTGCCGGCTGCGTCGTGTCGGCGGTCGCGGTCTCGTCGTTCGCGGCGGACGCGGCGTCGAGCTCGGAGAAGAACTCCACGCCCGCGGGCTCCGCTTCGTCGGCCGCGGACTCCGCGTCCTCTGCGTCGGTCGTGTCGTCGGCGGCGTCGATGTCAGACGGAGCCTCGGGGCCCTCGATCTCGGCGCCCGCTGCGGGGACGGACGCGTCGGGTGTCGTCTCGTCCGACTCCCCTGGGGCGGGAGCGTCCTGTCCCGCCGACTGCTCGGGCGACGTGCGCGCCTCCGCCGTGTCTTCGTCCGCCATCTCGGCGGAGGATGCCGCGAACAGGGCGGCGAAAGAGCGTCGCGGGGACTCGGTCGCGGGCACCGGCGCGGGAGCGCCGAAGAGGATGTCGTCGAACGAACGCGAGGAGTCGGACTCCGCGTCGGACGCGGTGTCGGGCTCCGCATCCGTCTCCTCCTCGGCATCGCTCAACGTCAGCGCCGCGGTCTCCTCGACCACGGGGATGACCTGGACGGTCTCGTCGCCCGCAGCGGTCTCGACCACGGTCACGAGCCGGGTGGTCTCGTCGTCGACCGGGCCCTCGGCTCCCGCCGTCTCGTCATCGTCGCCGGACCCGGTGGCCGCGGCGTCGCCGGGGATCTCCGTGCTGAGGTCATCGGCGAGAGCCGCGGCACCGCCGGCCGCGAGCGCGGAGGCGGCGGCACCGGCGGCCGCATCGCCTGTCGTGACCGTCTCGGTCCCGGTCGAAGCGTCTTCCGACGGTTCGACCGCCGGAGCGGTGTCGAACCGGCCGCCGCGCATGAGGTCGATGAAGACGTCCTCCAGCGTCGGGCCTCGCTGCACGAGCGTGCTCAGAGCGATACCGGCGTCCGCAGCCACGGCGCCCACTCGGCTCGCGTCGGTGCCGCGCACGGTCAGGCCGGAGCGGAGCACCTCGATGTCGAACCCGGCGGCGACCAGCGCGGTCGTGAGGCCCGGGCGATCGACGGAGTCGACGACCACCGAGCCGCCGGCCGGATCGGCGAGGGTCTCGATGCCGCTCGACAGCACGAGGCGTCCCTTGGAGAGCACGAGGACGTGGTCGGCGACCTGCTCGATCTCGCTGAGCACGTGGGACGAGACCAGCACCGTGCGGCCTTCGTCGGCGAGGCGACGCATCAGCAGACGCATCCAGCGGATGCCCTCGGGGTCGAGACCGTTCGCCGGCTCGTCGAACACGAGCGCTCCGGGGTCGCCGAGCAGCGCGTGGGCGACGCTGAGGCGCTGGCGCATGCCGAGCGAGAACCCGCCGATGCGCGTGTCCGCTTCGCCCTCCAGGCCGACCAGGGAGATCACCTCGTCGACGCGGGCGAGGCGGATGCCGTTGGCCTTCGCGGCGATGGTGAGCTGACGACTCGCGGTGCGGCGCGGCCGGTAGGCCGTCTCCTCCAGGACCGCGCCGATGGTGCGCAGTGGCTGGCGCAGCTCCGCGTACGCGACGCCGCCGATCGTGGCGGTGCCGGACGTGGGGCGCACCTGGCCGAGCAGGATGCGCAGGGTCGTCGTCTTGCCCGCGCCGTTGGGGCCGAGGAAAGCGGTGACCGCGCCGGGCTCGACCCGTGCGGAGAAGTCCGAGACGGCCGTCACCTCGTTGAAGCGCTTCGTCACATTCGTGAACTCGAGCACCTGTCCTTCGGGCATCCGGGACCTCTCGTTGCGATGAACAGTTCCTCCTATCCTGCCGGAAAACCGCCCCGGAACCCGCATTTCGTGCGGAATCCGGCCGCATGCGACGGGGTAGCCTGGCACCCGTGACCGATACCCTCGCCGCGCCCCGTGTCCTCATCCGCACCGAAGGAGCGCTCGGGCGGCTCACGCTCAACCGCCCTGAGGCGATCAATGCGCTCGACGAGGACATGATCGCGGCCATCACGACGGCGCTCGTCGCGTGGCGCGACGATTCCGACGTGCAGATCGTCCTCATCGACGGCGAGGGTGAGCGCGGCATGTGCGCGGGCGGCGACGTGCGCCGCCTGCACAGCCAGATCACGTCGGGTCATCCGGAGCAGTCCGCAGAGTTCTTCCGCCGGGAGTACGCGATGAACGCCATGATCGCGGAGTACCCGAAGCCCGTGGTCGCGCTCGCCGACGGCATCACCATGGGCGGCGGCATCGGTCTCGCGGGGCACGCCGCGATCCGCGTGGTCACCGAGCGCTCGAAGCTCGCCATGCCGGAGACCCGGATCGGCTTCACGCCCGACGTCGGCGGCACGTGGCTGCTGGGGCGGGCGCCGGGACGGCTCGGCGAATACCTCGGTCTCACCGGGGCCACGATGAACGGTGCCGACGCCGTGTACGCGGGCTTCGCCGACCACTTCGTCCCCTCCGACCGCCTCGACGCGCTGCGCGAGGCTCTGGCGTACCGCGCCGATCCGACGAGCCCGAGCGAGATCGTCCTGCTCTTCGACGAGACGCCGGAGCCGTCCGCGCTCCCCGACGCGCGGGAGTGGATCGACGAGGTCTTCGCCGCCTCGACCGTGCCCGAGATCCTGGAGCGGCTGCGTGCGCTCGGCACCGATGAAGCGGCCGCCGTCGCCGACCTGCTCGACGGACTGGCCCCGACCGGCCTCGTCGTGACCCTCGACGCCGTGCGGGAGGCGCGGGGGATGAGTGGGCTTCGTGCCGCGCTCGAAGGCGAGTACCGCCGGGTGCTGTGGTTCGTGAACGAGCACCCCGACCTGGTGGAGGGCATCCGGGCGCAGGTGGTCGACAAGGACCGCAACCCGAAGTGGCAGCCGGCCTCCCTCGCCGAGCTCGGCCCCGACGCCGGGGCGGCCGCGCGGGACTACGTTCCGCAGCCCGCGCTGTTCTGACGATCACGGCCCCGGTCACGACCGGGAAGTCCTTGATCGCCCGCGTGCAGAAATGGGCGGCGAGACGGGGGAGTGGTTCGCTGTGAGCGAAGGTCCTCCCGGAGGGGGATCCGAATGTCGCCGCTTCGTGGCACCCTGTCCTATGGCCGGTCGTCGGTCGGCATCCGTCTGCCGGGAGACCCGCCGCCTCCTCCTTCCTAGAAAGTCCGCCTGTGCTG
This sequence comes from Microbacterium meiriae, assembly GCF_025143875.1. NCBI lineage: Bacteria > Bacillati > Actinomycetota > Actinomycetes > Micrococcales > Microbacteriaceae > Microbacterium > Microbacterium meiriae. Next base: position 46,626 of record NZ_JAMBDU010000021.1, on the reverse strand, counting down.
GGAAAACTCCTCCTCCGATATCTGTCTCGCTACAAGTGGCTCCTCGTCGCCGTGCTGGTCTTCCAGTTCGCCAGCGCGGCCGCGACCCTCTACCTGCCCCGCCTCAACGCCGACATCATCGACAAGGGCGTCGCCCAGGGCGACACCGCGTACATCTGGCGCACCGGCCTGTTCATGCTGGCCGTGTCGCTCGGCCAGATCGTGGCCTCGGTCATCGCGACCTTCTTCGCCGCCCGCGCCGCGATGGGGGCGGGTCGTGACATCCGTGCCGACGTGTTCGGCAAGGTCAGCGGCTTCTCCGAGCGCGAGGTCTCGCAGTTCGGCGCCGGTTCCCTCATCACCCGCAACACGAACGACGTGCAGCAGGTGCAGATGCTGGCGATGATGGGCGCGACGATGCTCGTCACCGCGCCGCTGCTCGCGATCGGCGGCATCATCTTCGCCGTGCAGACCAACGCCGGGCTGAGCTGGCTGATCGCCGTCTCCGTCCCGGTGCTGCTCCTCCTCGCGGCACTCGTCATCGGCCGCATGGTCCCGCTGTTCCGCAGCTACCAGGGCAAGCTCGACAACGTGAACCGCATCATGCGCGAGCAGCTCACCGGCGTGCGCGTGGTGCGGGCCTTCGTCCGCGAGCGCATCGAGGAAGAGCGCTTCCGCGGCGCGAACACCGACATCATGGTCGTCGGCCGCAAGGTCGGCTCGCTGTTCGTGCTGCTGTTCCCGCTCTTCATGCTCATCCTCAACGTGACCGTGGTCGCCGTCATCTGGTTCGGCGGCATCGAGGTCAACAACGGCACCGTGCAGGTGGGCACGCTGTTCGCCTTCATGCAGTACATCGGTCAGATCATGGGCGGCGTCATCATGGCGAGCTTCATGGCCATGATGATCCCGCGCGCCGCCGTCTCGGCCGAGCGCATTGGCGAGGTTCTGAACACCGAGTCGACGATGACCCGTCCGGCGGACGGCGTCACTGTCTTCCCGACGCCGGGTGCCGTCGCCTTCGACGACGTGTCGTTCACCTACCCCGGTGCCGACGCCCCGGTCCTCACCGGCATCAGCTTCGCCGCGGAGCCGGGCGAGACCGTCGCCGTCGTGGGCTCCACCGGGTCGGGCAAGACCACGCTCGTCTCTCTCATCCCGCGCCTGTTCGACGTCTCCGGCGGCTCCGTGCACGTCGGCGGCACGGACGTGCGGAACGCCGACGTCGAAGCGCTGTGGGACAGCATCGGCCTCGTGCCGCAGCGGCCCTTCCTCTTCACCGGCACCGTGGCCTCCAACCTGCGCTACGGCCGCGAGGACGCGACGGACGAGGAGCTCTGGCACGCTCTCGAGATCGCTCAGGGCCGTGACTTCGTCGAGGAGATGCCGGACGGCCTGAACTCCCGCATCGCCCAGGGCGGAACGAACGTGTCCGGCGGTCAGCGACAGCGCCTCGCGATCGCGCGGGCCATCGTGCACCGGCCGCAGGTACTCGTGTTCGACGACTCCTTCTCCGCACTCGACCTCACGACGGACGCCCGTCTGCGGCAGGCATTGTGGCGGGAGCTTCCGCACGTGACGAAGATCGTGGTCGCGCAGCGCGTCTCCACGATCACCGACGCCGACCGCATCGTGGTGCTCGAGGGCGGCACGATGGTCGGAGTCGGCACCCACGAGGAGCTGCTGGAGACCAGCGAGACCTACCGGGAGATCGTCGAGTCGCAGCTGGGGGTGGACGCATGAGCGAGCAGGACCCTTCGACAGGCTCAGGGACCCAGGGTGCGGGCCCTTCGACAAGCTCAGGAACCCAGGGTGCGGGCCCTTCGACAAGCTCAGGGACCCAGGGGGCAGCGGCGCGGCGCCGCGGGCGAGGGAAGGCCCCGGCTCCCACGGCCGAGCGGGAGCTCACCGCCGAGGAGCAGTACGAGGCGGAGCTCGCCGAGCAGGCTCGGCAGCACTCCGGCGACTGGGACAGCGTCGCACCGGGCAAGGCCGACAACTTCGGCAAGAGCTTCGCCCGGATGATCGGGCTGCTCAAGCCCTCTGCCGTCTGGTTCGTCTTCGTGTCGATCCTCGGAGCGATCGGGGTCGTGCTGACCGTCGCCGCGCCGAAGGTGCTCGCCGAGGCGACGAACATCGTCTACCGCGGCTTCATCTCCATCCAGCTCGGCCAGCCGAGCGGCGACTTCCCCGGATTCCCCGCGGGGACGCCGCAGGACGTGGTGGTCGACGCGCTGCGTGATGCCGGACAGACCGACTTCGCGAACCAGGTGGGAGCGCTCGGCGACTTCCGGGTCGGCGACGGCATCGACTTCGACGCCCTGCGCTGGGTCATCGCGGCAGTTCTCGCGATCTACGTCGTGGCCGCGTTCCTCAGCTGGCTGCAGGGGTACGTCATCAACGTCATCATGGTCCGCACCATGTGGCGCCTGCGTGAGGCCGTCGAGGCGAAGATCAACCGGCTGCCGCTGGCGTACTTCGACAAGGTGCAGCGCGGCGAGCTGATCTCCCGCGTGACGAACGACATCGACAACATCACGCAGACCATGCAGCAGTCGCTGTCTGGTGCCCTGACCGCCGTGCTGACGGTGGTCGGCGTGCTCGTGATGATGTTCTCGATCTCGTGGCAGCTCGCGCTCGTGGCCCTCGTGGCGCTTCCGCTCATGGGAGTGATCTTCGGCGTCATCGGTCCGCGATCGCAGAAGGCCTTCGGCACGCAGTGGCGCAAGGTCGGGCGGCTCAACGCCCGGGTCGAGGAGGCCTTCTCCGGGCACGCCCTGGTCAAGGTGTTCGGCCGCGAGCAGGACGCCCTGGACAAGTTCAAGGCCGAGAACGAGGAGCTGTTCCAGGCGAGCTTCAAGGCGCAGTTCCTCTCGGGCATCATCATGCCGGCGATGACCTTCGTCGGCAGCCTCACCTATGTCGGCATCGCGGTGCTCGGCGGCCTCATGGTCGCGAGCGGGCAGCTGCGCCTCGGCGACGTGCAGGCGTTCATCCAGTACTCGCAGCAGTTCACGCAGCCGCTGTCCGAGCTGGGTGGCATGGCTGCGGTCGTGCAGTCCGGCACGGCGTCGGCGGAGCGGGTGTTCGATCTGCTCGACTCCGACGAGCAGGAGGCCGACGCCCCTGACGCCCCCGCGCTCCGCGAGGGCGAGGGTGTGATCGAGTTCGAGAACGTCTCCTTCTCGTACTCGCCCGAGCGTCCCCTCATCACCGATCTGTCCTTCCGGGTGGAACCGGGGCAGACCGTGGCGATCGTCGGCCCCACGGGTGCGGGTAAGACGACGCTCGTGAACCTCATCATGCGGTTCTACGAGCTCAGTCGCGGACGGATCACGCTCGACGGTCAGGACATCTCGACCATCACGCGCGACGAGCTGCGCTCCCGCACCGGCATGGTGCTCCAGGACCCCTGGCTCTTCGCCGGGAGCATCCGCGAGAACATCCGCTACGGCCGTTCGACCGCGACGGACGAGGAGGTGCTGGCCGCGGCGAAGGCGACCTACGTCGACCGCTTCGTGCACGCGCTTCCGGACGGGTACGACACCGTGCTCGACGAGGACGCGTCGAACGTCTCGGCCGGTGAGCGCCAGCTCATCACGATCGCGCGGGCCTTCGTGGCGCAGCCGTCGATCCTCATCCTGGATGAGGCCACCTCGGCGGTCGACACCCGCACCGAGCTGCTGCTGCAGAACGCGATGGCGGCGCTCCGGCACGGACGGACCTCGTTCGTCATCGCGCACCGTCTGTCGACCATCCGCGACGCCGATCTCATCCTCGTGATGGAGCACGGCGACATCGTGGAGAAGGGCACGCATGACGAGCTCATCGCGGCGCAGGGCGCGTACTGGCGGCTGTACCAGTCGCAGTTCGAGCAAGCGGCGACTGACCTCGATGCGGAAGCGGCTCTCACCGGCTCGTCTCCGGTGGTCGTGACCGGCGAGGCGGACGCGGAAGCCAGTGCCGAGGAGCAGGCGGCGGACGCCGTGGCGGGAGCAGCCGTCGGCGCCCAGGTTCCGGCGGCCGAGTCCGCAGCAGCGCAGGCGCTTCTCGACGACGGCGCGGACGGCTCCACGCCCCGCGCCTGACCCGCTTCACGCACGATGCCCCACTCCGGATCCGGAGTGGGGCATCGTGCGTCAGGACTCAGTCGTCCCCGGAGATGCCGAAGAGCTCGAGCGGGTGGGTGAGCCGCCACCACGGGCTCGGACCGTCCAGGTCCTCGTCGAGGACGAGCGCGGTCTCCGTGCTGTCGACAGGGCCGGTCGTGGTCAGGGTGCCGACCGTCCCGTCCGCCTCCCGTTCCTCCCCGAGGTCGAACACCGTCGATGCGGTCGCGCTCGCCCCGTTCCACAGCACGACGTCGGCGTCCTCGCCCGCGACCACGTCGACGCGCTCACCCCAGGCGGTGACCACGCGCCCGACCACCGTGCCCGCCGGGACGGCCGGGCCCTGGGCCTGCAACGCCGCCTCCGTCTGGGCGAACAGCGCACGGGTGAGGGCGAGACGCGCCTCGTCGTCCTCCTGGTTCAGCGCCGCGGCGTAGAGCCGGACCGTCGAGTCGCCGACGGCGACGTCCTTGGCGGTCAGCAGATTCCACCCGACGAGGGTGCCCGTCTTGATGCCGACGACACCCGGATCGGCGAGCATCCCGTTCGTGTTCTCGACCTTGCCTGCCCCGGGCAGGTCGACCGACCGGGTTCCCACGATCTCGGCGAACACCGGGTTGCGCATGGCCATCTCGCCCAGGGCCACGAGGGCCTCGGGGGTGGCGACGTTGCGTTCATCGAATCCCGACGGCGTCACCACCGTGATGCCGGAGAGCCCGCGTTCGCCGAGCCAGACCTCGGCCGCGGCGGCGAACTCCCCGTCGGACCCCCAGATCTCCGACGCCAGTCGGTCGATGTAGTTGTTGGCCGAGCCGAGCAGGGTGCCCTGCAGAAGCTGGTACTCGGTCAGCACTCCACCCACGGGGACATCGAGTGCGGACTGATTGGCGATCCGGTAGTCCCAGTAGCGGATGCTGTCGGCGTACGTGAAGGCGAACTCCGGACCCTGCTCCCCGGGGGCCAGCGGCAGACGATCCAGCACCATGAGGCTGCTGACGACCTTCGTGATGCTCGCGATGCTCACCGGAGCGGTGGTGGACGCCGCGGTCGTCATCCCGGCGATCCCGACAGCGCCGTCGCCGACCGCGGGCCAGGCGAGCGCGGCGGTGGGGGCGGCGACCGGGGTGAACTCGACGGCCTGGACGGTCGGGGCGACCTCGTGCAGCGGCCAGAGCAGCGTGGTGCCGGCGTAGGAGGCGACGAGGCCGACGAGCACACCGAGCGGGACGAGCAGTCCGGGGCCGGCGATCGCGGGTCGCAGTTTCGCGTCGCGCAGCAATCCCGCCTCGTCCTCCGTGCCGGCCGAGGCGTCGAACTCGGGCGTCGACGACTCCGCGGCGACGAGCGACGGGTCCACCCAGGTCAGCGCGGTCGCCGGAGCCGAGGCATCGGCCCACGACACCGCTTCCGTGACCGGAGGGTCGAGCGCGGGCTCGGCGGACACGGGTGCGGAGTCTTCGGGCCGCGCGTCGACGTCGACGCCGCCGGACGCCTCTTCAGGGGGATCGGAAGCGGTCACTCGCTTACGGTACCGAATACCGCCCGGAATCCGCCGTGCGCGGCTCGGGACGCGCGGGCGGAACGGGGTAGGATCGACAGCACAACCACGGGAGTCCGGCGAGCCGGGCTGAGAGGGAGCGAATCGCGCTTCGACCGTCGAACCTGATCTGGGTCATGCCAGCGCAGGGAGGAGTTCACATGAGTACGTCCACGTCCGCATCCGCGTCTGCGAAGAGCACGGCCGTTCCGGCGCGCGGCTATCTGCGCTGGCGCGTCGTCGACATCGTCGTCGCCAGCGTCCTCGGCGTCGCCGCCGGTCTGATCTTCCTGGCCTGGAACGTCGGATACCTGGGGCCGAAGGCCCTGCTCGAGCCGTTGCTTCCCGGCCTCCAAGGGCTCCTCGACGGCCCATGGCTCTTCGCGGGCGTGCTCGGCGGGCTCATCATCCGCAAGGCGGGCGCCGCGATCTACGTCGAGCTGCTGGCCGCCGTCGTCTCGGCGCTCATCGGCAACCAGTGGGGCGGCTTCCTCACGCTCGAGGCGGGCCTCGTGCAGGGCCTCGGTGCCGAGCTGATCTTCCTGCTGTTCTTCTACCGCCGCTGGTCGCTGCCCGTCGCGATCCTCGCCGGTGCCGGAGCCGCGCTCGCGGGCGGCATCAACAACCTCGTCCTCTGGTACGCCGGCTCCGGTCCTGCCTTCACCGCGATCTATCTCGTGAGCACCGTGATCTCCGGGGCGGTCATCGCCGGTGCGCTGTCCTGGGTGCTCGCGCGCGGCATCGCGGCGACGGGGGCTCTCGACCGTTTCGGCTCCGGGCGCGAGGCGCGCGTGCGCGTCTGATGTCGTCCGAGCAGGTCGCTCCCGCCGGCGTCGAGGCCCGGGGGTGGGGGTGGCGACACGCGAGTCGCCTCGCCTGGGCGCTGCGCGACGTCTCGTTCCGCATCGAGCCCGGCGAGCGGGTGCTCGTGCTCGGTGCCTCTGGCGCGGGCAAATCCACGCTGCTGCACGGCCTCGCCGGTGTGCTCGGCGGCGAGGAGGAGGGGGAGAGCGAGGGGGAGCTGCTCATCGACGGCGGCCCCGCCGTGGCCACCCGCGGTCGGGCCGGGCTCGTCCTCCAGGATCCCGACTCGCAGGTGATCCTCGCCCGAGCCGGCGACGATGTCGCCTTCGGCTGCGAGAACCTCGGGGTGCCGCGGGCGGAGATCTGGCCTCGTGTCGAGGCGGCCATGGCGGCCGTCGGCCTCGACGTGCCGCTCGACCATCCGACCGCGGCGCTCTCGGGCGGCCAGAAGCAGCGCCTCGCCCTGGCCGGCATGCTCGCGATGCGCCCCGGACTCGTGCTGCTGGACGAGCCGACGGCGAACCTCGACCCGGAGGGCGTGCGCGAGGTGAGGGATGCGGTGGAGCGGATGCTCGCCGCGCGTCCCGCCACCCTCGTGGTGGTGGAGCATCGTCTCGAGGTGTGGCTGCCCCTCCTCACGCGGGTCATCGTGATCGGCGCCGGCGGGGTCGTCGCGGACGGCCCTCCCGCGGAGGTGCTCGGCACGGAGGGGGAGCGCCTGGCGGCGGACGGCGTGTGGGTACCCGGCCGCCCGCCGGCCGAGCCCCCCGCACCACGCGCGGCGCCCGGGGACGTGCTGCTCTCGGCGCACGGGCTGGCTGTCGCACGGGTGAAGGGGCGTCCGGTGGCGCACGACATCGACCTGGACGTGCGTGCCGGCGAGGCCCTCGCGATCACCGGGCCGAACGGCGCGGGCAAGTCCACGCTGGGCCTGACCCTCGCGGGGCTCCTCCCTCCCGCAGGGGGAGCCGTGATCGCGGCGCCGTCACTCGCGCAGGGGGCCGATCCATCTCCGATCCGGTGGGCGTCTCGCGAGCTCCTCACGCGGATCGGGATGGTGTTCCAGGAACCGGAGCACCAGCTCCTCGCCCAGACCGTGCGCGACGAGCTCGCGGTCGGTCCCCGCGCCCTGGGCGTCCCCGATGACGAGGTGTCTGCCCGCGTCGACGAGCTGCTCACCCGCCTGCGGCTCGCGCACCTCGGTGCGGCGAATCCGTACACGCTCTCGGGCGGGGAGAAGCGCCGCCTGACGGTCGCGGCCGCGATCGCCACGAGACCCCGGGTGCTGATCCTCGACGAGCCGACCTTCGGCCAGGACGCCCGGACCTGGGCCGAGCTCGTGGCGATGCTCGCCACCCTCCGGGACGAGGGATCGGCGATCGTCACCATCACCCACGATCTCGATGTGGCGCGCGCTCTGCACGCCACCCGGTTCGTCCTGGGGGCACCGGCATGACGGCGCTCGCCCCCGCCCCCGCCCGCACCGGCGTCGTCGCCCGCATCAATCCGGTCGCCAAGCTGGGGGTGAGCGCGCTCATCGCCGTGCCGCTGGTCCTCACGCTCGACCCGGTGTCGGCGGCCGTCGCCCTGGCACTCGAAGCGGTGCTGTTCCTCTTCGCGGGCATCGGCTGGCGGGAGTTCTGGGTGCGCACGTGGCCGGTCTGGCTCGCGGCGCCGCTGACCGGTCTCACCATCGCCCTCTACGGCGAGACGAGCGGCACCGTCTACGTCGACTGGTTCGTGCTGCGCATCAGCGAGGGGTCGCTCGCGCTCGCCGTCGCCACGATGCTGCGCGTGCTCGCGATCGCCTTGCCCTCCGTGGTCCTGTTCATCACGGTGGATCCCACGGATCTCGCCGACGGCCTCGGGCAGATCCTGCGGCTTCCGGCCCGATTCGTCCTCGGCGCGCTCGCCGGCCTGCGCATGGTGGGACTGTTCCTCGACGACTGGCGTGCTCTCGAACTCGCCCGTCGCGCGCGCGGCGTGGCCGACCGCGGGCGCATCCGGCGCTTCCTCGGCATGGCCTTCGCCCTGCTCGTGCTGTCGATCCGCCGGGGCGCGAAGCTCGCGACAGCGATGGAGGCGCGGGGCTTCGGCGCCCCCGGTCGTCGCACCTGGGCGCGCGAGTCCCGCTTCGGTGCGTCCGAGTGGATCCTGCTCGCCGTGGGGGCGGCGATCTCCGGGACGGCGATCGCCGCCGCGGTCGCGACCGGCGCCTGGAACTTCATCCTCGGGCCGTCCTGACCCTCACCCGTTTCGGACGAGGGTCCCTGGAGGTCGGTCGGAGGCGGGGCTAGCGTCCGCAGGAGACAGTGGCAATCGACACCGACCGAAAGGGACGTCCCATGAGCATCTCCTCCGCCGACGACCAGCCGCTCTTCACGCGGCCGGGCGAGGCCACCGTCGCACCACGACACGTCATCCCCGACACCGAGTCGCTCCCCGCGACGGCGAAGCAGATCGTCGAGGACGAGACGATCCTCGACGGCAACGCACGCCTCAACCTCGCGACCTTCGTCAGCACCTGGATGGACGACGAGGCGAAGCAGGTCTACATGGCCTCCTTCGACAAGAACATGATCGACAAGGACGAGTATCCGCAGACCGCCGCCATCGAGGACAACTGCTGGCACATGCTCGCGAACCTGTGGAAGGCCCCGGATGCGGCGCGCAGCATCGGCACGTCGACGATCGGCTCCTCCGAGGCGTGCATGCTCGGCGGTCTCGCGTTCAAGCGTCGCTGGCAGCAGGCCCGCCGTGCCGCCGGCAAGGACGCCTCCACGCCGAACCTCGTGATGTCGAGCGCGGTGCAGGTGTGCTGGGAGAAGTTCTGCAACTACTTCGACGTCGAGCCGCGCTACGTGCCCATCAGCGAGGAGCACAAGACGCTCGACGGCCACGATCTCGAGAAGTACGTGGACGAGAACACCATCGGGGTCGTCGCCATCATGGGCGTCACCTACACCGGCATGTACGAGCCGGTGGCGGAGATCGCCGCGGCGCTCGACGCGATCCAGGAGAAGACCGGCCTCGACATCCCGATCCACGTGGACGGCGCCTCCGGTGCCATGATCGCTCCGTTCCTCCAGCCGGACCTCGTGTGGGACTTCCGACTGGAGCGTGTGCACTCGATCAGCACCTCGGGACACAAGTACGGTCTCGTCTACCCCGGCCTCGGCTGGGTGGTCTGGCGCGACGCGCAGTGGCTGCCGGAGGACCTCGTCTTCCAGGTGAGCTACCTCGGCGGGGAGATGCCTACCTTCGCCCTGAACTTCTCCCGCCCCGGTGCTCAGGTGCTGCTGCAGTACTACCTGTTCCTCCGCCTCGGGTTCGAGGGCTACCGCGCGGTGCAGCAGGCCTCGCAGGACGTGGCGAAGTTCCTCTCCGCGGGCATCGCGAAGCTCGACGCGTTCGAGTTGTGGAACGACGGCAGCGACATCCCGGTGTTCGCCTGGCGCCTGAAGGACGGGCACACCGACAAGTGGACGCTCTACCACCTGCAGGATCGGCTCCGGATGCGCGGCTGGCTCGTCCCCGCGTACCCGATGCCCGCCGATCTGGAGGACCTCACAGTGCAGCGCATCGTCGTGCGCAACGGGCTCAGCATGGACCTGGCCGCCGAACTGCTCGACGCCATCACCGCCGAGGTGGCCCACCTCGACGCGCTCACGGCCCCCATGCCGTCCGACCACCCCGACTCGGCGTTCCACCACTAGGGGGCCGAGATGTCCGCTCCGCAGTCCGGTCCGACCGGCGCCGCGCCCGCGCCGCGCGTCTCCCGTCCCGCCGTCGCCGTCCTCGGCATCGGCCAGCTCGCCCTGCTCACCCTCGTCGTCGTGGCGAGCCTGCGGTCGCTGCCCGCGATGGCGATCTACGGCCTCGGCAGCATCATGCTGTACCTCATCCCCGCGGTGCTGTTCCTCGTCCCCACCGCCCTCGTCGCCGCGGAGCTGGCGACGGGGTGGAAGGGCGGGGTGTACGTCTGGGTGCGGGAGGCCCTCGGCAACCGCTGGGGATTCACCGCGGTGTGGCTGCAGTGGATCCAGAACGTCGTCTGGTTCCCCACGCAGCTCGCGTTCGTGGCCGGCGCCCTCGCCTTCGTCTTCCTCGACCCCTCGCTGTCCAGCTCCGGCTTCTTCACGGCCGTCATCATCATCGTCTGCTACTGGGGCGCCACGCTCGTCACGCTCCGCGGCGGCGACCTCTTCGCCAAGCTGGGCTCGTGGGGCGGCATCATCGGCACGCTGTTCCCGGCGGTGCTGCTCATCGTGTTCGGGGCGGTGTGGGTCTTCAGCGGGGAGAAGAGCCAGGTACCGCTCGAGGCCTCGGCGGTGATCCCGCCGTTCACGGGTCTCGCGTCCATCGTGCTGATCGTCTCGAACGTGCTCGCCTACGCCGGTATGGAGGTGAACGCGGTCCACGTGAATCAGATGAAGGATCCCGGCAAGGGCTACCCGCGCTCGGTGTTCCTCGCCGCCGGCCTCATCCTGCTCGTCTTCATCCTGCCCACCATCGCGATCGCGGTCGCGGTGCCCAAGAAGGAGCTCGGGCTGACGAACGGCATCATGCTCGCGTTCGGGGAGTACTTCGACCACTGGGACATGGGATGGGCGACGGCCGTCGTGTCCGCGCTCATCGCCGCCGGTGCCCTCGCCTCGGTCGTGACGTGGGTCGCCGGTCCCTCCAAGGGTGTGCTGGCGGCGGCGGAGACGGGACTGCTCCCGCCGCTGCTGCAGAAGCGGAACAAGGCCGGTGTGCAGTCCGGCATCCTGATGCTCCAGGGGACCATCGTGACGATCCTCGCGGCGATCTTCATCATCGTGCCCAACGTCAGCGCCGCCTTCGTGGCGCTCATCGACATGGCCGCCGCGCTGTACCTCATCATGTACATGCTCATGTTCGCCTCGGCGATGGTGCTGCGGCGGAAGGCGCCTGACGTCCCCCGTGCCTACCGGGTGAAGGCTCTCCCGTTCGTCGCCGGCGTCGGGTTCTTCGCCTGCCTCGCGGCGTTCCTGCTCGCCTTCATCCCGCCCGACGGCTTCACCGCGTTCCCGGCCGCCGCGTACCCGTGGATCGTCGGTGTCGTGATCGTCGTGCTCGGCGCTCCGCCGTTGCTGTTCTACGCGCTGCGGAAACCGTCGTGGGATCGGCGCCCGGCCGACGGGAGCCTCCTCAGCGACGCCCACCCGGAGGCGTGAGCCCGGCTCAGGACTCGTTCCAGAGCCGTCGGTAGTACTCCAGCCTCGGGCGGTCGGGGTCGACGCCGTAGGCCGCGATGAGCGTGTCCTCCCACCCGGGACCGAAGTTCCACAGCGTGCTCATGGCGGCCACGGCGATGTCGGCCCACCGGTCGGCGACCCCGAGCGCGGCGAGGTCGACGTGGGCGACCGGACGGCCGTCGTCGTCGAGCAGGGTGTTGGGGAGGCACGCGTCGCCGTGGCAGACCACGAGCCGGTCGATCGACGGCGGCTCGAGCAGGTCCGTCGGCACCGTCGTGCCGCGGGCGGCGGCGTTCGCGATGCGCTCCGCCGGGCTCCACGTCCACGGGCACTCCGCGACGGGGAGGGCGTCGTGCAGGAGGCGCAGACCGACCCCGACCGCGCGCACGGCGGTCTCCGGAGACGACGCCCAGCGCGGATCCACCGCACTGCTGCCGGGGAGGGCTGTCGTCACGAGCCACTCGTACGCCTCGTCCTGGCCCTGGGAGATCACCTCGGGCACGGTGGTCCAGGTGCGGGCCCAGCGCATCCGCTCGGCCTCGTCACGCATGTTCGCCTCGGGATCGAGGGGACCCCATTTGATGTAGCGGCCGTCATCGGTGCGGAAGGTCAGGCCGCCGAGCGCGTTGCGCCACGCGGGGGTCAGTGCGGGCCCGGCGGCGAGTTCGCGCACCCGGGCGGGGACCTCGACGGACGCTGCGGGGATGCTCACCCGTCCATCCTGCCGGAACGCCGGTGTCGTAGGCTCGGGGGCGACGCGGCAGGCCTGCGGTGACACCAAGAACCGCATAGGCTGGGACTGCGTTCCATGCATGTCGCACGACGACGTTCGAAGGAGAACATCAGATGCAGATCAGCGGACAGGGGGCCCTCGTCACCGGGGGCGCCTCCGGACTCGGACTCGCGACCGCCCGTCGGCTCACGGCCGCGGGCGCGCACGTCACCATCATCGACCTCGCCTCGTCGAAGGGGGAGGAGGTCGCGGCGGAGCTCGGCGGTCTCTTCATCCCCGCCGACGTGACGAGCGTCGACGAGGTCAAGGCCGCCATCGCCGCCGCACAGGCCGCCGCACCGCTACGGGTCGTCGTGAACTGCGCCGGCATCGCCCCGCCCGCCAAGGTGCTCGACCGGGACGGCGCCCCCGCCGTCCTCGCCGACTTCGAGCGGATCGTCCGGATCAACCTCGTCGGCACGTTCAACGTGATCTCCCAGGCCGCCGCCGTCATCGCCGCGAACGAGCTGCACGACGAGGAGCGGGGCGTGGTCGTGAACACGGCGAGCGTCGCCGCGTTCGACGGGCAGATCGGGCAGCCGGCGTACTCGGCCTCCAAGGGCGGGGTGCACGCGATGACCCTGCCGATCGCCCGCGAGCTCGCCCGCCACGCCATCCGGGTGTGCACCATCGCCCCCGGGATCATGGAGACGCCGATGCTCATGGGGCTGCCGCAGGAGGCGCAGGACTCGCTCGGTCAGCAGGTGCCGTTCCCCGCTCGCCTCGGACGCCCCGACGAGTACGCCGCCCTCGTGCAGCAGATCGTCGAGAACGGCTACCTCAACGGCGAGACCATCCGCCTCGACGGTGCCATCCGCATGGCCCCGCGGTGACCCCTCCCGGCGTTCGAATCGCCTGAATGACCCGATTCGAGCCGGAAATCCAGCCAATCACGCGATTCGAAACGAGAACCATGAGCACACTCGCCGGAAAGACCATCCTCATGTCGGGCGGCAGCCGCGGGATAGGCCTCGCGATCGCCCTGCGCGCGGCCGCGGACGGCGCGAACATCGCGATGCTCGCCAAGACCGACTCCCCGCACCCGAAGCTCGAGGGCACCGTGCACAGCGCTGCCGAGCAGATCCGCGCCGCCGGCGGCCAGGCGCTGCCGATCGTGGGCGACGTGCGGGACGACGACCACATCACCGAGGCCGTCATGAAGACGCAGGGCGAGTTCGGCGGGATCGACATCGTCCTCAACAACGCCAGCGTCATCGACCTCTCCCGGTCGCTCGACCTCTCCGCGAAGAAGTACGACCTGATGCAGGACGTGAACGTCCGCGGGACGTTCATGCTCTCCCGGGCCGCGGTGCCCATCCTCAGGGACGCCGAGAACCCGCACATCCTCTCGCTCTCGCCGCCGCTGAACCCCACCCCGAAGTGGCTCGGCGCCCACACCGGGTACACGCTGGCGAAGTACGGCATGACGATGGTCACGCTCGGACTCGCGGCGGAGTTCGCGGCCGACGGCATCGCCGCCAACACACTGTGGCCGCGCACGACGATCGCGACGGCCGCGGTGCAGAACCTCCTCGGCGGGGACAAGGTGATGGCCGCGAGCCGGACGGCGGACATCTACGCCGACGCCGCCTATGCCGTGCTCACCCAGCCGGCGCGCACGTACACGGGGCAGTCGCTGATCGTGGAGGATGTGCTCGAGGCGAACGGCGTCACCGACTTCTCGGGCTACGCCGCCGTCCCCGGCACTCCGGACAGCGCGCTGTTCCCCGACATCTTCCTCGACTGACGCGCCTCGACAGGCTCGGCGACCCACCGCTGGGTCCCCGAGCCTGTCGAAGGGGTGGGTCCCTGAGCCCGTCGAAGGTCGCTGAGCCCGTCGAAGGGCTAGAGCAGCAGGTACACGGCACCGAGGACCGTCAGCACGATCACGATGCGGTCGAAGAGCCGCTGGTCCAGGCGCCGCGCCACCCGCAGGCCGAGCAGCGCGCCGAGCACCACGAGCGGCGCGAGGATCGCATCGGTGAGCAGCACGGGGCCGGTGAACAGCCCGATCCCGGCGAGGAACGGCACTTTGATCACGTTGATGATCGCGAAGAACCAGGCGGAGGTGCCGAGGAAAACCTGGACGGGCGTGCGGGTGGCGAGGAAGTACATCGACATCACCGGCCCGCCCGCGTTGGCCACCATGGTCGTGAAGCCGCCCAGCGTCCCGTAGACCCCGGCCAGCACCGCACCGCCCCTGGCCGCCGCCTCCTCCTCCGCCCTGGCCTTCCGCCACCGGCGCCACAGGGTCACGGCGATCATGAGCAGCAGGATCACGCCGATGGCGCGGCGAACGACCCCGTCTCCGGTCAGCGCGAGGAACGCGAAGCCGAAGAGGAGTCCTGCCACGACCGCCGGTGCGAGCCGCAGCAGCGTGGGCCAGTGCGCATGCCGTCGATAGGCCAGCAGCGCGAACACGTCGCCCACCATCAGCAGCAGGAGCGTCGCGGCCGTGGAGGTGCGTGCGGGAAGGACCGCGGCGAACAGGGCGATCGCGAGGATGCTGCCGCCCGGAAGAGCGGTCTTCGAGATCCCGATGACGACCGCGGCCACGCAGAGCGCGGCCCAGGCCCAGGGATCGAGCGCTGTCACCGCCGGAGCTCGGCGGCGATGGCGTCGTACCCGCGGTCGGTCGCGAGGTCCAGCGGCAGCGCGCCGTCGCCGTCGCGGATGGTCGCATCGGCGCCGCCGTCGAGGAGCGCGCGCACCACCTCGACGTAGCGGGCGGAGCCGTCGCCGAGCACGATCGCCTCGTGCAGGGCGGTCCAGCCGAGATTGTTGATGTGATCCGGGTCGACGCCCGCGTCCAGCAGCATCTCGATCGTCTGCAGGAGGCCGCGCTCGGACGCGGGGATCAGCGCGGTGCCGCCGAAGCGGTTCGTGCTGCGGAGGTCGGCGCCGTGCGCCAGGGTCATCCGCAGGATCTCGTCATGCCCGCGGGCGCCGGCGTAGAGGTAGGCGGAGTCCTGGATGTCGTCCTTCGCGTTCACGTCGGCGCCGGCCTCGATCAGGAGCCGTGCTGCGTCGACATGGTTCGCCTTGGTGGCCGCGATCAGGGGCGTCATGCCGCCGTCGCCACGGGCTTCGATGTCGGCACCCGCGTCCAGCGCGCGGCGGACGGCGTCAGCGTCCCCCGCGGCGGCCGCGGCGAGCAGGTCGGGCGTGGCGTCGGTCATAGGAACCTCCGGGATCGGTGGCGAGGGATGCGACGAGGTCGCGGCGGTGCATGCCGAGGCGAGAAGCAGTGCCCCCGCGAGAACGACGGTCGTCGCCACCCGTCGCATCCGCATGCATCCGGTATACCAAATGATCCCGGAGGTCGACGGCTCAGCCCCGCGTGGCAGCGAGCGCGGCCGCGAACCGCGAGGCCCGCTGCTCGATGTCCGCCCAGTCCGCGTTCGCGATCGCGGCGCCGTTCGCAAGGTCGCCACCGGCCCCCACGGCGACCGCGCCGGCCGCGAACCAGTCGGCGAGGTTGTCGGGCTTCACGCCGCCCGTGGGCATCAGCGGGGCGTCGGGGAACGGTCCGCGCAGGGCCCCGAGATAGGACGGGCCGCCGAGGGAGGCGGGGAAGATCTTCACGACGTCGACGCCCAGTTCGAGGGCCCCCATGACCTCGGTCGGCGTCATCGCACCGGTCATCACCACGCGGCCGGTGTCGAGCATGGCGCGCGTGAGGTCGGGGAGGGTTCCCGGGCTGACGAGGAAGGCGGCACCCGCGTCGGCGGCCTGGGTCGCCTGCTCCGCCGTCGTGACGGTGCCGGCGCCGATGTACGCGGCGTCTCCGTGACGGGCGATGAGTTCGCGGATCACGGCCGGGGCGTCCGGAGTCGAGAAGGTCACCTCGATGCCGGAGACGCCGCCGCGGATGATCGCCTCCGAGGCCTCCAGGGCCAGTTCCGGCGACGGGGCGCGGAGGACGGCGAGGATGCCGGTGGTGCGGGCGCGGGCGAGACGGTCGGACATACTGCTCCTTGATCGAGGGGACGGGCCCATTCTTCCGCACCGCAACTTGTCATTACAAGTAGCCGTGGAGCGGCGAGCGAAGAGGGGTCGTGCCCAGGTGCCTCCCACCCGCATCCCGGTACCCTGGAGGGATGGCCGAGAACCCCCGCACACCCGAGACGCGCTCCGCGACAGCGCCCGCGTCGTCCCGTTCGGGGGCGATCCGCGAGACCCGTACCCCGCAGGTGCGCCCCGCGACCGAGGGCTGGACCCAGAAGAAAGACGCGGAAGGGCGCCCCCTGCTGCAGTTCGCGAGCCCGAAGCGCGGCAAGCCGCCGGTCCACCTCGCCGACCTCACCCCGGCCGAGCGCATCGAGAAGGTGAAGGAACTCGGGCTCCCCGGCTTCCGTGCCAAGCAGCTCGCCACCCACTACTTCCGGCACTACACGTCCGACCCCGCGGAGATGACCGACCTCCCCGCCGGTATCCGCGACGAGCTGGTCGCCGGCATGCTTCCGCCCCTCATGACCGAGGTTCGACGACTGGAGACCGACCGCGGCGACACCATCAAGTTCCTGTGGCGTCTGCATGACGGTGCTCTCGTCGAGTCCGTCCTCATGCGCTATCCCGGCCGCATCACGCTGTGCGTGTCGAGCCAGGCCGGCTGCGGCATGAACTGCCCGTTCTGCGCCACCGGGCAGGCGGGACTGACCCGCAACATGTCCACCGCGGAGATCATCGAGCAGATCGTCCGGGCGAACCGGGCCATCGCCAACGGTGAGCTGGGCGGCAAGAAGCGCGACGACCACAGCATGGAGCGCGTCTCCAACATCGTCTTCATGGGGATGGGAGAGCCGCTCGCCAACTACAAGCGCGTCATGGACGCGGTGCGCACCATGGTCGCCCCGCAGCCCGACGGTCTCGGCATGAGCGCGCGTGGCATCACGGTGTCCACCGTGGGTCTCGTGCCCGCGATCCGGAAGCTCGCCGACGAGAACATCCCCGTCACGTTCGCCTTGTCGCTGCACGCCCCCGACGACCACCTTCGCGACGAGCTCATCCCCGTGAATTCGCGGTGGAAGGTCGACGAGGCGCTCGATGCGGCCTACGACTACTACGCCAAGACCGGTCGTCGGGTGTCCATCGAGTACGCACTCATCAAGGACATGAACGACCATGCGTGGCGGGCCGACCTGCTGGCGGAGAAGCTCAACCAGCGCGGTCGCGGGTGGGTGCACGTGAACCCGATCCCGCTGAACCCGACGCCGGGTTCGATCTGGACGTCGTCGGAGAAGGACGTCACGGACGAGTTCGTGCGGCGGCTGAACGACGCCGGCATCCCGACGACCCTCCGCGACACCCGTGGCAAGGAGATCGACGGCGCCTGCGGTCAGCTCGTGGCGACGACCGAGGACGAGGCTGCTGCCGCTGCCCTGGCCTGACGCGCGCGGTCGCGAGCCGCATCCGCGGCGCCGAGTCGCTCGGCCC
Source organism: Microbacterium meiriae (assembly GCF_025143875.1). NCBI lineage: Bacteria > Bacillati > Actinomycetota > Actinomycetes > Micrococcales > Microbacteriaceae > Microbacterium > Microbacterium meiriae. The sequence continues at coordinate 28,770 of NZ_JAMBDU010000021.1, read as the reverse complement.
GGTCGAGCCATCCGGTGATGGTCGCAGGGCGGGCGTGCTTCACGCCCAGCATCCGCGTTGTGCGGACGGCGCGGATGCCGCAGAAGCGCAGAGTGTTGCGGGCGACCTGGGTGTGCGCGGGCATTCCGGTGAACGGCACGGCGTACCAGGGCGTGTCCGCGAGCAGGAGCAGCCGGCCGTGCCGCGCCGGGAGGAGCCCCTGGGGGAGTCCGCGCTTCGTGTAGCGGTACTCCTGCTGGGGGAGGAGGGTGCGGTCGAAGAACCCTTTGAGCAGTGCGGGCACCGAGCCCCACCACAGCGGGGTGGTGACCACGAGCGCATCGGCTTCGTGGAGCGCGCGCCGCGCGTCGACGAGGTCGGGCTCGAGCGTCATGCGCTCCCGGTAGCCGAATCGCAGGTTCGGGTCGAAGTCGAGGTCGCGCAGCGCGAGCAGGCGCGCATCGCCGTGGCCGTCCGCGTAACGACGGGCGAGGGCGGCGGTGAGCGAGCGGGCGTCGGGGTGGCCGTCGATGACGAGTGCGGACATGCGGTTCCTATCTGGACAGTGTCAACCTGGTTGGACAGTGTCAACATAGGAAACAATGTTGCTTATGTCAAGTTCGAAGGACGGCTACCACCACGGTGATCTGGCGCGTGCGCTCGAGGACGCCGCGATGCGGTTGCTCGAGACGAGACCGGCCGCCGAGATCAGCCTCCGCGAAGTGGCGCGCGCGGCGAACGTCAGCCACAACGCCCCCTATCACCACTTCTCCGATCGCCTCGGGCTGCTCAAGGCCCTGGCCGAGCGGAGCATGGCCGACCTTCTCCGGCAGGTGCGTGTGGCGGCCCAGGGTGCCGCGACGCCGCACGACGCCCTCGTCGCCGGAGGATCGGCCTACATCCGCTTCGCCGTCGAGCATCCCCACGCGTTCGATGCCGTCTACGACCCCACCGTGTGCGTACCGGGGTCTCCTACCGAGACCATGGCCCCGCTGATCGAGGCGCTCGAGGGCGTGCTCGCGGAGGCGGCCGCCGCGGCGGGGCTCGACCGCCCGGCGGACGTCGTGTCGCTGTGGGGGCTGATGCACGGCCTGGGCACCCTCGCCGCGGCCGGCCACTTCACGCTCGACGACGCCCTGTCCGCCTACGCGGCCTCTCTCACCCGCTGACTCTTTCGAGTCGCGCACCTTGCTCCATTCCCGGCCGAGATGGAGCGATCTGCGCGATTCGAAGGGTTCTCGCCCCGGTCTTCCACGGTATGCACAGGCGGAGTTTCGTAGATTGTCGGGATGCCCTATTCCGCCCACCGCCCGGGTCGCTTCGACTCGCAGGGTCGGATCATCATCGACGGCGACCCGAACGCCGAGACGGATGACCTCGACTTCCTGCGCGAGTACGAGCCGACCGGCGACACACCCGCGCAGCCCGACGTCGCGTCCGACGACCCGACGTCCGAGCCGGTGACGGCGCCCGACGCCCCGGTCGACGCGGAGCCCGCCCCCGACCGTCCGGCGCGCCCGCAGCGCGTCCGGAAGTCGCGTCGCCGACGCACCGCCGCCGAACGCCTCCGTGCTCTCGCGATCCTCGGCGGGGCGGAGGGCGAGATCCTCGACAGGGTCCCCGGCGAGACCCCGCGCTTCGTGCAGATGTTCTTCGTGCTCGCCGGGACCGCCTTGGTCAGCGCGATCTCCATGCTCTTCGCCCTGACGACGGGGGTGCGCGCGGCGGTCTGGCTGGCCATCCCGCTCGCGATCGTGTGGGCACTGATCATCTTCAACCTCGACCGCTTCCTCACCTCGACCATGACGTCGACCCGCAACGTCTGGAAGCTCATCGGCCTCGCGATCCCCCGCGTCATCATGGCGGCGATCATCGGGTTCGTCGTCGCGGAGCCGCTCGTGCTGCAGATCTTCCGCAACGACATCTCCCGGGAGGTCGCCGCGACCAACATCGTGCAGGCGCAGTCCGACCAGGAGGCGCTCGAGACCGGTCCGGAGAAGAAGGCGCTGGACGCGGCGTCCGAGCGCGTCGCGGCGCTCGAGAACCAGGCGGCGACGGGCATCGTCGCCGGGACCGAGTCGTCATCGGCCACGGAGTCGGCCGCCCAGTCCACGGTCGACGATCTGACGGCCAAGCTCACGGAGCAGCAGGCGGTGATCGACCAGGCGCGGACGCTGTATCAGTGCGAGCTCACCGGCGAGGGCGCGGGCACCGTTCCCGGCTGCACCGGTGTGAACGGCGAGGGTGCGAGCTCGCAGGCCGCGCAGGCCCAGCTCGCCGAGGCCCAGCAGACCTACGATGCACTGGCCGCCCAGCTCCGCACGGCCAACGAGGAGCTCGCCGCTGCCGGAAGCGCCGCCAAGGAGAACACCACGGCGTCGGAGTCGCAGAACCGTCAGCAGGCGCAGGACGAGCTCCCCGCCGCGCGCGACACGTATGAGCAAGCGCTCGCGGCTTACAACGCCCGGGCGGACTCCGTGGCGCAGGGCAACGCCGGGGCGGTGGGACTGCTGAGCCAGATCAGCGGCCTCAACCGCCTGAGCGAGAAGGAGCCCACGATCCTGTGGGCGCACATCCTCATCGCGGCGCTCTTCTTCATGATCGAGCTACTGCCGGTGCTGGTGAAGGTGCTGACGAGCTACGGCGACCCGAGCCTCTACGAGAAGGCGCTGGCCATCCGCAAGCAGGTCGCCCTGGACAGGGTGACGGCGGAGGGCTTCCGCGACCGCGCCGACATCGTCACCACCCCCGGGGCTCAGGCCACCTGACTCCTTTCGAATCGCTCACTGTGCTCCATCCCGGCCGGGTTCGGGACAAAGTGGGCGATTCGAACGCGGGAGAGGTCCCCGGACCGGGACGCCAGCGCGAGAGAACGCGTCAGGGCGACCGTGGACGGGGTGGTCTGCCACGGGGTGCCGGTCACGCCGGCCTCGATGAGAGCGAGCGGTCCGAGGAGGGTGGGGTCGTGGGTGCGGGCGTCGTCGCCGAGCCAGTCGAGGAGTTCGCCCATGGTCCAATCCCGGTCGATTGGACCGAGATCGAGCCCGAAGCTGGTCGTGGGAACTGTCATTGGTCCAGAATCGGGTCTCATGGACACCCTCGACAGGGCCAATGCGACGCCGGTGGCCCACGGATCGGCCCCCGGCCCTCTCGTCCAGGGCGGGGAGGTCTCCGCGGCCGCGCTCGCCGCACGCCTCGGCCGCTGGGCCCATGGCGACGGCACCCTCTCCACCCGACTCGCTGCAGGGATCGCCGCCCTGATCGGCAGTGGTGAGCTGCGCCCCGCCGACCGCCTGCCTGCCGAACGCGCCCTCGCCGCGGTGGTCGCGGTCTCGCGGGGCACGGTCGTGTCCGCCTATGCGTCCCTCGCGGAGCAGGGTCTCGTGGAGCGCCGGCAGGGCAGTGGGACGAGGGTGTCGGGGGCGAGGACGGCGCCCGCGGCCGACCGCCGTCCGGGACGTGGCGAGGCGCTGTTCTCGGCACTCCCCAACGCGATCGACCTGCTCCGCACGGTCCCGCAGATCCCGGATCTGGGTGTGCAGCTCATCCGCGACCACCAGCCGCGGCTCGACCTCGCCCTGCTCCCGGAGACCGACCCCGCGGGTCTCCCGGCCCTCCGCGAACTCATCGCCGACATGTACCGCGCCGAGGGGACGCCGACCACGCCCGAGCAGATCCTCGTGACCCACGGCGCGCAGCAGGCCATCAGCCTCGTCGTCAACGCGCTCGTGGAGCCGGGGGACGTCGTCCTCGCGGAGGAGATCACGTGGCCGGGCGTGACCGACTCCGTGGGGTTGCGCGGCGGGACGGTCCACGGCGTGCCGATGGGGGCGGACGGCCTCGACGTCGATGCGCTGGAGCAGGCGATGGCCCGACTGCGTCCCGTGCTCGTCGCGCTCAACCCGCACCACCAGAACCCGACGGGGACGCGTCTGCCCGGGGCGGCGCGGCATCGCGTGGCCGAACTCGCCGCGCAGTACGGGGTGCCCGTGATCGAGGACCGCGTCGTCGCCGGCATCTCGTTCGACGGGATCGTGCCGCCCACGCTCGCCTCGGAACGGCCGGACGCCCCGGTGCTCGTCGTCGAGTCCGTGTCGAAGTGGGCCTGGGCCGGGCTGCGGATCGGGTGGCTGCGCGCCGACCCCGTCCTGGTCCGACGGCTGCGCGGTGCGCGCCAGCTCGCCGACCAGTCCACGAGCGTGCCCGGCCAGCTCCTCGCCCTCGACCTCATCGCCCATGCGACGGAGCTCCGCCGCGCCAACAGTCGCGTGCACCGGGAACGCCTCCTCCTGCTGCAGGAGTTGATGGCCGCGCACCTCCCCGACTGGACCTACGACGCTCCGCGGGGCGGACTCTCGCTGTGGGCGGGGCTGCCTCGGGGCTCTGCGGCGGCTCTCGCGCGCGTCGCTGCCGCGCACGGGGTCTCGATCGCGGGCACCGGGGCCTTCGCGGTCTCGGCCGCCGCGCCGGACGACCACGTGCGTCTGCCGTTCACCGCGCCGGACGACGTGCTCACCGAGGGGGTGCGCCGCTTGGGCGACGCCTGGCGCGAGTACCGGGAGACTCTCAGCAGCCCTGCCTAGGGTGACCGCATGACACCGGTGCCGCGCCCCACCCTCTGGATCTGCGTCGCGGGCGTGCTCGCCGTCACCGCGTATGCCGCGCTCGCCGCCGTGCAGATCCTCGTGCTGAACCCGCTCGCCGCGGCGCCGGGCGGCCTCTCCCTCGATGAGGTCAGGGCCGCGATGTCGAACGCCGGAGAGAGCCTCATGCCGCAGACCGTCCTCGGCATCCTCGGCGCGGGTGTGTGCCTGGGAGTCGGGACGGCGGTCGTCTGCCTCCTCACGCGGGCTCCGGCGGTGGTGGCCGGCATGACCTTCCTCGCGCTGCTCATGGGCGGGGCGCCGGCCTACTTCGTCGCGTCGTTCGGCCCCGGCATGGGGCTCGCCGACACCTTCGGCATCAGCGGCGCCGATGCCTCCCCGTGGGCGCTGCCCCTGTACGCGGTCAGCGCGCTCTCCGCGGTCGGGGTGCTGGTCGGGGCCGCGGTCACGTCCCGCCGCCGCGAACCTTCGCCCGCCACTGCCTGATGATCGCGGCCGATCCGGCCCGCCGGTCCCCCTGGCGGGACTAGCGTTGGTCCATGGTCAACTATCGCTATCTCGGCAACAGCGGTCTCAAGGTCTCGGAGATCACCTACGGCAACTGGGTCACGCACGCCTCGCAGGTCGAGGACGACGCCGCGGTCAAGACCGTGCACGCCGCCCTGGATGCCGGCATCACCACGTTCGACACCGCGGACACGTACGCCAACACGGCCGCCGAGGTCGTGCTCGGCAAGGCCTTGGAGGGTCAGCGTCGCGAGAGCCTCGAGATCTTCACGAAGGTCTACTTCCCGACCGGTCCCAAGGGTCCGAACGACACCGGCCTGAGCCGCAAGCACATCATGGAGTCGATCAACGGCTCGCTGCAGCGTCTCGGCACCGACTACGTCGACCTGTACCAGGCGCACCGCTTCGACCACGAGACCCCGCTGGAGGAGACGTTCCAGGCCTTCGCCGACATCGTGCGGCAGGGCAAGGCGCTCTACATCGGCGTCTCGGAGTGGACCGCGGAGCAGCTCCGCGACGGGCACGCGCTGGCGAAGCAGCTCGGCATCCAGCTCATCTCGAACCAGCCGCAGTACTCGATGCTGTGGCGGGTCATCGAGGGCAAGGTCGTCCCCGCGTCGGAGGAGCTCGGCATCTCGCAGATCGTCTGGTCGCCGATGGCGCAGGGCGTGCTCAGCGGCAAGTACCTGCCGGGGCAGCCGGTGCCGGAGGGCTCGCGGGCGACCGACCAGAACTCGGGCGCGGGCTTCATCAAGAGCTTCCTGCGGGACGACATCCTCACCGCGGTGCAGCGCCTCAAGCCGATCGCCGAGCAGGCGGGGCTGTCGATGCCGCAGCTCGCGATCGCGTGGGTACTGCAGAACCCGAACGTCGCGGCGGCCCTCGTCGGCGCCTCCCGCCCGGAGCAGCTCGCCGACACGGTCAAGGCCTCCGGCGTGAAGCTCGACGCCGACACGATGACCGCGATCGACGAGGCTCTCGGCGACACGGTCAACCGCGACGCCGAGCACACGTACTCGGTGTCGCCGAAGTCCCGGCTCGTCTAAGCCTTCGAAGAGCGCAAATGGTCCCATTCCGTCGCGGAATGGGACCATGTGCGCGATTCGGGCGGGTTACTCCTTGACGGCCCCGGCCGTGAGGCCCTGGACGATCCAGCGGCTGGCGAGGGCGAACATCACCATCGTCGGGAGGATGGTCAGCACGGCCGCGGCGCTCATGGAGCCCCAGTCGATGTTGAACGTGGAGATGAAGCCGTTCAGCGCCGATGGGACGGTGCGGTTCGCGTCGGTGTTCATCAGCACGACCGACAGGAACAGCTCGTTCCAGCAGTTCACGAAGTTGAAGATGAACGCCGCGATGATGCCGGGCGTCATCACCGGCACGAGCACCCGGAACAGGGCACCAAGGCGCGAGCAGCCGTCGATCATCGCCGCCTCCTCCAGCGCGTCGGGGACGTTCTCGAAGAAGCCCCGCAGCATGACCGTGGAGAACGGGATGCAGATCGCGATGTAGACGAGGATGAGCCCCGGCTTGGTGTCGACGAGTCCCAGGTCGGTCATCATCGAGTACAGCGGTCCCAGGGCGATGAACGCCGGGATCATCTGCGTCAGCAGGAACGCGATGAGCACCGCCCCCTTGCCGCGGAACTCGAACCGCGCCAGCACGTACGCACTGAGCAGGGCGATGAGCGTCGCCACCGCGCCGGCCGACACCGCCACGATGGCCGAGTTGGCCAGGAACGTCCCGAACGAGCTCTTCTCGAACAGGCTCGTGAAGTTGTCGAGCGAGGGCTCGCTCGGCCAGTACTCGATCGGGAAGCGGTTGATCGTGCCCGGCGACTTGAACGCGGTGAGCGTGATCCAGTACAGCGGGAACAGCGTGATGAGCAGCCACAGCCCCAGGCCGACGACACGCACCACGCCGCCCACCGTCACCCGGGGCTTCGGGTGCGGGGCGGCCTTCGGGTCGGGCACCGTGATGCGGCGCGTCTCGGTGACCGAGGAGCCGGTCCGGACGGATGAGGTGATGGTCATCGCTGCACTCTCCGCATCGCCATCAGGTAGAACGCGCAGAACACCATGAGGAAGGCCACGACGATGAGCCCGATGGCGCTCGCGATGCCGTAGTTGCCCTGCTGCGTGTAGTTGATCATCCACGTCGTGATGATGTGGGTCTGGTTGGCCGGGCCGCCGTTCGTCATCGCGTAGATGATGTCGGGGAAGTTGAAGATCCAGATCACGCGCAGCAGGATCGTCAGCAGCAACGTCATCGAGATGTACGGGATGATGATCGAGAACAGCTGCCGCACCTTGCCGGCGCCGTCGAGGCTCGCCGCCTCCAGCATCTCGTCCGGCACCGACTGCAGGGCCGCGAGGATCATGATCGCGAAGAAGGTCACGCCGTACCAGATGTTCGCGACGATCACGGCGAACATCGCGAGCTTCGGATCGGCCAGCCACGGCAGCGGCGCGTCGATCAGACCCGCCTTCATGAGCAGGTCGTTGACGACGCCGAACTCGGCGTTGAACATCCAGCGGAACAGCATGCCGATCAGGAAGCCGGACACCGCCCACGGGAAGAACACCAGCGCCTGGTAGAGCCCGCGGAAGCGGAATCGCTTGCGCAGGGCGAGAGCGATGAGGAAGCCGATCACGAGCTGCGGCACGAGCGAGCCGACCACCCAGAGCACGGAGTTCCACGCCACGGTCGGGAACGCCGGGTCCCGGAAGACGGCGAGGAAGTTGTCGATGCCGACGAACGGGGTCGACGTGAGGTCCCACAGGTTCCAGTCGTGGAACGCCATGCGGGCGCCCTGCAGCATCGGCCAGTACGTGAACCAGCAGACGAAGACGATCGCCGGCGCGAGGAACGCCAGCAGGGTGAGCGCAGTGCGACCCCGGAAGGGGCGACGACGCGATGCCGGGGAGGCCCCGCCGGCGGTGCCGACGGAGCCCCCTTCACGGATGGTGCGGGCCACGGATCAACCCTTCTCCGCGGCGTACTTCTCGGTCCAGAACGCGTCCCACGAGGCGAGGAGGTCCTTCGTGGACATGTTGCCGAGCAGCACGCTCTGCACGTCCTGGTCGGACTTCTGGATCCACTCGGTCCACCAGCTCACCCCGCGCGGCTGACGCACGTTGACGTAGGTCTCCGGGTCCTCGGTCATGGTGACGTAGCTCGTCCAGGGGCCGGTCGAGTAGAACTCGTCGTCCGCGGCGGCCGCGATGATCGGGACGAGGCTGTTCGCCTGCGCGAACTCGGTGGCGGGCTCGGCCGACGACAGGAACTCGACGAGCTTGACCGCCGCCTCCTTGTGCTCGCTGTTCTCCGCGACACCCCAGCCGGCGACGGCGAGGGGCTGCGCGGCCTTGCCGGACGGGCCGACGAGCAGCGGGGCGGTGTCCCACTGGTCTTCGGTCAGCGAGGAGTCCTGCACCGTCGCGATGACCTCGGGGTCCTGCAGCAGGAACGCGGTGGTGCCGTTGGTGAACCCGGCGACCATCTCGGGGTAGCCCCACGAGACGGCGGACGGCGGCGAGGCCTCCTTGAAGAGGTCGAAGTAGTCGTCGACGGCCTCCTGGGCCTCGGGCGCGGCGAAGATCGTCGAGCCGTCCTCCATGAGGAACGCGTCCTCCGTGTCGAGGCCGTCGATCGTGTAGGCCTCGATCGCCGCGACGACGTTGCTGTTGGCGTTCTGCCCGCCGCGGAAGGCGTAGCCGTAGATGTTGTTCGACGGGTCCTGGATGGCGGACGCCTGCTCCAGCAGGTCCTTCCAGCTGTGCGGCGGGCCGTCGAAGCCGGCCTGCTCGACGAGGTCCGTGCGGTAGAACAGCGACAGGCCGTAGAAGCCGTAGGGGACGAAGTAGCTCTTGCCGTCCTCCGCGACCGATGCCGACTGCGCGTTCTCGGTCAGGGCGTCCCAGCCGTCCCACTCCTTCAGATCGTCGCCCAGGTCGTACAGCCAGCCGTTGTTCGCGAACGGCCCGACGGTGATGTCGCGCACCTCGAGCACGTCGACGCCCTTGCCGGACTGCAGCATCTGCTGGATCTTCTGGTCGGCCTGCTCGGTGGGCGGGGAGACCAGGGTGACGGTGATGTCGGGGTTGTCCTTCTCGAACTCGTCGAGCAGTCCGCGCAGGAGCTCGGTGCGCGCCGGGTTCGTCAGGCTCTCGACCATCTGGAGTGTGACGCTGCCGTCGCCGCCGGACGAGCCGGAGCCTCCGGAGCATCCGGTGAGTGCGAGGACGGCGACGGTGCCGACTCCGGCTGCGGTCGTCAAGATCTTGTTCTTCACGATGTGCCTCTCGGTGGGGGTGGGTGGGTGTTCGGGTGGGTCGTGCGGGAGGTGATGCGGGTCAGGGGAGGATGAGGGCGTCGGCGGGGCGGATGCCCGCGCGGTGCAGGATCGCCGGGACGCAGCGCTCGACGAACGCCTCGACGTCGGCGGCCTCGGTGTACAGGTGCGCGGAGAGGCGGAAGTAGCCGACGCCGCGGAAGCTCGTGAACGCGGTCTCCACGCCGACCTCGTCGAGGAGGTCCATGCGCAGCGCGTCGGCCTCCTCGCGGGTGGCGCCGAGGCCGAGCGGCAGCCGGATGAGGCGCATGGACGGCACCGGGGAGGGGAGCGGGGTCAGCGGGTCCTCGTCGCCGAACGGGCGCAGGGCCTCGGCGATGAGCTCGGCCCCCGCGTCGGCGCGCGCTGCCATGGCTTCGCGGGCGGCCGCCCATCCGAACTCGGCCTCGATGAACTCGATCGCGGTGGGGGTGGCGAGGTACGTCGTGGCGTCGATCGTGCCTTGCGTGTCGAAGCGCTCGGGGTACGGCTCGCGCGCGGCCCAGGAGTCGATCAGCGGCCAGAGCTCGTCGCGGTCGGGGGCGGTGGTGACCAGGAGGGCGGAGCCGCGCGGGGCGCAGGGCCACTTGTGCAGGTTGCCGAACCACCAGTCGCCGCCGGCGACGGCCGCCGCGTCCGGGATGAGGCCGGGGGCGTGGGCGCCGTCGACCAGGGTGCGCACGCCGCGCTCGGCCGCGAGGTCGGCGATGCGGCGGGTCGGCAGCAGGCGAGCCGTGGGCGAGGTGATCTGGTCGACGACGAGCAGCCGCGTGCGCGGGGTGAGGGCGTCAGCGAACAGCTGCACGATCTCGTCGTCATCGGCGAGCAGGGGCAGGGCGACCGTGCGGACGGCGGCGCCGAACCGGCGGGCGAGGCGCTCGGCTCCCATGGTGATGGCCCCGTAGCCCTGGTCGGTGACGAGGATCTCGTCGCCGCTCTCGAGCTGGAGGGCGTTGTAGATGACGGTGGCCGCGGCGGAGGCGTTGGGCACGAACACGCTGTCCTCCGCGCGGGCGCCGACGAACGGAGCCGTCCGCTGCCTCGCCTCCTGCACCCGCTCCGCGATGCGCGGGAACCACTCGACGGGGCTCAGGTCGGCGCGGCGGCGCAGGGCGTCCTGATGGGCGACCACCACCGACGGCACCGCCCCGAAGGACCCGTGGTTGAGGTGGATCACGATCGGGTCGAGCGGCCAGGCGTCGCGCGCCCGCAGGCCGGAGTTCAGCGTGAGCGGAGCGGGGAACTGCGGAGCGGGCATCGGACCTCATCGGTGAGTGGGGGCGAGTTGTTGCACAACTTTGCCACACGCCTTCGGTTTTGGCTACGAAAGCGCGAAGATGAAACATAGTTGTCATACGAGTTTGCGGCCGCCGGTGTGTCCGACAGACTTCACGAGGGGTGGGGTAGTGGCGGAGAGGATGACGATGAGCGCACTCGACACGGCGCTGCACGGGCTGCGGGCCCTCATCGCCGACGGCGCTCTGCGCCCCGGCGACCGGCTGCCGAGCGAGGGAGAGCTGTGCGAACGGCTCGGCGTCTCACGGGGATCGCTCCGCGAAGCCATCCGCACCCTCGCCGCACTGGGCGTGCTGGAGACGCGGCACGGCTCCGGGAGCTACGTCAGCGAGCTCCGCGCCGCCGACCTCATCGGCAGCCTGTCCCTCACGGTCGGACTGCTGCCGATGGCCGGGGTGCTGGAACTGACGGAGCTCCGACGGGTGCTCGAGCCCCATGCGGCGGCGCTCGCCGCGGCCCGTATCGACGACGACACGGTGGCCGCGCTCGACGAGGTGCTCACGGAGATCGAGTCGACGACGGACTTCGAGGCGCAGTCCCGCCTCGACCACGAGTTCCACATGGCGATCTCATCGGTCGCGGGCAACGAGGCCCTGACCAGCCTGATCGACGTGCTGCGCTCCCGTTCCCGGGCCTACCGGATATCCGACCCGGAGGACGCCGCGGAGCTCAAGATCCACTCCGATGCCGGTCACCGCGCGATCCTGCGCGGCCTCGCCGCTGCGGATCCGGTGGCAGCCTCCGCCGCCGCGTCCGCCCACGTCGCCTACACCGAGTACTGGGTGCGGCGATACTCCGGCCTCTGACTGCGTTCGAATCGCGCGATCGGTCCCATCCGGCGGCCGGATAGAGCCATTCAGGCGATTCGAACGGGGTCAGCCGAGGGTGATGTCGACCTGGATCTCCGACGCGAGGCGCTCGAGGTCGGCGCGCAGGGCGTCGAGGTCGACCGTCGGCGGGACCTTCGCGATCACCGAGGCCTCGAACAGTCGCCCGCCGGCCATCGCGGCCTCCCGGGTCTCGGTCGTGAGCTCCTCGATGCTCAGGGCGTGCGCGTTCAGCACCGCCGACACCTCCCGCACGATGCCGGGGCGGTCGTTGCCGAGCACCTGCATCACGATCAGCTGCTCCTCGTCCTCCGACGGCCCCGGCGTGCCGGTGAGCACCGACAGCGTGAGCAGCCCCTGGCCCTGGATCGCCCGGAGCGCGGTCTCGAGCTCCCCGGTGCGCTCCGTCGGCACGGACACCTCGATGACACCCGCGAACGTGCCGGCGAGCTCGGCGAGGGAGCTGTTCTCCCAGTTGCCGCCGTGGGCATCGACGACATCGGCGACGGCGGCCACGAGGCCAGGACGATCGGCACCCGCGACGGTGAGGATGAGCGTGGTCATGGGGTCAGCGTAACCCGGGGATCACTCCGCCCAGACCCCGGTCTCCAGGAACCGCTCCAGCCGCGCACGGTGCGGGGCGAGGTCCCACCCCTGCTGCGCCACCCACTCGTCGGAGTAGTACGTGCCGGCGTAGCGCACACCGCTGTCGCAGATGAGGGTCACGACGCTGCCGGTCTCGCCGGCGGCACGCATCCGGGCGATGAGCTGGAACGCGCCGTAGAGGTTCGTGCCGGTGGAGCCGCCCGCCCAGTGCAGGGTGCGCTCGCGGAGGAGGCGGATCGCGGCGATGGAGCCCGCGTCCGGCACCTGGATCATCTCGTCGATCACGGACGGCACGAACGAGGCCTCCACCCGCGGCCGCCCGATGCCCTCGATGCGGCTGGGCCGCCCGGCCGGCGGGTCGACCGTCCCCGCCCAGCCGTCGTAGAAGGCCGAGCCCTCGGGGTCAACGACCGCGATCCGGGTGTCATGGCGGCGGTACTTCACATAGCGGCCGAACGTCGCGCTGGTGCCGCCGGTGCCGGCGCCCGTGACGATCCAGCGGGGGATCGGATGCCGCTCCTGGGCGAGCTGGCTGAACACGCTCTCGGCGATGTTGTTGTTGCCGCGCCAGTCGGTCGCGCGCTCCGCGAACGTGAACTGGTCGAGGTAGTGCCCGGTGCAGTCCGCCGCCAGGCGCTGGGCCTCCGACGACATGTCCTCCGGGCGGTCGACGAAGTGGCAGGTTCCGCCGTAGAACTCGATGAGGTCGATCTTCTCCTGCACCGTCGACCGGGGCACGACGGTGATGAACTTCAGCCCCAGCATGCGGGCGAAGTAGGCCTCCGACACCGCGGTCGATCCGCTCGAGGACTCCACGAGGGTCGTGTCCTCACGGATGCGCCCGTTGACGAGCCCGTAGAGGAGGAGGGAGCGCGCGAGGCGGTGCTTGAGCGAGCCGGTCGGGTGCACCGACTCGTCCTTGAGGTAGAGGTCGATGCCCCACTCCGGCGGCAGCGGGAACAGGTGCAGGTGTGTGTCGGCGCTGCGGTTGGCATCGGCTTCCAGCAGGGCGATCGCGGTGCTGGTCCAGTCGCTCATGCCTCGAGCGTACCGGGGCCGCTGTCAGCCCACCGTGCCCGCGGGGGAGGCGCCGCCCGATCCGTCCACGTGCATCAACGAGGCCTGGGACTGCTCCTGCTGGAGCTGGAACTCGAAGCGCGAGCGGTCTCCGCGGTGGTACGCGATGAAGTACTCGATCGGCACGCCGTCCTCACTGCGGCTGATGCTGCGCAGACGGAGGAGGGCGGAGCCGGCGCTCACACCGAGGTGCTGAGCCTGCTCGTGCGTGGCGACGGTCGCCTCGGCCGAGCGGACGCCGTGCGTGGCGATAATGCCGTGGTCGGCGAGCAGCCGGTACAGCGACGCCTCGGTGAGATCCGCGCCGAGCGTCACCGCCCCCACCGCCTCGGGCATCCACGTGGTCGAGAGCGACCAGGGCTCGCCGTCCACGTGTCGCAGCCGCTCCAGCACGATCACCGGCGATCCGACCGGCACCTCCAGGGCCAGGGCGACCTCCTCGTCCGCGACGGTCTGCTCGTGGCGGAGGACGTCGCTGTGCACATGGCCACCGCGCCGCTCGACGTCGTCGTACAGCCCGACGAGTGTGTGCACGAGACTCTCGCTCGTGCGCGGGCGGGAGACGAACGTGCCCTTGCCCTTCACGCGCTCGACGAGTCCCTCGTGCTCGAGCTGCGCCAGCGCCTGCCGAACGACCGTGCGGGAGATGCCGTAGCGCTCGCACAGCCGGTGCTCGCCGGGAAGAGGATCGCCCGGCTGCAGACCGTCGCGGGCGATGCCGTCGATGATGAGCTGCCGGAGCTGGTCGTACATGGGCGCCGCGCTGTGGCGGTCGATGGCGTCCTCGATGAGGGACATCAGTACGCCACCCCCGCGTGCAGGATCACGTTCGCGTACGGGGTGAACTCCCCGGAGCGCACGAAGGCGCGGGCGGCGTGCGTGCGCCGCTTGAACTCGACGTGCGGGACCAGCTCGATCTCGAACCCCGCATCGGCGAAGCGCTCGCGCAGGGCGTCGAGCACCTCCGGGCTCTTCTCGGCGACCTCGGCCGACACCGTCGCGCCCTCGACGACGAGCTCCGCGAGCACCGTGTCGAGCACGTCGAGGAAGGCGGGGGCGCCGGGACGGTAGGCGAGGTCGATGCGCTCGGCGCCCGGCGGGATCGGCAGCCCGGCATCGGTCACGACGATCAGATCGGTGTGCCCGGTCTCGCTGATGACGCGGGAGAGCGCGGGGTTGATCGTGGTCGAGGTCTTGCGCATCGTGTGCTCCTGGTTCAGTTCGCGACGGGGGCCGCGGTGCGCGCGGCGAGGAAGGCCTCGACGTCGGCGCGGTGGGGGAGGCTGGGCGAGGCCCCCTGCTTCGTGACGGTGAGGGCGCCCGCGGCGGTCGCCAGCCGCACCGCATCGGTGAGGGCCGCTCCGCTCGCGAGCGCGGCGCCGAGGTAGCCGGCATAGGCGTCGCCCGCGGCGGTGGTGTCGACGGCCTCCACGGGGAACGGCGGGACGACGGTGGCGCCCTCGGCGGTGACGACGCACGACCCCTGTCCGGCCAACGTGATGACCGCGGCGCCCACACCCTGCTCCAGGAACCAGTGTCCGGCGCGTTCGGCGGAGGCGGCGTCGGTCACCTGGATGCCGCTGATGAGCGATGCCTCGGTCTCGTTCGGGGTGACGATGTCGATGCTCCGCCAGATCTCCGCTGCCAGCTCCGCCGCCGGTGCCGGATCGAGGATCACGGTCATGCCGTGCTCGCGTCCCCGCGCGGTGATGTGGGCGGTCAGGGCGGACGGGGTCTCGAGCTGGGTGAGCAGCACCGAGGTCGTGGGGGCGAGCGCTGCGAGGGCCTCGTCGATCTGCTCGGTGCTCAGAGCGGCGTTCGCGAGCGGCACCATGACGATGTCGTTCTGCGCGGAGGCGTCGACGCGGATGTGCGCGATTCCGGTGGGGCCCGGGACGGTGCGCAGGTGCGCGAGGTCGACGCCGGCGGCGGTGAGACCGTCCACCACGAGGTCGTGGAACAGGTCGTCGCCGACGCAGCCGACGAAGCTCGTGCGGGCGCCGGAGCGTCCCGCCGCGACGGCCTGGTTCGCGCCCTTGCCGCCGAGCATCAGCGTGAACTCGTCGCCGAGGATGGTCTCGCCGCGGGCCGGGAGCCGCTGGGAGAAGGTCGTGACGTCGGCCGTCACGCTGCCGACGATGACGACGCCGGAGCGGTCGCCGGGGTGTGCGGGTGTCATCTCGCTCCTGATCCTCCTCGACAGCGCGGGACTCCCGGTCTTTGACAAGGTTCGGGAGCTGTCATTACATTAGCCGAAGCCCCACCTGTAACGACAGGTTGCCCGCGAGGAGACCCCGATGACCGCGATCGCGCCCCGCCTGTACGTCGACAGCGCCGACACCGACCGTGTCGCGCGGCTGCTCTCCGCGGGGGTCGTGCACGGTGTCACGACGAACCCCACGATCCTCGAGCGTGGCGGGCGGACGGCTGGGGAGATCCCCGACCTCTACGCCCGCTGGGTCGAGGAGGGCGCTCGGGAGGTGTTCTTCCAGACGTGGGGTGGTGACACCGCCTCCTTCCTCCGGAACGCGGAGGGCATCCGCGCGCTCGGCGACCGCGTCGCGGTGAAGGTGCCCGCGACCGCAGCCGGGTTCGCCGCCGCTTCCGCCCTCATCCGTGACGGGGCCACGGTCCTCGTCACGGCGGTCTACTCCGTCGCGCAGGCGCTCGCGTGCGCTTCGATCGGTGCCCAGTACATCGCGCCCTACCTCGGGCGCATGCGCGACGCGGGCATGGACGGCGACGCCCTCATCGCCCGGATGCAGGAGATGTGCGCGGGCAGCGCCTCCAACGTCCTCGCCGCGTCGCTGCGGACGGCCGATGACATCACCGGGCTGCGCGCTGCCGGCGTCCCCTACTTCACCGCCGCGCCCGGCGTGCTCGACCAGGTGCTGTTCCACGAGGTCAGCGACAGCTCGGCGGCCGAGTTCGACGCCGCGATGGAGCGTCTCGGCGCCTGACGGGTCAGGCCGAGGCGGCCTGCCGCAACCACCGCTCGACACCCGCGATGTGGGCCGTGGCGAGGGAGGTGGCCAGTGCCGAGTCGCGCTGGGCGATGGCGTCGGCGATGGCGCGGTGCTCCGACAGGGTGCGCTCCACGGCGCCGCCCTCCGTGAGCCCCCGCCACACCCGGGCCCGGACCGTCTGGCTGCTCAGGTGCTCGATGAGGCTCGCGAGGTAGGCGTTGCCCGCCATGCCCACGATCTCGCGGTGGAAGCGGATGTCGTGGTCGACGAGCTCCTCGATGCCGACGGAGGCGTCGACGGCCTCCACCTCGTCCTGCAGGGCCGCGATCGCCTCGTCCGTGCCCAGGGTCGCCGCGAGCCCGGTGGCCTGCGATTCGAGCATCCGGCGGACGGCGAACATCTCCAGCATCGAGTCGTCGTCGTGCATGTCCACGACGAACGCGATCGCCTCCAGCAGCAGGTGCGGCTCCAGGCTCGTGACATAGGTGCCGTCACCACGACGGACGTCGAGCACGCGGATGACCTCCAGCGCCTTGACCGCTTCGCGCATCGAGTTGCGGGAGAGGCCGAGGCGCTCGGAGAGCTCCTTCTCCGGGGGCAGGCGATCGCCGGGGGCCAGTTCGCCCGACACGATCATCGCCTTGATCTTCTCGATCGCCTCGTCCGTCACTGCCATGGCGCTCATCCTCGCACAACATCCGATGTCTGCGGCAGGATGGGGGCATGCGCATCCTCGACTCGCACCTGCACCTGTGGGACCCGGAGGCCCTCGGGTACACGTGGCTCGAGGGACCGCTCGCGCGGCGCTTCGCTGCCGGCGAGTTCGAGCATGCGCGGGTGGAGCGGGCCACGGAGGAGCGGGCCGTGTTCGTGCAGGCCGAGACCGCCGAGGACGACTTCCTCGCGGAGGTGCGGTGGGTGGCAGGGCAGGCGGAACGACTCGGGGTGGTCGGCATCGTCGCCGGCGCTCGGCTCGATCGCGGCACCGACACCACGGTGCACCTGGAGAGCCTCACCGCGGAGCCCCTCGTGGTCGGCGTGCGTCATCTGCTGCAGGGGGAGCCGGACGGCATGATGCTCTCGTCGGTCTTCATCTCCGGGGCCCGCGAGGTCGCGGCGCACGGGTGGACCTTCGACGCGTGCGTGCGTGCCGCGCAGCTCCCCGACGTCGCACGACTGTCCGGCGCGATCCCCGAGCTGCGGATCGTGCTCGATCACCTCGGCAAGCCGGAGGTCGGGACGGCTTCTGCTCCGCGCACGCCCTCTGTGGAGTGGGAGCGCGACCTCGCCGAGCTGGCGCGACACCCCGGGGTGTTCTGCAAGGTGTCCGGACTGCCCGCGGAGGCCGGAGGGGACTGGAGCCTCGCGCAGCTCGAACCCTTCCTCGACATCGCGGCCGACGTCTTCGGTCCCGAGCGCCTGATGTGGGGGAGCGACTGGCCCGTGTCGGCGGTCGGCCCCGCGGTGCCGGACGATCCCCGCGCTTCCGCCGACGGCTCTCCGGTGTATCAGCCGTCCGCACGCAGCCGCTGGGCCGACGCCGTGGCGGCCTGGGCCACGTCCCGCGGCATCGATCACGACGCCCTCTTCCACGCCACCGCCACCTCCTTCTACTCCCTCTAGTCCCCCTCCCCCCCCCTTACGCGGGGCGAGTGCAATATGCCACCTTCGGAGCCCCGTCCAGGCCCGCTTTTGATCCCGGCCGGATGGGTACCGTACCGCTCACGCTCGTCCCTCCGGGCGCCTCGTGGCGTGCGGGATGGGAAACGGTCCGCGGCCGCGGCGTCGGGGGGCGATTCTGATCCCGCCCGCGCGGCGAGGCGGCGTGCAGGATGAGAAAGGGGCGTGCGGGGCGGGAGGAGGGAGCGGAATTGATCCCGGCTGGGGTGGGACGGGGCGGGACGGGACGAGAACGGCCCGGGGCCTCGCGGGGAGACACCGGGCCGTCGGAGAAGACCGAGTCACTCGGGGCGGAGGCGGAGCTGCGCCATCCCCCCGTCGACCTCGATGAAGGTGCCCGTGGTGGAGCCCGCGGCGGGGCTCACGAGGTAGGCCACCGCGGCGGCGACCTCGTCGGGGCTCACGAGTCGTCCGTGGGGCTGCCGTGCCTCCAACGCGGCCCGCTCGGCGGCGGGGTCGGCCGCGGAGTCGAGCAGTCGTCCGACCCAGGGGGTGTCCGCCGTGCCGGGGTTGACCGCATTGACGCGGATGCCCTCGCGCAGATGATCGGCGGCCATCGCGCGGGTCAGCGCCGACACGGCTCCCTTCGATGCGGAGTACAGCGCCCGCTGCGGGAGTCCGGTGGTCGAGGCGATCGAGGCCGTGTTGCATACGGCGGCGGCGGGGGACGTCCGCAACCAGGGGAGCGCCGCCGAGGTCACCCGAGCGATGCCCGTGACGTTGATGGAGAGGACGCGGGCCCACTCGTCGTCGTCGTTCGCGGCGATGTCGCCCTGTGCGCCGACGCCGGCGTTGTTGACGACGATGTCGATGCGGCCGAAGCGCTCGGCGACGGCGGCGACGGCGGCGTCCACGCTCGCGCGGTCGGAGACGTCGGCGGTGAACGCGGCGAACCGCTCGTCGGCGTGCGTGGTGTCACGATCGAGGACCGCGACGATGACGCCGTCCTCGTGCAGACGGTCGGCGATCGCCGCGCCGATGCCGGAGGCTCCTCCGGTGACGATGGCCACGAGGCCTTCCGCGTCGGTTCCCTGAGTTCGAAGGGTCACTTCTCTGCCTCCCATGCGATGAAGTCCTGGCGCTGGCGTCCGAGGCTGTCGATCTCGATCTCCACCACGTCGCCCGCGGCCAGGTAGGGGTACGTGCCGGACAGGGCCACGCCCTGCGGGGTGCCGGTGAGGATCAGGTCACCGGGCTCGAGCGTCACGTACTGCGACAGGTGGTGCACGATCTGCTCGACCGTGAAGATCATGTCGCTCGTGTTCGAGTCCTGCCGCGGCTCGCCGTTCACGAAGCTGCGGAGGCCGAGCGCCTGATGGTCCACCTCGTCCGGGGTGACCAGCCAGGGACCCGTGGGATTGAAGCCGAAGGCGATCTTGCCCTTCGACCACTGCCCGCCGGACACCGCCATCTGGAAGTCCCGTTCCGACACGTCGTTCGCGGCGACGAAGCCGGCCACGTGCGCCATCGACTCCTCCGGGGAGTCGAGGTAGGCGGTGCGGGCGCCGATGACGATGCCGAGCTCGACCTCCCAGTCGGTCTTCTCGCTCCCGCGCGGGATCGTCACCGCGTCGTTGGGGCCGACGACCGTGTTGGGCGTCTTGAGGAAGATGATGGGGATGGTCGGCGGCTCCGACCCCGACTCCGCGGCGTGCGCGGCGTAGTTCATCCCGATGCAGATCACCGCGCTCGGGCGGGCGATCGGGGCGCCGATGCGCATCGTCGCGGCGTCCGGCAGCTCGGGGAGCTCCCCGGCGTCGCGGGCGGCGGCGACGCGGGCGACGAAGTCTCCCGCAAGGAAGTCGCCGTTGACATCGGATGTCACCGGGCGGAGGTCGAGGTAGCGGTCACCCTCCAGGAGGACGGGGATCTCCGCCCCCGGGGTGCCGAGCCGCGCGAACTTCATGATTCTCCTGATCGTTCGGGAGGCCGCTGCTCAGCGGCCGGTCTCGTTGACAGTATAGACATCGGATGTTTACACTCCAAGAGATCCGCGCGGAAGAACGACCCGCGCATGGAGAGGAACCCCGTGAGCCGTATCGTCGCCCTCGACACCACCGACATCCGCTTCCCCACGTCGCTGAGCCTCGACGGCTCCGACGCGATGAACCCGGACCCCGACTACTCCGCCGCGTACGTCATCGTCCGCACGGACGCCGGCGACGGCATCGAGGGGCACGCCTTCGTCTTCACGATCGGCCGCGGCAACGACGTGCAGGTCGCGGCCATCGACGCGCTCGCCGGACACCTCGTCGGGCGGGAGATCGAACCGCTGCTCGATGACATGGGCGGCACGTTCCGCGAGATCATCGGCGACTCGCAGCTCCGCTGGCTGGGGCCGGAGAAGGGCGTCATGCACATGGCCATCGGCGCCGTCATCAACGCGCTGTGGGACATCAAGGCCAAGCGCGCGGGCCTGCCGCTCTGGCAGCTCCTCGCCCGGATGGCCCCGGAGGAGCTCGTCGACCTCGTCGACTTCCGCTACCTCACCAACGCCCTCACCCGCGAGGAGGCGCTGGAGATCCTGCGCGCGGCGGAGCCCGGGCGGGCCGAGCGCGAGCAGCAGCTCCTCGCCACCGGCTACCCCGGCTACACGACCAGCCCCGGCTGGCTGGGCTACTCCGACGAGAAGCTCGAGCGCCTCGCCCGCGAGGCCATGGCCGACGGGTTCACGCAGATCAAGCTCAAGGTCGGCGCCGACCTCGACGACGACATCCGCCGCTTCCGGAAGGCCCGGGAGGTGTGCGGCCCGGACTTCCCCATCGCGATCGACGCGAACCAGCGCTGGGAGGTCTCCGAGGCGATCGAGTGGGTGAACGCGCTCGCCGAGTTCCACCCCGCATGGATCGAGGAGCCCACCAGCCCCGACGACATCCTCGGGCACGCCGAGATCGCCCGCGGCGTCGCTCCCATCCGCGTCGCCACGGGGGAGCACGCACAGAACCGGATGATCTTCAAGCAGCTCCTGCAGGCCGACGCGATCTCGGTCATGCAGATCGACGCCGTCCGCGTCGCGGGAGTGAACGAGAACATCGCCAACCTGCTGCTCGCGGCGAAGTTCGACGTGCCGGTGTGCCCGCACGCCGGCGGCGTGGGGCTGTGCGAGGCCGTGCAGCACCTGTCGATGTTCGACTTCGTCGCCGTCTCCGGGACCCGCGAGGGCCGCCTGATCGAGTTCGTCGACCACCTGCACGAGCACTTCGTCGTGCCGACCGACATCCAGGGCGGCTCCTACATGGCTCCGACCGCGCCGGGTACGGGCATGGAGATGAAGGCCGACAGCATCGCGGAGTACACCTGGACGGGTGCGCATGTCCACGCCTGAGCGCCTGACCGTCCCGACCCTCGGCTACGGTGCCGCGAACGTCGGCAACCTCTTCCGTGAGCTGTCCGACGACGACGCGTGGGCGGTGCTGGACGCGGCGTGGGAGAGCGGCATCCGCTTCTACGACACCGCTCCGCACTACGGCCTCGGGCTGTCCGAGCGCCGACTCGGAGCCTTCCTGCAGACCAAGCCGCGCGACGAGTACGTGCTCTCGACCAAGGTCGGCCGTCTGCTGCGCCCGAACCCCGACCACGCCGGCGGCCTCGACACCGCGAACGACTTCCACGTGCCGGACGACCTCCAGCGCGTGTGGGACTTCTCGGCGGACGGCATCCGGGCGAGCCTGGAGGAGTCGCGCGAGCGCCTGGGCATCGAGCGCATCGACCTCCTCTACCTGCACGACCCGGAGCGGCACGACCTCGACCTCGCGCTCGCCGAGGCCCTTCCCGCCCTGGAGCAGTTGCGCGCCGACGATGAGGTGACCGCGATCGGCATCGGCTCGATGGTGTCGGACGCCCTCGCGGCATCGGTGCGTTCGGCCGACCTCGACCTCGTGATGGTGGCCGGTCGGTACACGCTGCTGGAGCAGCCCGCCGCGGTCGACGTGCTGCCCGCGTGCCGCGAGACCGGGACCGGGATCGTCGCGGCGTCGGTGTTCAACTCCGGCCTGCTCGCCTCGAACGAGCCGCGACGCGATGGCCGCTACGAGTACGGGCAGCTCCCCGACGAGCTGTGGGACCGCCTCGTGCGCATCGCCGCGGTGTGCGCCGATCACGATGTGCCCCTGCCGGCCGCGGCGATCCGGTTCCCGCTGCAGTCTGACGTGGTGCGCTCGGTGGTCGTCGGGGGCAGCCGTCCGGCCCAGCTCAGGCAGAACGCCGAGTACGCTTCGCTGCAGATCCCCTCCGCGCTGTGGGAGAACCTCGCCGCCGAGGGCCTGATCCCCGCGTCCTGACCCCCCGATCGAGAGGAGCCGCCGTGCTCGAAGGAATCCACCCGCTGCTGACCGGGGAGCTGCTGCTGCATCTCGACCGGATGGGGCACTCCGACGCGGTGGTCGTCGCCGACGCGCACTTCCCGGCGTGGGGACTGGGCGCACGGGTGGTCGACCTTCCCGGGACCACGACGCCGGAGGTCGTGGCCGCGATCCGCAGCGTGCTGCCACTCGACGACGCGCCCGGCATCGACCTGATGACCTCGGCCGACGGCGAGGTGCTGGATGTGCAACGCGAGCTCATGGCCGCGGCGGGTACGGAGCTCGACACCACGCGCTTCGTCGAGCGCTTCGCGTACTACGAGGTCGCGAAGGAGGCGTACCTGATGGTGCGCACGGGGGAGACGCGCAAGTACGGCAACGCACTGCTCCGGAAGGGCGTGGTCGGCCACCCCTCGGCCTGACTCCGTTCACAACTCAGGAGCTGCGTCGGCGAAAGCGGCTGGACGGGCCGTTCCGACGCGGAGCCGCGCTCTTCTCCTGAGTTGTGAACGCCGGGTTCACCGCCCGACGGTGGACTCCCGCACGATGAGCTCGGCCGGGAACGGCGTCGGCGCCGGAGGCGCGGCGGTCGGATCGGCGAGGAGCTGCAGCAGCGCGGCCCCGGCGGCGCGGCCGATCTCGTAGCCGGGCTGCCGGACGCTCGTCAGCGGCACCACGCCCTGGTGCGCGGCGGCGATGTCGTCGAACCCGACGAGCGCGATCTCCTCCGGCACGCGGATGCCGTGGCGGAGCAGCGGCGTGAGCACACCGAGGGCCACTCCGTCGTTCGCGGCGAAGACCGCGTCGGGGCGCTCTTCCGCCGGGAGATCCGTCAGGTGCGCCCCGGCCCGGAGGCCGTCTTCGGTCGTGAGGTGTTCGACGTCGAGGACGGAAATGCGGGCGTCGGTCCCCGCCACCGCGTCGCGCAGCCCGGCGAGACGATCGTTCGACTGGCTCACCGTCGGGGCTCCGAGGAACAGGATGCGGCGACGGCCGAGGGAGAGCAGGTGCTCGCCGGCCAGCCGTCCGCCGCCGCGGTCGTCGAAGGTGACCGCGGCGACGGAGGGCGAATCCCGGATGGGGCCGACGACCACCGAGCGGATCCCGCGAGTCGCGAGCTGTTCCAGCCGCGGCACGACATCGCCGCGCGGATAGATGATGATGCCCTGCACCCGGTGGGCCTCGAACATGTCGATGTTCTGCTCCTCGCGGGCGACGTCGCGGGCGCTGTCGCTGAAGAAGAGCGACCAGCCGCCCTCCCGCGCCACGTCGTCGACGCCGCGGGAGAGGTCGTTGAAGTACGGCAGCCAGGCGTCGAGGAGGATGAGGGCGAGGGCCTTGCTCGATCCCGCGCGGAGCTGGCGAGCCGACTCGTTCGGCACGAAGCCGAGCTCGGCGATCGCGGCGCGCACCCGCTCGCGGCTGGCGGCGCCGAGGACGTGCGGGTGATTGAGGTAGTTCGACACGGTCGATGCCGAGACCCCCGCGAGAGCCGCGACGTCCTTCACGCTCGCGGACATGGGTCTCCTTCGACGGTGGGGCCGTCGGTGTGCGGCCGGATGAGGCCCAGGCTAGCGGAGGACTTGTAACGTGCCAAGAAAGTTCTTGACACCCCGGTCGACGGCGACGTAGCGTGACTCGCACACCGGACTTGTAACGTGCCAAGTCCGCGCGGCGACGGTGCCGGACACCCGCCGGAGGAGCGCTCATGAACATCGGCTGCCACGGACTCGTCTGGACGGGGACCTTCGACGCGGACGGCATCCGGCTCGCGGTCGAGAAGACGAAGCAGGCGGGCTTCGACCTCATCGAGTTCCCGCTGATGGATCCGTTCTCGTTCGACGTCGCCGCCGCGAAGGCCGCCCTCGCGGAGCATGGACTCGCGGTCAGCGCCTCGCTCGGGCTCTCCGACGAGACCGACATCACCAGCGGTGACCCCGCCGTGGTGGCCGCGGGCGAGGCGCTCCTGCTCCGCGCGGTCGACGTGCTCGCCGAGCTCGGGGGCACGCACTTCTGCGGCGTGATCTACAGCGCGATGAAGAAGTACATGGATCCGGTCACGCCCGAGGGTCTCGCCTCGAGCCGTCGGACGATCGCCCGAGTGGCGGACCACGCCGCCGACCGGGGAGTCTCCGTCTCCCTCGAGGTCGTCAACCGCTACGAGACCAACGTGCTGAACACCGCGCGGCAGGCGCTGGCGTACCTCGCTGAGGTCGACCGTCCGAACCTCGGCATCCACCTGGACACGTACCACATGAACATCGAGGAGTCGGATATGTTCGGGCCGGTGCTCGATGCGGCCCCGGCCCTGCGGTACGTGCACATCGGCGAGAGCCACCGCGGCTATCTCGGCACCGGGACGGTCGACTTCGACACGTTCTTCAAGGCGCTCGGACGCATCGGCTACGACGGCCCCATCGTGTTCGAGTCGTTCTCCTCGGCCGTGGTCGCGCCTGACCTCAGCCGCATGCTCGGCATCTGGCGCAACCTCTGGACGGACAACGACGAACTCGGGGCGCACGCGAACGCCTACATCCGCGACAAGCTCGTGGCGGTCGATTCCATCCGTCTCCACTGAGACCCGCGGGCGCTTCGAGATCAAGATGTTATTACAGGTCTTCCCCCGCCGCCGATCGTTAGATACATTTAGATACAACTTGCACTGACCCGGGTGCAGGACGCAGAATTGATCCGATGTTTACGGCGGAACGGTCCGCCGAAATCGCGACAGAACCTTCAAGGAAGCAGGTGAGCGCATGAGTGGACCCATCCTGAGGGTCGAGGGGATCAGCAAGGGATTCCCCGGTGTCCAGGCGCTGAAGGACGTGCATCTCGAGGTGCGCGCCGGCGAGGTGCTCGTCCTCGTGGGTGAGAACGGTGCCGGCAAATCCACCCTGATGAAGATCCTCTCCGGGATCTACACCAAGGACGAGGGCACGATCACGTTCGAGGGGCAGGAGGTCGAGCTCACCAGCCCGCTGCAGGCGCAGGAGCTGGGGATCACGATCATCCACCAGGAGCTCAACCTGATGCCCGACCTCACGGTCGCGCAGAACATCTACGTCGGCCGCGAGCCCACGACGGGCCCGTTCCTGTCGGAGCGGAAGCTCAACCGGCAGACGGCCGAGCTGCTGCAGCGTTTGGACATCCACCTCGACCCCCGCCAGCGCGTGGGAGAGCTGACGGTGGCCGAGCAGCAGATGGTCGAGATCGCCAAGGCGCTGTCCTTCAACGCCAAGGTCCTCATCATGGACGAGCCGACGTCGGCCCTCACCGACAGCGAGGTCGAGACCCTCTTCGTCCTCATCGAGCAGCTCAAGGCGCGGGGCACCGGCATCGTCTACATCTCGCACCGCATGGACGAGTTGCGCCGCCTCGCCGACCGCGTGACCGTGCTCCGCGACGGCACATACATCGGATCACTCGACAAGTCCGAGATCACGATTCCGACGATCATCGAGATGATGGTCGGCCGCGTGATCGACGAGGGCACGCGTCCGCAGGCGCGGGAGCATCTCAACGACCCCATCGTGCTCGACGTGCAGGGGCTCTCCACGCGGAAGCTCCTCAAGGACGTGTCGTTCCAGCTGCACAAGGGCGAGATCCTCGGATTCGCCGGCCTCATGGGCGCCGGACGCACCGAGACCGCACGGGCCGTGATCGGCGCCGACCACCGCGACGGCGGCACGATCACGATCGGCGGGCGCACCGTCCGCATCGCGCAGCCCGCGGACGCGGTCAAGCACGGCGTCGGCTACCTCTCCGAGGATCGCAAGCTGCTCGGCCTCATGCTCGAGCAGGACGTGACCTTCAACACCGTGCTCGCGTCGCTCGGCTCCTACGCCAACGGCATCGGCTGGATGGGCGACAGCAAGGCGAAGAACCGCACCAAGGAATACGTCCAGCAGCTGCGGGTGAAGACCCCCTCGGTCAACCAGGTCGTCAAGCTCCTCTCCGGAGGGAACCAGCAGAAGGTCGTCATCGCCCGGTGGCTGATGCGCGACTGCGACATCCTCATCTTCGACGAGCCGACGCGAGGCATCGACGTCGGTGCGAAGGAGGAGATCTACCGCCTCATGCAGCAGCTCGCCGACGCGGGCAAGTCCATCATCGTCATCTCGTCGGAGCTCCCCGAGATCCTCCGGGTCGCGAACCGCATCGCTGTGTTCGCGAACGGCCGCATCACCGGGACGCTCCGCAACGAGGAAGCCAGCCAGGAGAAGATCATGCAACTCGCAGCCCACGGGGAGGAAGACTGATGAGCACCCCACAGCAGTCCGGATCGTCGACGACGACGATCATCCAGACGGCCGTCAACGAGGACACCGACAAGCGCGACGTCGCCGGGTTCCTCAAGCGGCAGTTCCAGCAGTCGCTCGCGTTCGGCACCCTGATCGTCCTGGTCATCTTCTTCTCGATCGCCAGCCCGAACTTCTTCACCTTCAGCAACATCGCCACGGTGCTGCTGTCCACCGCGGTCATCGGCATCCTCGCCCTCGGCACGACGTTCGTCATCATCACCGGCGGCATCGATCTGTCGATCGGCACCGGCATGGCGCTCTGCGCCGTGATGACGGGTGTGCTCATCACCAACCTGGGCCTGCCCGTGTGGGTCGGCGTACTCGGCGGCATCGCGACCGGTGTGCTCATGGGTCTGGTGAACGGCGTCAACATCACCTTCCTGCGGTTGCCGCCGTTCATCGCGACGCTGGCCATGATGATGATCGCCGGCGGCCTCGCCCTCGTCATCTCGAACGTCGCGCCGATCTACTTCTCGACCTCGGCTCCCGACTTCAAGAAGATCGCGCTCGGCGTGCTCATCCCCGGCATCCCGAACGCGGTGCTCATCACCGCGGCCCTCGCGATCGTCGCCTGGCTCGTGCTGTCGAAGACGCTCCTCGGGCGGTACACGTTCGCGATCGGATCGAACGAGGAGGCCACGCGCCTCTCCGGCGTCAACACGCGCCGCTGGACGATCCTCATCTACATGTTCGCCGGCGCCTTCACCGGCATCGCCGGCATCGTGATCGCCGCCCGCCTCGACTCGGCCCAGCCGCAGATCGGCACGGGCTACGAGCTGCAGGCCATCGCGGCTGTGATCATCGGCGGCACCTCGCTGCTCGGCGGCCGCGGCTCGATCCTCGGCACCGTGATCGGTGCGCTCATCATGAGCGTCCTGGTCAACGGCCTCCGGATCATGTCGATCCAGCCGGAGTGGCAGAACATCGTCGTCGGCGTCGTCGTCCTGCTGGCCGTCTTCCTCGACTCGCTGCGCAACCGCCAGCGGACCTGAGACACGGCGGCGGCGAAACCCGTGCCCGCCGCCGTCCCCGGCTCCGGCCGGACCCCGCGGAACCCTCCGCACAGGCACCACGAATGTCCACCCGCCGGTCCTGGCCGGCACCCACACAGAACAACGGAGTTTCCATGAAATTCGGCAAGAAGACCGCATTCGCGGCACTCGTGGCCGCATCCGCGCTCGTGTTCGCCGGCTGTGCCGGCGGCGGCGACGTGATCGAAGAGGGCTCGGGCGGCGACACCGGCAGCAGCGACGGCGAGATGTACATCGCCATGGTCTCGAAGGGCTTCCAGCACCAGTTCTGGCAGGCCGTCAAGAAGGGTGCGGAGGAGAAGGCCCAGGAGCTGGGCGTCAAGATCACCTTCGAGGGCCCGGCCGCCGAGACCGAGATCGCGCAGCAGCTCGAGATGCTGACCGCCGCGATCGACAAGAACCCGGACGCCATCGCCTACGCCGCCCTCGACCCCGAGGCGTGCGTCGCCCCGCTCGAGCAGGCGAAGTCGAAGGACATCCCCGTCGTCTACTTCGACGCCCCGTGCAACGGCGACGTCGGACTCAGCCTCTCCGCGACGGACAGCAAGGTCGCCGGCGCGCTGGCGGCCGAGCACATGGCCGAGCTGATCGGCGGCGAGGGCGAGGTCGCCATCGTCGGTCACTCGCAGATCAACTCGACGGGTGTCGAGCGTCGCGACGGCTTCGTCGAGAAGATCGAGGCGGACTACCCCGACATCGAGATCGTCGACATCCAGTACGGTGACGGCGACCACCTGAAGTCGGCCGACATCGCCAAGACGCTCATCGCGGCGCACCCCGACCTCAAGGGCATCTACGGCACCAACGAGGGCTCGGCCATCGGCGTCGTGAACGCCGTGAACGAGCTCGGCCTGGAGAAGGGCAAGATCACCATCGTCGGCTTCGACTCCGGTGCAGCCCAGATCAACGCCATCAAGGACGGCACGATGGCCGGCGCCATCACGCAGGACCCGATCGGCATCGGCGCCCAGGTCGTGCAGGCGGCCTACGACGCGGCCAACGGCGACGACGTCGAGGAGTTCTACGACACCGGTTCCTACTGGTACGACAAGAACAACATCGACGACGACAAGATCGCCGCGGTCCTCTACGAGTGACCCGCACGACGGAGCCCCTCGCCTTCGGGCGGGGGGCTTCGTCGTGTTCAGTGGTGTTCCGGGTCCGTGATCCGTGGTCCGTGATCCGTGGGTCCGTGATTGGTGGTCCGTGGGCGATCGGCGGTCCCATTGCACGACCCTGGGGCGGAGGCACGATCGGACCCC